>CAZDUD010000266.1:0-1526 GCA_964508485.1 uncultured Hyphomicrobium sp. | reverse complement strand
CACGGATCCAGGGATCGAACCCGATGCACCTCGTGGATCTGATCGCCGCGCATCCGAAGACCCGGTTCATTCTGTTCCATGGCGGCTACCCGTGGGTGGGTGAGACCGGGGCGATCATGCAGCGGCATGGGTCGCACGTCTGGATCGACACGGTGTGGCTGCCGACCATCAGCTACACGATGGCGAAGCGGGCCTATCAGGAGTTCCTCGAGGTCATGCCGAGCAACCGCTTGCTCTGGGGTGCGGACGCGCACCACGTGGAGGGCATCTATGGCGCGACCGAGTGGACGCGGCGCTGCCTGACGGAGGCGCTGGCGGAGAAGGTGGAGCGCGGTGAGTTGCGCGAGGACCATGCGCGACGCATCGGACAGCAGGTGCTGCGCGACAATGCGCTGGAGTTGTTTCCGTCGTTGCGCTCGCGGCTATGGCGGCAGTGGGACGGGGAATGAGGGGGGAGGGGTGAGGGGCCCAACGCAAGAGGGGCAAGCCCTTGCGAGCCTGCCCCCCCATCGAAGCCGCCACCGTGGCGGAAAGGTTGTGACCGGCCGAATGCCGGGACCGTTTAGTCGTTCTTGTCGCGAGCGGCGCGCGCCTCGTCGGCGGCATCGAACGCGGAGGCCAGGGCGACCAGGTCCTCGCCGGGCTTGAGGGCATCGAGCAGCTTCTGCTCTTCCTTGAGCTGTTCCGGCGTGTAGTTGGCGGCCTTGATCGAAAGGCCGATACGGCGTTCGCCGCGATCGATCTTCACCACGCGGGCGGTCACTTCCTGGCCCACGGTGAGGACGTTCTTGATCTTCTCCACGCGCTCCTCGCTGACCTGCGAGATGTGCACGAGGCCGTCGATCTCGTTCTGCAGACCGATGAACGCGCCGAAGCTCGCGAGCTTGGTGACCTTGCCGGTGACCAGATCGCCGACCTTGTAATGGCGGTCGATGTGCTCCCACGGATCCTCGGAGAGCTGCTTCACTCCGAGCGCGATACGCTGGTTGGGACGGTCGACTTCGAGCACCACGGCCTCGACGTCGTCGCCCTTCTTGAGCACTTCGGAGGGGTGGTTGATCTTGCGCGTCCAGGAGATGTCGGACACGTGGATCATGCCGTCCAGACCTTCTTCCAGTTCGACGAAAGCGCCGTAGCTGGTGAGGTTGCGGACCTTGCCCTTGATGCGGGTCCCCGGCGGATACTTCTCCAACGCCTTGTCCCAAGGATTGGTTTCGAGCTGGCGGATGCCGAGCGAGATTTTCTGCTCGTCGCGGTTGATGCCGAGCACGACTGCTTCGACTTCCTGATCCTGCTTGAGGACGTCGGAAGGCTTGGCGATGCGCTTGGTCCAAGAGAGCTCGGTGACATGGACGAGACCTTCGACACCGGGTTCGAGTTCCACGAACGCGCCGTAGGGGACGAGGTTGACGACCTTGCCCTTGAGCTTCTGGCCGACGGTGTACTTCGCTTCGATGCTGTCCCAAGGATTGGCGAGCTTCTGCTTGAGGCCGAGGCTGACGCGTTCCTTTTCCTTGTTGATGTCG
>CAZDUD010000265.1:0-1527 GCA_964508485.1 uncultured Hyphomicrobium sp. | reverse complement strand
GTGAAGCCGCTTGCGCGCATCGTGTCGTGGGCGACGTCGGGCGTCGATCCGTCGATCATGGGCACCGGGCCGATTCCGGCCTCGAAGAAGGCGCTGGCGAAGGCGGGCTGGAAGATCGAGGATCTCGATCTCATCGAGGCCAACGAGGCCTTCGCTGCGCAGGCCATCAGCGTCAACAAGGGGCTCGGCTGGGATACCGACAAGGTGAACGTCAACGGCGGCGCCATCGCCATCGGCCATCCGATCGGCGGCTCGGGCGCGCGCATCCTGACGACGCTGCTTTATGAGATGCAACGGCGCGATGCCAAGAAGGGCTTGGCGACGCTCTGCATCGGCGGCGGCATGGGTGTGGCCATGTGCGTGGCCCGCGATTGACCTCCCGTGCTCGGCTTCCTCCCTACTCGCCTGGGGAGGAAGCCTCCTACCCGTTTGTGCTGCTACATTTTTGAGGCTCCCCGCCGCATGATCGGGGCGCTATTTCCATCACCGCAATCAATCAGAAACCGGCTCTAGGGAGATCTCACTTATGACGCGCGTCGCTGTGGTTACAGGGGGCACGCGTGGCATCGGCCACGCCATCTCCATCGCACTCAAGAACAAGGGCTATCGCGTCGCCGCAAACTACGCCGGCAACGATACCGCCGCTCAGCAGTTCCAGGTCGAGACGGGAATCCCGGTCTACAAGTGGAACGTCGGCGACTACGATGCGTGCGCCAAGGGCGTTGCGGAGGTCACCAAGGCGCTGGGCCCGATCGACGTGCTCGTCAACAATGCGGGCATCACGCGCGATGCCATGCTGCACAAGATGACCCCCGAGCAGTGGCGCGAGGTGATCAACGTCGATCTCGACTCGGTGTTCAACATGAGCCGCCTCGTCATCGACAGCATGCGTAGCCGCAACTTCGGGCGCATCATCAACATCTCGTCGATCAACGGCCGCAAGGGCCAGATGGGCCAGACCAACTACTCGGCCGCCAAGGCCGGCATGCACGGCTTCACCAAGGCGCTCGCGTTCGAGACGGCGGCCAAGGGCATCACCGTCAACACCATCGCGCCGGGCTACATCAACACCGAGATGGTGGCTGCCGTGCCGAAGGAAGTGCTCGACACCAAGATCATTCCGCAGATTCCGGTTGGCCGCCTTGGCGAGGCCGACGAGATCGCGCGTGCGGTAACCTTCATCGCTGCCGATGAAGCGGGCTTCATTACGGGCGCGTGCCTCGACGTCAACGGCGGGCACTATATCGCGCTCTGAGCGCCTAGGTTCCACGCAACAGAAAGGCCGCGGAGGTGTCCCTCCGCGGCCTTCTCCTTTTTCAATGTCCGTCTGCCGTCACCCGCGCAGGCGGGAGCGGACGATGCGCGGAAACTCGTCGTCACCTTCGCCGCCGAACTGCGGCGCGGGACGCTGCTGATCCTGGGCCGGCCAACGATCGCCCTGCTGAGAGGCTGGTGCGCCATAACCCTGCGGGGGCGGGGCCGGGCGCGACTGCGGCGCAGACGTCTGGCTCGAGGTTGGCCGTTGCG
>CAZDUD010000264.1:0-1555 GCA_964508485.1 uncultured Hyphomicrobium sp. | reverse complement strand
GAGGATGCGGCTGATTTGCGCGCTCCGCTCCGCGCAAGCCCCGGCGATGAGCTTCGGCGCGCGGCCGTCGAATCCGCCATTGCGCGCAAGCCCAAGGGCCATGACTTCGTCATCGACCGGCGCCACAAGCGCCCGGCGGTGGCGCGCCACATGAGCGTAACGGGCGGCTGAGGCCGCGCACGCGTCCCCAGACACTGCTATAGTGCGGCCCGATCAGGTACGGGGGAGGGGTGGCATGTCCGGCAGAGGGCTCCTGCGCTATGCGCGTCTGACACGGCGGCAGCTCATTGTCTTCGCGCTCGCGTCCGCCGTCATCAACGGCATCATCACGGCCAGCGTCGGCGCCTGGCTCGCGCAGACCTATTCCACCTATCAGGCCCGCCGCGTGGCCATCGAGACCATCGCGCATCTCGTCTACGAGCGGCGCACACGGGCCGGCATGGTGGCGTCCTCCATCCGCCGGGATGCCGAGATCGAGGAGGTGCGCCATCGCAAGCAGGCCTATGACGAGGCCTATGTCGACTGGAACAAGAACGTCATGCTCAACCTGTTCGCGATCCGCGAGGCGGCGGGCGATTTCAAATTCTCGTCGCTCGAGCCCGTATTCGAGGACCATCTCATCGCGGCCATGGCGGACCAGGACCGCTGTGTGACGAAGGCCTACGACGCGCGGATCGCCAACCAGGATGCGAAGCGCGTTCTCGAGGACTGCCGGATGGCGGAGCTGCATCAGTTCGTGCTCGATTGCGGCGCGACCTTCACCAACGAGCTCTACAAGCTGACGGAGCCGACGTTCGTGCCCTTCACGGGCCAGTTCGCCAAGACGAAGGCGCTCGCGGAAAAGCGCATTCGCAATTACTGCGTGGAGAAGGACGTGCGGACGGCCGCTCCTGCGGTTGCTGCCCCGGCAGCGCCAGCACCGCCGAGCACGACATCGTCGGTTGCGCCCGCGACGGCGAAGGCCGCGCCGTAACTACTGGTGCACCCACCAGATCAACGGCGGCACGGCGAGGAACAGGACGTAGAGCCCGTAGACATCGAGCACATAGCGCACGGAGAGACTAATGCGCATCATGCGGTCCGCCGGCTCGACGTCGAGCCTCGCGCACAGGAAGTCGATACGTGAATGGTTCACGGGGCAGACGCGCAGCGCCTCGTTATAACGGCGGCGGAACGACTGCACGGCTTCGGGATCGCTTGGACGCGCGATCATGAGCTCCTGGGCGAGCTCGGCAACGGCAAGCGCGCAGTTCTGCAGGTGATGCGCCTTCATCTTGTAATCGTTCATGGCCTCGAGCAGCCCGAGCATCAGCGTGAAGACCGACGACACGAGCTGGATGAACGTCATCAGGCGGTCGGTGGCCTCCGGGATCTGGCCGATGTAGACCGCCTGGAACACGGCGAGGCCGACGAAATAGAGTGCGACCATCGACTGCGTGAAGAGCGAGACCGCCTGCTTGCGCTCGAGGCGCGCGGCGGCGTTGAAGCGGGCCGCCTTCACGAGCCGCATCGTGTGTGCGAGCTGATCGGCGGCGCGGGTGTCGGGCGGCTGCGC
>CAZDUD010000263.1:0-1564 GCA_964508485.1 uncultured Hyphomicrobium sp. | reverse complement strand
CGCCTTCATCCGCATGGCGTTGCTTGGCATCAAGCTGGGCAAGCAGGTGATCATGGTCGTGGAGAAGCTCGAGGAACTGCGCCAGATCATCACCATCTCCAAGCAGATGGGCGTCGAGCCACAGGTCGGCATCCGCGTGCGCCTGCTGGCCAAGGGCGCCGGGAAGTGGGCGGAAAGCGGCGGCGAGAACGCCAAGTTCGGCCTGAGCACGGTGGAGATCCTGGCGGCGTGCGAGCTGCTGAAGACCGAAGGTCTGGCGCATTGTTTCAAGCTGGTGCACTTCCACATCGGCTCGCAGGTGCCGGACATTCTCACGGTGAAGAAGGCCGTGCAGGAGGCGGCACGCTACTACGCCAAGCTGCACAAGTTGGGTTTTGGCCTGCAATACCTCGACGTGGGAGGCGGCCTCGGCGTCGACTACGACGGCAGCCGCTCGGCCTTCGACAGTTCGACCAATTATTCGCTCCAGGAGTACGCCAACGACGTCGTGTACTATGTCGGGGACGTGTGCAACGCCGAGAAGGTGCCGCATCCGGATCTGGTGAGCGAAAGCGGTCGCGCCATCGTGGCCCATCACAGCGTGCTTGTGGTGGAGGTGTTCGGATCCATTCACAAGACCGGCCTCGCGGACACGCTGGTCTTCGGCGATAACGAGCATGCCCTCGTGCGCGAGCTGCTCGACATCCGCAAGAACCTGCAGAAGCTCAACAAGCTGGAGGCCTTCCATGACGCGGCCGAGCGCCGCGAGGACGCGCACAACATGTTTGTGCTCGGCCTCATGGAGTTGCAGGACAAGGCCAAGATCGAATCGCTCTACTGGCAGATCAGCCACGCGGTGGTCCTGGCGTTCAAGGGACAGGCCTACGTGCCGGAGGAGATCCGCAAACTCGAGGACAGCCTCGGCGACCAGTACCTCTGCAACTTCTCCGTGTTCCAGTCGTTGCTCGACCACTGGGCGCTCGGGCAGTTGTTCCCGATCATGCCCATCGATCGGCTCGACGAACGTCCCTCGCGTGAGAGCACGCTGGTGGACATCACCTGCGACTCCGACGGGCAGATCAACAAGTTCATCGACCTGCGCGACGTGCGCGACACGTTGCCCGTCCATGAGCTGCGGCAGAACGGAACGCCGGGCGGCGAGCCCTACTATCTTGGCTTTTTCCTGATGGGCGCCTATCAGGACATCATGGGCGACCTGCACAACCTCTTCGGCCGCGTGAACGAGGTGCATGTGTTCCTCGAGCCGGACGAGCCGGCCGGTTATTACGTCGAAGAAGTCATCGAAGGTTCCACGATCGTGCAGACGCTGACCTCGGTGCAATACGACGAGAATGAACTGAAGCGCCAGATGAAGGCGCAGATCGACCAGGCGATCCGCAGTGACCGTCTCAAGCCGAGCGATGCCATGCGCCTGCTCGATGAATACGAGCGCGGGCTGCGGGATTACACCTACCTCGGCTCTTGATCCCTCCGTTGTCCACCGGCGCCGCGCGGGGTGACGTCCTGGGAGGCGGATCCCTTCCATCGGGGGCTGTTCCCGGCGCGCCGGGGTCGGTGACGGCCG
>CAZDUD010000262.1:0-1613 GCA_964508485.1 uncultured Hyphomicrobium sp. | reverse complement strand
ACGATCTCCAGTACGAGGAGGTGGTCCAGGAGCTGCAACGCAGCGGAAAACAGGTCGACGAAGTGCTGGCCGACTTCGGCATCCTGGATCCCGATTCCCAGCTGCAGATCGTCGCCGAACACATCGGCACCGAGGTCGTGGACTTGCGCGGCTGGACGCCCGACGAGGCCACGCTCAAGGCGGTGCCGGCCGCGACCGCCAAGTCGTTCCAGTGCCTGCCCTACGCGTTGCACGGTTCGACCCTCCAACTGGCTCTGGCCGACCCGCTGAACCCCAGCGCCCTGGACGAACTCGGGTTCACCATCAGCTACGAAATCGTGCCCGTGGTGGCCGATCGCAAGGCGGTCCAGCAGGCCATCGACAAGCATTACGGCGGCGGCGAGGGCTCGGATACGCTGGCCCAGTTGCTGAAGGAGATCGGGGCCGACTCGGAAATCGAGAACCAGGCTGCCGAGGCCGAACGCGGCGGGGCCATCGACCTCAACGACCTCGCCAACGACGTCCCCATCGTCAAGTTCGTCAACCTGGTCCTGACCCAGGCCATCGCCGACCGCGCGAGCGACATCCATTTCGAGCCGTTCGAGAAGGAGTTCAAGATCCGCTACCGTGTCGACGGCGCGCTCTATGAGATGGCGCCGCCACCCAAGCATCTCGCGCTGCCCGTGACCTCGCGCCTCAAGGTCATGGCCAACCTCGACATCTCCGAGCGCCGGCTGCCGCAGGACGGCCGTATCTCGTTGACCCTCGCCGGACGCCAGGTCGACCTGCGTATCTCCACGCTCCCCACGCAGTTCGGCGAATCGGTCGTGCTGCGCGTGCTCGATCGCGAGGCCACCAAGCTCGAGGTCGAGGCGCTGGGCCTGCCCAAGTACATCTACGACTACATCAACGAGGCCATCCAGCAGCCCAACGGCATCGTCATCGTCACCGGCCCCACCGGCTCCGGCAAGACCACCACGCTCTACTCCGGCCTGCGCCGTGTGAACACGCTCGACTCGAAGCTCCTCACCGCCGAGGACCCCGTCGAGTACGACATCGAGGGCATCATGCAGGTGGCCATCAACGAGGCCGTGGGCATGACCTTCGGCAAGGCCCTCCGCTCCTTCCTGCGTCAGGACCCCGACATCATCATGGTCGGTGAAATGCGCGACCTGGAGACCTCGCAGATCGCGATCCAGGCCTCCCTGACCGGTCACTTGGTGCTCACCACGCTGCACACCAACGATGCGCCGGGCGGCGTCACGCGCCTCATCGACATGGGCGTCGAGCCCTTCCTCATCGCGTCCACCCTGCAATGCGTGCTCGCCCAGCGCCTGGTCCGCACCATCTGCAAGCAGTGCCGCACCTCGTTCGAGCCCACCGAAACCCAGCTTTCCCTCCTCAACCTCTCGCCGCACGATGTCGGGGACAAGGTGTTCTACTACGGTCGCGGCTGCGGCACCTGCAACGACACCGGCTACAAGGGACGCCGCGGCATCTTCGAGCTGCTCATGGTCAATGACACCATCCGCCAGCTGATCATTGAACGCGCGCCTACGGTTGTGGTCAGACAGAAAGCCATGGAGATCGGAATGGTCAGCTTGCGGGAGGATGGCCTGCGCGGTATTTTCGAC
>CAZDUD010000261.1:0-1626 GCA_964508485.1 uncultured Hyphomicrobium sp. | reverse complement strand
CTTCGAGGTCATCAACTCGATGCTGTCGGAGGAGGCGGTGCTCGGGTTCGAATACGGCTACTCGCTGGCGGAGCCCAACGCGCTCGTCGCCTGGGAGGCGCAGTTCGGCGATTTCGCCAACGGCGCGCAAGTGGTGTTCGACCAGTTCATCTCGTCGGGCGAGCGCAAGTGGCTGCGCATGTCGGGTCTCGTATGTCTCCTGCCGCACGGCTACGAGGGACAGGGACCGGAGCACTCCTCGGCGCGGCTCGAACGCTATCTGCAGCTCTGCGCGGAGGACAACTGGCAGGTCGCGAACTGCACGACGCCGGCCAACTACTTCCACGTCCTGCGCCGGCAGCTTCACCGCCGGTTCCGCAAGCCGCTGATCCTGATGACGCCGAAGTCGCTGCTGCGGCACAAGCTCGTCGTCTCGCGGCTCGACGAGATGGGGCCGGGGACGACGTTCCATCGCGTGCTGTGGGACGATACGTTCCGCCGGCCGGAAGAGGACATCAAGCGCGTCGTGCTGTGCTCGGGCAAGGTCTACTACGACCTTGCGGATGCGCGCGACGCCGAGGAGCTCTACGACGTCTACATCCTTCGGCTCGAGCAACTCTATCCGTTCCCGGCGCGTGCGCTCATCACAGAGCTCGGGCGCTTCCCGAACGCGGAGATCATCTGGTGCCAGGAGGAGCCGAAGAACATGGGCGCCTGGACGTTCATCGAGCCTAACATCAACTGGGTGCTCGATCGCCTCAGCTCGTCCGGCCGCCGCGTCCACTATGCGGGCCGCTCGGCGTCGGCGTCCACGGCGACGGGACTCATGAGCAAGCATATCCACGAGCAGAAGACCCTGGTGGCCGAGGCCCTGAAAGGCTGAGGCTCTGCGTTCAAGCGATGACATGCCGGGCGCGCACGGTGGCCGGCGAGGAAGGCGGGAGAGCAATGATAGAGATCCGCGTGCCGACACTCGGAGAGTCGGTGACCGAGGCAACGGTCGGGAAATGGCTCAAAAAGCCGGGCGATGCGGTCAAGGCGGACGAGCCGCTGGTGGAGCTCGAAACGGACAAGGTCACGGTCGAGGTTCCTGCACCTGCAGCGGGGCAGCTTTCGCAGATCCTCGTCGAGCAGGGGGCGACGGTGTCCATCGGCGCCGTGCTCGGCGCATTGTCCGACGGCGGCGCGCCGGCTCAACCCAAGGCAGCTCCGGCACCAGCGGCGGCGTCTGCTCCGCCGTCGCGTCCGGCTGCACCTGAACCGGCGCCTGAGCCCTCGCAGTTCCGGGCGCCGCCCAGCCCGGCAGCGCGCAAGCATCTGGCGGAAGCCGGCCTTGGCGCCGAGGAGGTAACGGGCTCCGGCCGGCGCGGTCAGGTGCTCAAGGAGGATGTGGTCGCGGCCGTTGCGCATACGGCGGGGCGTCCCAAGCTGGAGGCGGTCCCCGAGCCCGCACGCGAGGAGCCTGCAGCGCCGGTCGCGCGCGCGGTCGCCGTTCCGCAGCGTGCGCCCGCACCCGAGGTGCGCGTCCCGTCGGCCGTGAGCGAAGCGGGCCGCGAGGAGCGCGTGCGCATGACGCGCCTGCGCCAGACCATCGCCCGGCGCCTCAAGGAAGCCCAGAACACGGCCGCGATGCTGACGACGTTCAAC
>CAZDUD010000260.1:0-1636 GCA_964508485.1 uncultured Hyphomicrobium sp. | reverse complement strand
GGCGTGGTCCAGAAGGAAGTGAAGTTCTTCTCCGCCCTCCAGGAGGAGAACCACACCATCGCGCAATCCAACTTGCGCACGGACAAGTCCGGCAAGATCCTCGACGAGCACGTCTCGGTCCGCCGCGGCGGCGACTTCGTGATGGTCAAGCCGGAGGAGATCACGTTGATGGACGTGTCTCCGAACCAGCTCGTGTCCGTCGCGGCGTCGCTGATCCCGTTCCTCGAGAACGACGACGCGAACCGCGCGCTCATGGGTTCGAACATGCAGCGCCAGGCCGTGCCGCTGCTGCGCGCCGAAGCGCCGTTCGTGGGCACCGGCATGGAAGGCGTCACCGCGCGCGACTCGGGCGCCGTGGTGATGTGCAAGCGCTCCGGCATTGTCGACTCCGTCGATAGCGAGCGCATCATCGTGCGCGTCGACGGCGGCGGCCACGAAGGCCAGATGTCGCGCGAAGTGGGCGCCGACATTTACCAGCTCACCAAGTTCAAGCGGTCGAACCAGAACACCTGCATCACGCAGAAACCGATCGTGGCGCAGGGCCAGCGCGTGAGGAAGGGCGACGTGCTCGCCGACGGTCCCTGCACGGAGCTGGGCGAACTCGCCCTGGGCCGGAACGTCCTGGTGGCGTTCATGCCGTGGCGCGGCTACAACTTCGAGGACGCCATCGTCGTCAGCGAGAAGCTGGTGAAGGAGGATTACTACACCTCCATCCACATCGAGGAGTTCGAGGTGGACGCCCGGGACACGAAGCTGGGTCCCGAGGAAATCACCCGCGACATTCCCAACATCTCGGAGAGCTTCCTGCGGAACCTCGACGAGTCCGGCATCATCCGGATCGGCGCCACCGTGAAGCCCGGCGACATTCTGGTGGGCAAGGTGACGCCCAAGGGCGAAACGCAGTTGACCCCGGAAGAGAAGCTGCTGCGCGCGATCTTCGGCGAAAAGGCCGGCGACGTGAAGGACGCCTCGCTCTACTGCCCGCCCGGCATCGAGGGCACGGTGGTGGATTGCAAGGTATTCTCGCGCAAGGGCGCGGAGCTCGACGAGCGGTCCAAGGCGATCCTCGAGGAAGAGGTCGCGCGGCTGCACCGCAACCTGGATGACGAAAAGCGCATCCTCAACGACGAGCGCGCCAAGCGCCTCTCGCAGTTGCTCGAAGGCAAGCAGGTGCTCGCCGACCTGCACGACGAAAAAACTAACAAGAAGCTGGTGGCCAAGGGCGCGGACCTGACGCGCGACGCCATCGAGAAGCTGCGCTCGCGCGACCTGAAGCGGCTGAAGCTCCAGAACAAGGACGTGCGCCTCAACGAGCAGATCGACGAAATCGAGGAGATGACCTCGCGCCAGATCGCCGTGCTCGAAAAGATCACCGAGGAGAAGATCGCGAAGCTCAAGAAGGGCGACGAGCTGCCTCCCGGCGTGATCAAGCAAGTGAAGTGCTACATCGCGATGAAGCGCAAGCTGTCGGTCGGCGACAAGATGGCCGGCCGCCACGGCAACAAGGGCGTTATCGCGCGCATCGTTCCCGAAGAGGACATGCCGTACCTGCCCGACGGGACCCCGGTCGACATCGTGCTCAACCCGCTCGGCGTGCCGAGCCGCATGAACGTCGGCCAGATCCTCGAAACCCACC
>CAZDUD010000259.1:0-1653 GCA_964508485.1 uncultured Hyphomicrobium sp. | reverse complement strand
GTCGATGTGGTGCTGACCCCCACCACGCCGTCGCCCGCGTTCGCGTTCGGAGAGAAATCCGGCGACCCGATCGCCATGTACCTCGAGGACATCTTCACCGTCACCGTGAACATGGCGGGCCTGCCCGGCATCTCGGTGCCGGCCGGTCTCTCCTCGGAAGGCACGCCGCTCGGTCTGCAGCTCATCGGCAAACCGTTCGACGTGGCGACGCTGTTCCGCGCTGCACAGGCCATCGAGGACGCCGCCGGCCGCTTTACGGTTGCCGAGCAATGGTGGGCAGGCGACGCGAAAGCGCCGGCCGCGTCCAAGAAGAAGTCCGGAGGCAAGTGACATGGATCCGAAGCGTCCCTGGGAATGCGCGGACATGGGCCAGGTCCGAGACGAGATCGACCGCATCGACGAGGCCCTGGTCGATCTCATCGCCGAACGCTTCGGCTACGTGGAGCGCGCCTGGCAGCTGAAGAAGAACCCGGCCGACGCCACCGTGCCCTGGCGAATCCAGCAGGTCATCGACAAGGTGAAGGTCCGGGCGCGCCAGCGCGGGCTTCCGGCAGAGATGATCGAGATGGTCGGCGCCCAGTGGCGCAACATGATCGGTTGGTTTGTACAGTATGAGGAGGAGAAGCTTCGCCAGCAGGAAGCGAGCAGCGGCGGGCCGCGGGAATGATCCCTATCAATTCCTTCGATCCAATGACGCTGGTGCTGCTTGCCGCCGTCAATCCCGCGGTGATCGCCGTGGCGCTGCTGATGGGCCGGTCCGCGGACCAGTGGCAGAAGCTGCCCATCGCGGCGTTCGCGGCCTCGGTCGCGGGCTTTCTGCTCTACTGGATCGGCGGTCAGATCGGCGTGTTTTCGATCCACGCCATTGGCGGCGAGGCGTTCCTCGTCATTCTCGGGTTCGCCTTCGGCCTCGTGTGGGCTTCCGTGGGCTATTGGTTTCGCGCTCGCTGAGTGTTTCCGGAAAAGTGGGAACCGGTTTTCCGGTAAGAAGCACGAAAAGTTGAGTTTGCGGCGGCGAGGAGAAGAACGACATGCAGGATACGGCAAAGAACGGCGGCAAGGGCAAGACGAGCAACCTCATTCCAGGCGCGACCGGCGACTGGGAGGTGGTAATCGGCATGGAGGTGCATGCCCAGGTCGCCTCCGCCTCGAAGCTGTTCTCTGGTTCGTCCACGGAGTTCGGCGCCGAGCCGAACAGCCACGTCTCGCTGGTCGATGCGGCCATGCCCGGCATGCTACCCGTGATCAACGCCGAGTGCATCGCGCAGGCCATTCGCACGGGGCTTGGCCTCAAGGCTGAGATCAACCTCAACAGCGTCTTCGACCGCAAGAACTACTTCTACCCCGACCTGCCGCAGGGCTATCAGATCAGCCAGTACAAGCAGCCGATCGTCGGCGAGGGCGAGATCGAGATCGACGTCGATGGCGAGGCCAAGCGCGTCGGCATCGAGCGCCTGCACCTCGAGCAGGACGCCGGCAAGTCGATCCACGACCAGAGCCCGGACTACTCCTTCGTCGACCTCAACCGCTCGGGCGTCGCGCTGATGGAGATCGTGTCGAGGCCCGACATGCGCTCGTCCAAGGAGGCCCAGGCCTACGTGACGAAGCTGCGCACCATCCTGCGCTACCTCGGCACCTGCGACGGCGACATGG
>CAZDUD010000258.1:0-1688 GCA_964508485.1 uncultured Hyphomicrobium sp. | reverse complement strand
GCCGACATGGGCGTCGTAGCCGCGACGGCCGTTCAGGTCCTCGAGGCCAAGCACGAACTCGTGTGCGTGGGCACGTTTGGCGGCGGCGATCGCTTCGGCAGATCCGGCCTCGGGACGTCCGTAGAGAATGTTGTCCATCACAGATCGGTGCAGAAGCGAGGTGTCCTGCGTCACAAGACCGATCGAGGCGCGCAGGCTCTCCTGCTTGACCTCGGAGATATCCTGGCCGTCGATCAGGATGCGGCCCGCTTCCACGTCGTAGAAGCGCAAGAGCAGGTTCACGAGCGTCGATTTGCCCGCACCCGAGCGCCCCACGATGCCGACCTTCTCGCCGGGACGGATGGTGAGGTCCACCTCCTCTAGGACGCTCTTCCGCTTGCCGTAGTGGAAGCGGACGTCCTCGAAACGGATCTCGCCCTTGGGCACGACGAGCGAGCGAGCGTCGGGGCGGTCGACCACCTCGTAGTCGCGGGCGATGGTCTGCATGCCCTCGTGCACGACGCCGATATTCTCGAAGATGCCCGCCACAGTGAACAGGATCCAACCCGACATGGCGATGATGCGGATAGTGAGCGTCATGGCGACGGTGATGGCGCCCATCGACACGGCGTCCCAACTCCAGAGCCACAGGGAGAGGCCGGCGACTGAGACCAGCAGCGCGCCGTTCAGCGAATAGAGCACGAACTCCATGATCGTGAGGTTGCGGTTGGCCGCCTGATGGCGATCAAGATGGCCCTGCATAGCCTCCTTGGCGTAGGCCTCCTCGCGCTCGGCGTGGGCGAAGAGCTTCACGGTCAGAATGTTGGTGAAGCTGTCGACGACTCGGCCGGTGAGCCACGAGCGGGCCTCGGAGGCTTCCGTCGACAGCTTCTGGATGCGCGGCACGAAGTACCGGAGAACGACCCCATAAAGAGCGATCCAGGTGAGCAGCGGCAGCACAAGGCGCGCGTCCGCCTCCCAGAAAATGAACAGCGCGCCCGCGACGTGCACGGCCATGTACCAGATCGCATCCACGCCCTGCACGACGGAATCGCGCAAGGAGGCACCCGTCTGCATGATGCGGGTGGAGATGCGGCCGGCGAAATCGTTCTGGAAAAACGAGAGCGACTGGCGCAGCACATACGTATGCGTCTGCCAGCGGATGCGGGTCGTCACCGACGGCGTGATCATCTGGTTCTTGACCAGATCATGAATGGCCGAGACGCCGGGGCGCAGGATCAAGGCTACGAAAGCCATGAACAAGAGGACGGTCGCGTTCTCATCGAAAAACGCGCGGGGCGAGCTCGCCGCCCGCATCATGTCAACCAGGTTGCCGACGAAGGCCATCAGCATGACCTCGATCAGCGAGCCAAAGAACCCGATGACGAGCAGCACGGCAAAGGGCCGCCAGACCGGCTTGATGTAGAACCAGTAGAATGCGGCTATGTTCGTAGGCGGACGCTCTGTCGGCGCGGGCGCGAACGGGTCGATGCGGGTCTCAAACCAGCGGAACATCAGGCTCTTTCTGTTGCGTTCTCAGTGCGTCGCGAGCCCGCGGCCCGTCAGGCTGAGACAATGATTCACGCTTCTGACCTTCCTGCGCTGCCGATTCACGCCGCACCTGATAGGCGGCGCGGGGCGATCGGAGCGACTGGGGTCCGAAGCGATCATGGTCTTTCTCAGTGAGACCGATGATTCACGCTTCGGAC
>CAZDUD010000257.1:0-1722 GCA_964508485.1 uncultured Hyphomicrobium sp. | reverse complement strand
ATGACCTGACGGATCTTGCCAACCTTGTTGCTAGCCATGTTTCGTTCCTCGATGCGTCGTTCGGACTAGAGCGCTTCTGCGCCCGAGATGATCTCGATGAGTTCTTTGGTAATCTGAGCCTGCCGCTGACGGTTGTACTTGATCGTCAGCTTGTTGATCATGTCGCCGGCATTGCGCGTCGCGTTGTCCATGGCGGACATCCGCGCGCCCTGCTCGCTGGCGGCGTTCTCCAGCAAGCCGCGGAACACCTGCGTCGTCAGGTTGCGCGCCAGAAGATCGGCGAGAATGACTTCCTCGGACGGCTCGAACTCGGCGCTGGCCTCGACCTTGGCGCTGTCGCCGGCCTTCACCTCGGGTATGTTGGCCGGGATGAGCTGCAGTGCCGTCGGCTTCTGCGCGATCACCGATTTGAACTCGGCGAAGTAGAGCGTCGCGACGTCGAACTCACCGGCATCGAACATCTCGACGATCCGCTTGGTGACCGTCTCGGCTTCCGAATACCGCATCTGCTT
This sequence comes from uncultured Hyphomicrobium sp., assembly GCA_964508485.1. Classification (GTDB taxonomy): domain Bacteria; phylum Pseudomonadota; class Alphaproteobacteria; order Rhizobiales; family Hyphomicrobiaceae; genus Hyphomicrobium_C. The sequence goes on along the minus strand of CAZDUD010000257.1, from coordinate 1,210 downwards.
CACCGTGCGGAAATCGATCCGCTCGACGATGTTGCGGTTGAGGTCGCGGCGCAGGTTGTCCGCGCCTTTGCGGCCGACCGTCAGGATCTTGACCGTCTTGCCCTCGCGCAGGAGACGCTGAGCGTCGCCGCGGGCGAGCTTGGCGATATTCGAGTTGAAACCGCCGCACAGTCCGCGTTCCGCCGTCATCACCACGAGCAGATGGACATTGCTCTTGCCGGTGCCGACGAGCAGCGGCGAAACGCCGTCGCGGCTCGTGATGCGGCTGCCGATGCTCGCCATCATCTTGTCCATGCGCTGCGCATAGGGGCGTGCGGCCTGCGCGGCTTCCTGCGCGCGGCGCAGCTTGGCGGCGGCCACCATCTGCATCGCTTTGGTGATCTTCCGCGTCGCCTTTACCGAAGCGATGCGGTTGCGCATGTCTTTTAGTGAAGCCATCGATCAAATCCGTAGGTTGGGTCGAGCGAAGCGAGGCCCAACATTCTGCGAACCGGCGCTATCTGTTGGGCCTCTGCCCGGCAAATGCCGGTCCTCGACCCAACCTACGGCGTCGCCTCAAGCCGCGAACGTCTTGGTGTACTTGTCGAGCATCTCGACGAGGCTCTTCTCGGTGTCGGCCTTCAGTTCCTTCGTCGAGCGGATCGACTCGAGGATCTGCGGGTGCTGATCGCGCAGCGTCCGCAGCAGCTCCTGCTCGTACTTGCCGACCGCGGAAACCGGGATGCCGTCGAGATAGCCGCGCGTGCCCGCGAAGATCACGCAGACCTGCTCTTCCATCTTCAGCGGCGAGAACTGGGCCTGCTTCAACAGCTCGGTAAGGCGGGAGCCGCGGGCGAGCAGCTTCTGCGTTGCCGCGTCGAGGTCGGAGCCGAACTGCGCGAAGGCAGCCATCTCGCGGTACTGTGCCAACTCGCCCTTGATCTTGCCGGCGACCGACTTCATCGCCTTCGTCTGCGCCGACGAGCCCACGCGCGACACCGAGAGACCGACGTTCACGGCCGGCCGGATGCCCTGGTAGAACAGATCGGTTTCGAGGAAGATCTGGCCGTCGGTGATCGAGATCACGTTCGTCGGGATATAGGCCGACACGTCGTTGGCCTGCGTCTCGATGACGGGCAGCGCGGTCAGCGAGCCCTTTCCTGCCGCGTCGCCCATCTTGGCGGCACGCTCCAGCAGACGCGAGTGGAGATAGAAAACGTCGCCGGGATAG
>CAZDUD010000256.1:0-1772 GCA_964508485.1 uncultured Hyphomicrobium sp. | reverse complement strand
CTCGCATCCCCCTCCCCGTTGTGGGGTGGGGTTTGGGGTGGGGTAAACCCCAACGCCCCTCCTCCTAACCTCCCCCACAAGGGGGAGGGACAGCGGCGTGCGAAACGTGAGGATCTGCGTTAGTCGCCGCCCTTGAGGACCGCGGTAAAGGTGTCGAACAGCTCGTCGATCTGGCTTTCCTCGATGATCAGCGGCGGCGAGAGGGCGATGATGTCGCCGGTCTGGCGTACCAGCAGGCCCTTCTCGAAGCATTCGACGAAGCGATTGTAGGCGCGCTCGCCGGGCGCGCCCGGCTTCGACGCGAACTCGACGGCGCCGATGAGGCCGATGTTGCGGATATCGATGACGTGCGGCAGCTCGCGCAAAGCGTGCACGCGCTCCTCCCAGTAGGGCGCGAGCTTGGCGGCGCGCGTGAGCAGCAGCTCCTCGTGATAGGTGTCGAGGGTGCCGAGGCAGGCGGCGGCGGCCATCGGGTGGCCGGAATATGTGTAGCCGTGGAAGAGGTCGATGGCGTTCTCCGGGCCGGTCATGAAGGCGTCGTAGATGTGCGACTTCACGAGCACGGCGCCCATGGGAATGGTGCCGTTGGTCACGCCCTTAGCGGTGGTGATGATGTCGGGCGAGACGTCGAAGTAGTCGGCGCCGAACGGGGTGCCGAGGCGGCCGTAGCCGGTGATGACCTCGTCGAAGATCAGCAGGATGTCGTGCTTCGCAGCGATGGCGGCAAGGCGCTTCAGGTAGCCTTTGGGCGGGATCAGGACGCCGGTCGAGCAGGCGACGGGCTCGACGATGACGGCGGCGATGCTGGAGGCGTCGTGCAACGCGACGAGGCGCTCGAGGTCGTCCGCCAGCTCCGCGCCGTGCTCGGGCTCGCCCTTCGAGAAGGCGTTCTTCGCGAGATCGTGCGTGTGGCGCAGGTGATCTATCCCTGAAACGAGCGCGCCGAATTGCTTCCGGTTGTTGCCGATGCCGCCGACGGACGTGCCGCCGAAGTTGACGCCGTGATAGCCGCGCTCGCGGCCGATCAGGCGGACCTTCGATCCGTTGCCCTTGGCGCGGTGATAGGCGATCGCGATCTTCAAGGCGCTATCGACCGACTCGGAGCCCGAGTTGGTGAAGAACACGTGGTCGAAGCCTTTGGGCGCGATGTTGGCGAGGCGGGAGGCGGCCTCGAAGGCCTTGGGGTGGCCCATCTGGAAGGTGCCGGCGAAATCCAGCTCGGCGGCCTGCTTCTGGATCGCCTCGACGATCTTCGGGCGGCAGTGGCCAGCGTTGACGCACCAGAGGCCGGATGTGCCGTCGAGCACCTTGCGGCCGTCCTGCGTGTAGTAGTGCATGTCCTTGGCGGAGGCCAAGAGGCGCGGCGCCTTCTTGAACTGCCGGTTTGCGGAGAACGGCATGAAGAAGGCTTCGAGGTCGTTGGTCTTGAGCTGCACGGTCATGGCCGGGGCGTTCCGATGCTGAGAAAAATGACTACTGAAGCTTGGCGACGGCGTCGGTGAGGCTCGCCTCGAAGAGGTCCATGCCTTCCTTGACGATCTCGTCGCTGGCGGTCAAGGGCGGCAGGAAACGGATGACGTTGCCGTAGGTGCCGCACGAGAGCAGGATCAGGCCGCGCGCGTTGCCGGATTTCAGTACTTGTGCGGTCAGCTCGGGTGCGGGCTCGCCGCTCAAGCGGTCCTTCACGAACTCGACGGCGCACATGGCGCCGAGGCCGCGTACATCGCCGATGCAATTCAGGTTCGAGCGGGAGGCCAGCTCGCGGCAGCGGC
>CAZDUD010000255.1:0-1806 GCA_964508485.1 uncultured Hyphomicrobium sp. | reverse complement strand
GCTCGCGCGTGATCTGGTCCCACAGCTCGCTGAACGCGCGCATCTTGCAGATCTCGGTGATGAAGCGCATGCCGGCGTTGACGAAGAACGAGACGCGGCCGACGACGGTGCCGAAATCCTCTTCCGGCACCTCACCCGAGGCCTTCACCGTGTCGAGCACGGCGATGCCGGTGGCGAGCGCGTAGGAGAGCTCCTGCACCGGCGTCGCGCCCGCTTCCTGCAGGTGGTAGGAGCAGACGTTCGTCGGGTTCCACTTCGGAACCTCCTTGTAGGAAAAGACGATCGTGTCCTTGATGAGCCGCAGCGAGGGCTCCGGCGGAAACACGTAGGTGCCGCGCGAGAGGTATTCCTTGATGATGTCGTTCTGGATGGTGCCCGTCAGCTTGGTGCGCGGGGCGCCCGTCTCGTCGGCGGTGGCGATGTAGAGCGAGAGCAGCCACGCGGCGGTGGCGTTGATCGTCATCGACGTGTTCATCTGGTCGAGGGGGATGGCCTCGAGCAGGCGGCGCATGTCACCCAGGTGCGAGACCGGCACGCCAACCTTGCCGACTTCACCCTTGGCCAGCTCGTGGTCGGAATCGTAGCCGGTCTGCGTCGGCAGGTCGAAGGCGATCGAAAGGCCGGTCTGCCCCTTGGCGAGGTTCTTCCGGTAAAGCTCGTTCGATTTGGCGGCCGTGGAATGGCCGGCGTAGGTGCGGAACAGCCAGGGCTTGTCCCGCTCCGGGCCCTTGCCTGCCGCGACGCTCGCCTTCTTTTCCGACATTCTCAGATCCTCGCCCGCAAATATATGGTCCCATAGCGTACCGGCCGCCGGGCGCAAGGCAAAAGTCCATAATTCGTCACGGGGAGAGACGCTCAGACCTGCATCCGGCGGTTGACCGGGGCAGGAGAGGCGAGGGGCTTGCGGATGCGGACCACGGCTTCGACAAGCCGCGTCAGCAGCACCAGGACGACAAGCGCGCCCACCATGCCGGCCGTCGCCGCGACGGTGTTGTCGACGGCTTTCTCGGTGCTGATGACGAGCCCGGAAACCTTCGCGGTGTAGATCCCAACCAAGCCGCCCCAGAACAGGGCCGGCGCAAACAGGTAGGCCAAGTCCTTGACGGGCAGCATGGCGTGCATGAGGACGAAGGCTGCAAGCACCAGGGCGCCGACGATGCCGTAGCTCAGCGCGTCGGCGGTCATGGCGATATCGGCGATAACCTTGAAAATGGCCTCGAAGCTCATAGCTTTCCCGCAGTCCGCCTTGCTGTGACCGCTTCCGCCCCCCGTTTCTAGCGCTTCCTGATTAATCCTTCGTGTGGGCGGCCGGATCAGCAAAAGCCGCCTTTTCTGCACATTCCGCCGCTGTCGCCGGGGTCTTGCGGCCGGTCCCGCCGGATGTTCGGTGACAAACCCTTTATTGCGGCGCGAAAAAGTGCTTGAAACGGAGGCCGAAAGGTACGGACGGGCGCGCTCAGCGCGCATTTCGAGCCTGAGTCACCGTTCTCGGCGCGGGACAAACGCGCCTCAAACGTCAGGCTCCTAGCGAAACCGCCGACCTTGGGGGAGCCTTCACACTTTCGCGTCAGGGAGAGACGAGAGCATGTCGAGCCAAAGCGCCGCAACCAAAGGCACTGCCACTCCGGCTGCGCCTGCCGTGGTTGAGGCCAAAAAAGACCTCTACGAGATCGGCGAGATTCCGCCGCTCGGCCACGTGCCGAAAAACATGTACGCGTGGGCTATCCGCGAGGAGCGTCATGGCGAGCCCGACACGGCCATGCAGGTCGAGGTGTTGCCCACGTGGGAGCTCGACAGCCATGACGT
>CAZDUD010000254.1:0-1809 GCA_964508485.1 uncultured Hyphomicrobium sp. | reverse complement strand
GTCGTCGCGCGGGCAGCCGTGCTGATCCTGCTTCGCGCGCACCTTGCCGAGCACCACGGGATCGACGATCTCCAGATGGCTCGGGTTGGCCGTCAGAGAAAGATGAACGCGGTTGCCGTCGAACTCGCGATCCGACGATGCCCCCAGATGGTATTTCACGTCGCCCGAGCCCTCGACGTCGTCGGGCTTGAACGAGCCGCCGCGGAACTCGTTGAAAATCGCGCGCAGGGGCTTCGCCATGACGTTGGCGAGGACGTTCATGCGCCCGCGATGCGGCATCCCCAATACGATTTCCTTCACGCCGAGCTGGCCGCCCCGCTTGATGATCTGCTCGAGCGCCGGCACCATGGACTCGCCGCCTTCCAGGCCGAACCGCTTCGTGCCCGTGTAGCGCGTATGGCAGAACTGCTCGAACGTCTCCGCCTCGATCAGCTTGTTGAGAATGGCCTTCTTGCCCTGCGGCGTGAAGCGGATCTCCTTCTCCTCGCCCTCGATACGCTGCTGGATCCAAGCCTTCTGCGCCGGCGACGTGATGTGCATGAACTCGACGCCGATCTTGCGGCAGTACGTGCGTCGCAGGATGCGCAGGATCTGCCGGACGGTCGCGGTCTCCAGCCCCAGCACCTTGTCGATGAAGATCGGCCGGTCGAGATCGGCCTCCGTGAACCCGTAGGTCTCCGGCCGCAGCTCCTTGTGCACCTTGCGATCGGAGATGCCGAGTGGATCGAGATCGGCGACGAGATGGCCCATGACGCGATAGGCCCGGATCAGCATCAGCGCGCGGATCGAATCCTGCGTCGAGCGCAGCGACGCCGCCATCGACATATCGAAACCCGCAACCTGCGCGCGGCTCGCGATCTTCTCCCGGAAGTTCTTCTCCGTCCCGCCGTAGTCGCCGGTCAGCGCGCCGAGCAGATCCGGATTGCCCTCCGGTCCGATCTCGTCGAGCGGACGCGCCCACGACGGACCATGCGAGTTGGCCTCCGCGGCGGCACCGCGGCTCCCCTCGTTCAGGCTCTGGAAGAACAGTCGCCACTCGTCGCTGACGGAGCCCGGATTGCTCTCGTACATCGCCTGCATCTCTTCGACATAGGCGGCGTTCACGCCATGGAGAAAGGATGTCTCGGCGAGGGCTTCGTTCTGCGGATTGCGGGACATGTTTGGTCCTGGATCGGTTTCGACACGGGATGCGCGTTCGCGTGAACCGCGAACTGCTGAAAAGACACGTCGTGGATCACTGATTCGAGGCGGTTATTAGTCACCTTCGCAGGGCAAGTACAGTCCACACATGGACGTACACCGGCAGGATGAACGCGGTTTGGCAACAACTGTCGGAATCCTGATCGGCTCATGCGAGAAACGCCGAAAAAGCAGGCAATCCGGGAGATCGCGCTACCGTACCGCTGTCATCGAGCGCAGCTTATATCGAATGTGGAATATGAGCGTGGGATGAACGAGTGCGAGGTTGTCCCTTGTTCTGCCGCGCAACTTCCGACGCACAGCGTCATGAGCCCGTCGCCGAACGAAAAAAGCGGCCGCCGGGCTTCACGCCCGACAACCGCTCCTTCAAAAATGACGAGGCAATGCGCCGGTTCAGCAGTCCCGAACCAGCTTCGATCCCTCAGCCCTTCAACACCTTCGCCAGCGTGGTGCCCAGCGCCGCCGGGCTGTCGGCGATCGCAATGCCGGCCGACTTCATCGCTTCGATCTTGTCCTCGGCCTTGCCCTTGCCGCCCGAGATGATCGCGCCGGCATGCCCCATACGGCGGCCTGGAGGCGCCGTGGCGCCGGCGATGAAGCCCGCCATCG
>CAZDUD010000253.1:0-1875 GCA_964508485.1 uncultured Hyphomicrobium sp. | reverse complement strand
CAGCTCGCGCAGGATCTCCGTGAGGTTCCGGCATTTTACGTGCTGCTCTGCGCCGTTCCAGATGATGGTCATGGCCGTCACTCTGCCGCCGGGACATAGAGGTTGCCGCCCTGCTCCAGGAACTTCTGCGATTTGGCTTCCATGCCGGCCAGCGCCTCGGCCTCCTTGCGCAGGTCCTGCGTGATCTTCATCGAGCAGAACTTGGGTCCGCACATGGAGCAGAAGTGCGCCACTTTGTGCGCATCCTTGGGCAGCGTCTCGTCGTGGAAGGCGCGCGCGGTGTCGGGATCGAGCGAGAGGTTGAATTGGTCCTCCCAGCGGAAATCGAAGCGGGCCCTCGATAGCGCGTCGTCGCGGACTTTCGCGGCCGGGTGTCCCTTGGCGAGGTCGGCGGCGTGGGCGGCGATGCGGTAGGTGATGACGCCGGTCTTGACGTCATCACGGTTGGGGAGTCCCAGGTGCTCCTTCGGCGTTACGTAGCAGAGCATGGCCGTGCCGTACCAGCCGATCATGGCGGCGCCGATGCCGCTCGTGATGTGGTCATAGCCCGGCGCGATGTCGGTCGTGAGCGGTCCCAGCGTATAGAACGGCGCCTCTCCGCACTCGTGAAGCTGCTTGTCCATGTTCTCCTTGATCTTGTGCATGGGAATGTGGCCCGGGCCTTCGATCATGACCTGGCAGCCCTTGTCCCAGGCGAGGCGCGCGAGCTCGCCCAAGGTCTCAAGCTCGGCGAACTGTGCGCGATCGTTGGCGTCGGCGATGGAGCCCGGACGGAGGCCGTCGCCGAGCGAGAACGACACGTCGTAGCGGCGTGCGATGTCGCAGATCTCGTCGAAGCGCTCGTAGAGGAAGCTTTCCTTGTGATGGGCGAGGCACCAGCGCGCCATGATCGAGCCGCCGCGCGAGACGATGCCGGTGACGCGGCTCGCGGTCAGCGGCACGTAGGCGAGGCGCACGCCGGCGTGGATGGTGAAATAATCGACGCCCTGCTCGGCCTGCTCGATCAGCGTGTCCTTGAATACCTCCCAGTCGAGCTTCACGGGATCGCCGTCCACCTTCTCAAGCGCCTGGTAGATAGGCACCGTGCCGATGGGAACCGGCGCGTTGCGCAGGATCCAGGAGCGGATGTTGTGGATGTTGCGGCCGGTCGAAAGATCCATGACGGTATCGGCGCCCCAGCGGATCGCCCACACCATCTTCTCGACCTCCTCGGCGGCGCCGGAGGTGACTGCCGAGTTGCCGATGTTGGCGTTGACCTTGACCAGGAAGTTGCGGCCAATGATCATCGGCTCGAGCTCGGTGTGGTTGATGTTGGCCGGTATGATCGCGCGGCCGCGTGCGATCTCGCTCCTCACGAACTCTGGCGTTACGTGCTCCGGGATCGATGCGCCGAAGCTCTCGCCGTCGCCAAGGCGCGCGCGTGCGTCTTCGAGCGCCGCTTCGCGCGCTAGGTTCTCGCGGTGGGCGACGTAGATCATCTCCTCGGTGACGATGCCGGCGCGCGCGAACTCGAACTGCGTGACGAGCTGGCCGGGCTTGCCCGCGCGCAACGTGCGCTCCGCCGGGCATTGCGGGACCAGCCTGTCGGCGCCGACGTTGCCGTTGTCCTCGGGTTTTACAACGCGGCCTGAAATCGGCTCGAAGCCGCGGCGCGCGATCCAATCCTCGCGTACACGGGGCAGTCCGGCGGCGAGATCGATCCGTGCATCCATCTGCGTGTAGGGGCCGGACGGATCGTAGACGCGGACCGGCGGCTCCTTGGGATCGGAGAGCGTGCTCTCGCGGAGGGGAACGCGGATGGCGGGGCGCTGGCTGACGGCCGCATAGACTTTCTGCGAGCCTGCGAGGGGGCCCGTGGTGCCGGTGTCGGGAGCG
>CAZDUD010000252.1:0-1880 GCA_964508485.1 uncultured Hyphomicrobium sp. | reverse complement strand
AAGGACATGGGCGGCGTGCCCGACCTTCTGTTCGTGATCGACACGAACAAGGAAGGCATCGCCATCAAGGAAGCGCGCAAGCTCGGCATTCCGATCGTCGCCATCGTCGACACCAACTGCGATCCCGACGGCATCGACTTCCCGGTGCCGGGCAATGACGACGCAGGCCGCGCCATCACGCTTTACTGCGATCTCATTGCCCGCGCTGCCCTCGACGGCCTCGAGCGCGGCCAGGGCATCGCCGGCGTCGACGTCGGTGCGTCCGAGGAGCCGCCGACCGAGACGCTGCCGGACGGCACCGTCAAGTCCTTCAAAGGCATCGATGCGCCGCGCGGCGAAGCCGACGACCTCAAGCGGATCAACGGCATCACCGTCAAGCTCGAGCAGAAGCTCAACGACGCGGGCGTGTTCCACTTCTGGCAGATCGCCGATCTCGATGCCGAGAACCTGGCGCTGCTCGACCGCAAGCTCAAGACCAAGGGCCAGATCGAGCAGGAGAGCTGGATCGCCCAGGCCAAGAAGCTGGTCGAAGCTTCGGCTGCGTAATCCGCGCGGCGCGCCATTGGCCGCGCCCCTCTAAGAGACCCGCGTGCGGACCGGAAGGCCCGCACGCGGCCATTTCAAGAAGCCACCCAGGCACACGCGGCATTCGATAGGCCCGGTGCGAAAGGAGCAGTCATGAGCACGATTTCCGCCGCAACCGTCAAGGAGCTGCGCGACAAGACCGGCGCCGGCATGATGGATTGCAAGCAGGCGCTACAGGAGACCAACGGCGACATGGAAGCCGCCATCGATCTCCTGCGCAAGAAGGGCCTCTCGAAGGCGGCCAAGAAGGCCGATCGCGTCGCCGCTCAGGGTCTTATCGGCGTCGTTTCGAAGGTCAAGTCGGGCGCTGCCGTCGAGGTCAACTCGGAGACGGACTTCGTCGCCCGCAATCCGCAGTTCCAGGAGATGGTTCAGACCGTCGCGTCGCTTGCGCCGGCCGCCGGCGGCGATCTCGCGAAGCTACTCGCGTCGTCGTATCCGGGCGGCAAGGGCACGGTCGACGACCAGATCAAGGACGCGATCGCGACCATCGGCGAGAACATGGGTCTGCGCCGTACCGCCGCGCTCTCCGTCAAGGAAGGCGTCGTTGCGGACTATGTGCACAACAAGGCCGCCGACGGCCTCGGCAAGATCGGCGTGCTTGTCGCGCTCGAGAGCGCAGGCGACTCGGACAGCCTGATGGCGCTCGGCCGTCAGCTTGCGATGCATATCGCGGCTGCGAGCCCGCAGGTCGTCAACGTGGAGGACCTCTCTAAGGAAGCGATCGAGCGCGAGCGCGCGATCTACGTCGAGCAGGCCAAGGCAGAGCCGCGCAACGCCGGCAAGTCGGACGAGATCCTCGCCAAGGCGAGCGAGGGACGCCTGCAGAAGGAGTTCATCAACCAGGCCGTTCTCCTGAAGCAGGTGTTCGTCATCGACGGCAAAGCGACGGTGGCCGAGGTCCTGAAGTCGGCCGAGAAGGACGTCGGTGCGCCGGTCAAGATCACGGGCTTCGTGCGCTATGCCCTCGGCGAGGGCATCGAGAAGAAGGAAGAGGATTTCGCGGCCGAGGTGGCGAAGACGGTCAGCGCCGCAAAAAAATAACCAGACGAAACGGGGAAAAGCCGGCGCAACAGCCGGCTTTTTTTTGCCAAGGGGCGCGCGGCGCGCCAAACTGCCAACTCAGCGAAGACAGCGGAGACCAGCATGACGGCGGATGGATCGCTCAAATACCCGCGCCTGCTCGTCAAGCTCTCGGGCGAGGCGCTCATGGGGCGCAACGGCTTCGGCATCGACAATGCCGTCGTCGACCGGCTGGCCGCCGATCTCGCGGAGGCGCGCGGGGCGGGTTGTGC
>CAZDUD010000251.1:0-1956 GCA_964508485.1 uncultured Hyphomicrobium sp. | reverse complement strand
TCGCTCTCCTGGGCGATGAGGATGTCGTGGGCCTGGCCGACCGAGAGCTTGCGCACATCGCGCGTGACGATGCCCTGCAGGAACTGCTCGGAGTCGGGGCCCAGGATCTCCATCTTGCGCAACGGCGAGAGGTCCATGATCACGGCCTTCTCGCGGCACGCCCAGTATTCCTCGATGGCGCCGGCGTTGGCGAAATGATGCGGCACCCAGAAGCCGCGGTACTCGCCGAAGGCGCGCGTCAACGCGGACGTGCGCGGGTGGAAGCCGCTCTCGCGGGTAAGCTCAAGGGGGGCGTCTTTGGACATTCTGTATCCGATCGAACGTTTGAAGGGTGTGTCCTTTGCGTAGACCCGCACCTGGATCTCGGTCAGGTGCCAACCGTTGGAGGCGTCAATGTCGGACGGGCACGAGGAGGCGCCGCACACGAGGTCGGACAGCGCGCGCATGACGACGTAATCGCCGGGGCGCGACCAGGGCTCGTCGGACCAGATGTGGTTATGGCAGTCGACGTTGGTGTTGTAGAAGAAGTTGATGGCCGGCCAGCCGGCGAGTGCCGAGATCGGCGTGTACTCCTTCAGCGCGTTGTTGAAGTTGTCCGTGCAGTTCGGGTGGCCGAAGTAGCCCATGTCCTCATAGTAGCGCGTCGTGCACGCGAGGTTGAACGTGTCGTGGCGGCCGACCGTGTCCTGCACGATCTCGACCAGCGCGTTGCGGTCGCGATCGAAGAACTTGGAGTGCATAAGACCGGGGACCGGATATGCCGCACCGTTCAAGGTGCGCGTCGTCGCGGCGTCGAGGCCCTGCTCACTGCCTTCGTCGAGTGCCTTGCGGTTGAAAGCAAGGAAGTCCGAGCACTGGCGGCCCTGGACGTCGATGATCTGGATGTACTCGCCTTCGTAGACCTCGAAGCTCTCGGCGCTCGCGACGTTGACGCGGATGTCGAGGCGCGGCTCGGCGATGGGGTCGGGCAGACGCGCCGTGTTCAGGAGACGCGGGTTCGCGCGCTGGATGAAGATCAGAACATCGGAGGGCGGCGTCTGCTCCCAGACGACCATCGGCTCGGCGGGCGCGCCGAAGACGGCGAAGACGCTGCGCTCCGCTTCGAGCGAGACCATGTCGTTCGGTCCGGCGTCGGGCGCCAAAAGACGCGCGGCCTTCACCTTTCCAAGGTCGAGCCCGCGCCGATAGAGACCGAAGCGGACGCGCGCGGCGTCCTCGCTCTCCTCCGACAGCGCACGCTCGATGCCGAGCGGGCGTGTGCGGCCCGAGAGACCGAGCGCACCGAGGTCGCTCTTGCCGTTGCTCCCGAAGACGGCGACCTCGACCTGCTGGCCGCCTTCGAGCGCACACAGCTCGACACGGTCGCCTGCGTCGAGCTCGAAGCCGGCGGTGCCGCCCGCCTTCAGAACATAGCGCTCGATGCCAGGCTCGAGCGACGCCTTGCCGGGCACGAACAGCCGCGGCTTGACGGGTGAGGTGAGAATGGTCGCGCTCATGACGTCCTCTCAGGGTAAGATATAGTGTGCGGGCCGCGCGCCCTCGTGCGCGGCCCGTCATCTCCCGCTGCCATTTTCCGCCGGTTACTCGGCTGCGGCTTTGGTCTCCGGCTGGTTGAGGAAGGCCTCCATCGAGTCGTCGAGGGCCTGCATCCAGGGCGTATGGTGGACCGGCGCAATGGTGCCAGTGAGCAACGACCGGTGCGACTGGTCGCGATAAGTCAAGATGTTATCCATCTTGTGGTGCTCCCACTCCTTGAACATCTTGGCGACGCCGTCGACGTCAAGGCGCGGATAGTCGGTCGGGGCGATCAGGTCGCGCACGTACTCGGTCTGGAAGTCGATGGCCTGCGAGGGATCCTCTACCGCCTCTTCCATCTTGATCCATTTCTGGATGTCGGCGGCCATCTCGTCGTACTTCGGCAACTTGATGCGGCCAAGAACGACGTCACGCGCGTAC
>CAZDUD010000250.1:0-2047 GCA_964508485.1 uncultured Hyphomicrobium sp. | reverse complement strand
CATCACGCCGTAGGTACGCTGGACCATGAGGTCGAGCACCTGCTGGACGGCGAGCGAAGGGTTGACGCCGCGGTAGAACAGCCAGGCGAAGAACACGCCCATGCCCATCAGCGTGAACGCCGTGGGGAAACCCAGCATGATCGCCACCACGATCAGCGCGAGCATGAGCAGTCCGAGGTGGCCGTTGGTGAGGTTGCTCCAGGGCGTCAGCGCCGCCACGGCGACCAGGATGATCGCCATCAGCGAGAAGCCGAACCAGAGCTCCTTGCGCAGCTTCATTTGGCCGCTTCCTTGCCGACGACGTACTGGTCGAGCTTCTGGATGTCCTCGTCCCTGACGTGCAGCTCGCCCTTCAGTTTCTCGACGTCCACTTCCTCGACGTCAGCCTGGCGAGAGGGCCACTCACCCTGCTTCAGGCAGATGATGCAGCGGACGATCTCGACGATGCCCTGGGCGAGCAGGAATGCGCCGGCCAGCGGGATGACCGTCTTGAACGGATAGAGCGGCGGCCCCTCGTAGGTAATGGTCGAGTGCTCGTTGATGCGCCACGACTCGGCGGCGTAGAAATAGCCCGCGTAAGTGAGCGCGATCACGCCCGGGATGAAGAACACGATATAGAGCGTGAGATCGAGCCCCGCCTGCGTCCGCGGCTGGAAGAAGCCGTAGAGCACGTCGCCGCGCACGTGACCGTTCTTCGACAGCGTGTAGGCCCCGGCCATCATGAACAGGGTGCCGTAGAAATAGATCATCACGTCGAAAGCCCAGGCGCGCGGGTTGTCGAGTGCGTAGCGCGAGAATACCTCCCACGACACGTGCAGCGTCAGCAGCACGATGCAGAAGGAAAACGCCTGGCCGACCCAGGTGCTGATCCTGTCGACGAAAAGGAGGACTTTCTGCATGGTTGGAACCCTGCGCGGGCGCGGCGGGGATGCAGGCTCTATTCTGCCACCGGCCGCATCAAAAAAAACACCATCCGGGCATCCCGGATGGTGTTTGTGGTCAGTTCACGAAGCGCGTCAGCCCTTCTTGGCGGGCGCGGCCTGCTTGCCGAAGTAGTGGTTGTAGGCCATGCGCCGGCCGACGTTGGTGTCGAGATCCCACTTCACCGCGCGGGCGGCAAAGCGCTTCTGCGACGCCTCGATCTCCTGGAACAGCGCGTTGTCCTTACGCTTCGCCGCGGCCGCGTCGTAGCCGGTCAGCTGGCGCTGCAGGACCGAGTCCGGCGTCTTGTAGAACCTGACGCCCTGCTTCTCCTGCATCTCGATGTAGTCCTGCGAATAGCGGTGGACCGCCTTCCACGACATGTCGGCGGAAGCCGCCTCGACCGCGTTCTCGATGATCGCCTTCAGCTTTGCCGGCAGCGCGTCGAACTTGGTCTTGTTGAACATGATCTCGAACTGCTCGGCGTTCTGGTGGAAGCTCTGCAGCATGCACACCTTGGACACGTCCGGGAAGCCGAGGAGGCGGTCGGACGAGGCGTTGTTGAACTCCGCCGCATCGAGCAGCCCGCGGTCCATCGCCGGGACGATTTCGCCGCCGGGCAGCGCGTTGACCGCCGCGCCGAGCGCGGTGAACACGTCGATCGAGATGCCCACCGTGCGGAACTTGAGGCCCTTGAAGCCATCCACGCTGGTGATCGGCTTCTTGAACCAGCCGAGCGGCTGCGTCGGCATCGGCCCGTACGGGAACGACACGACATTGGCGCCGATCGAGGCCTAGAGCTTCTCCAGGAGCTCCTTGCCACCACCGTACTTGTGCCAGGCCAGCAGCATGTTGGCGTCCATGGCATAGCCCGGGCCGGAACCCCACAACGCCAGCGCCGTCTGCTTGCCGTAGTGGTAGACGAGCACGCCGTGGCCGCCATCGAGCGTGCCCTTCGACACGGCCTCCAACAACCCGAAGGCCGGCACGACAGCGCCGGCCGGCAGGACCTCGATCTTGAGATCGCCGCCGGTCATGTCGTTGACCTTCTTGGCGAAGTCGAGCGCGTATTCGTGGAAGATGTCCTTCGACGGCCAGGTGCTCTGCCAGCGCATGCTGATCGGGC
>CAZDUD010000249.1:0-2160 GCA_964508485.1 uncultured Hyphomicrobium sp. | reverse complement strand
AGAGTCATGCTTACTTGAGCCCCAGCAGCTCGACCTCGAAGATCAGGGTCGCGTTGGGCGGAATGACGCCGCCGGCGCCGCGCGCGCCATAGCCGAGTTCCGGTGGAATGATCAGGGTGCGCTTGCCGCCGATCTTCATGGTGGCGACGCCCTCGTCCCAGCCGCCGATGACGTGCCCCATGCCGATGGGAAACTCGAAGGGCTGGCCGCGATCGACCGACGAATCGAATTTCGCGCCCTTCGCCCCGCCGTCGGAGAGCCAGCCGGTGTAGTGCATGACGCAGGTCTGGCCGGCCGTGGGGCTGGCGCCCGTGCCGACGGTCGTGTCGATGATCTGCAGTCCGGATGGTGTCGTCATGGCTGTTCCTTGAAGAGGTCGCGTCCTGCGTCCAGCGTTACATCGCCGTCATGCCGCCGTCCACGAACAGCAGCGCGCCGGTGACGTAGGAGGCATCGTCGGAGGCCAGAAAAAGGATTGCGGCAGCGACCTCCTCGGCCCTGCCCGGGCGCTTCAGCATGGTGCCTCGTGCCGCCTGGGCGTTGTATTGCTCGACGGTCTCGCCAGCCGCCGCGATGCGGCGCTCGTGGAACGGCGTGAAGATCGGGCCAGGACCGACAGCGTTCACGCGAATGCCCTCCGACGAGTGGTCGGCGGCGAGCGCCCGGGTCAGGCCTGCGATTGCAGCCTTGGTAGTGTCGTACTGCAGATTGCCGCCACCCGAGACGACGGAACGGACGGAGGCGACGTTGACGATGGCGCCGCCCTTGTCGCGGCGCATCAACGGAACGGCCGCCTTGGCACAGAAGACGTAGCTCATCAGGTTGACGCCGAGGATCTCGTTCCAGCTCGCCGCGCTCGCCTCGTCGACCTTCTCGTATTTGCGGATGCCGGCATTGTTGATGAGGATGTCGAGACGCCCGAACTGCCACGCCGCACCGTTGACGAAGGCGAGGCATGCGGCCTCGGTACCAACGTCAGCCTGCGTGAAGGCGACCTTGGCGCCCTTTTCCTCGAGTTCGCTCGCCACGCGGCGGCCGCGGTCACCGTCCCGATCGCAGAACGCCACGCTCGCGCCCTCGGCGACGAAACGCCTGACCGTCGCCTCGCCGATTCCCGATGCCCCGCCCGTCACCGCGGCGATCTTGCCGTTGAGTCTTCCCATGCTCGCCGCCTCTCGTTGAGTTGCGAAGTTCGCGTCTTCACGTCCGACCTGAGTAGAATGCAGCCCATCATTCAACCGGTCAAAAACCACTGTGCCAAGGTACCGGGGCGCGCACTCGGAAGTTGGGGCGCCGCGACCACGCCTGCACCGACGCAGAGTGGGCCAACGGGAAGCGGAGTCAGGCCGGGCCCGAGCATTGCACCCCAGGCGCTCGAAACCTCAACCAGTCAGGAAGTTGCTGGGCGCCGGTAGCACCGTCACTGCAAATCGCCTAGACTGTCCATGCTTGCAGCGACCATCCTTGCGTGGTCGGTGCAAATCCCGCTTTGTGCGTTCACGCTCGAGTTTTCGGTTCGCATACCGATTAAGCGACATCCCGTTTTGCCGGCTCAAGTCTGTCCGGTCCGATGCCGCCGCCTACGCGTGCCCCATAAGTCTTGCCGACGAAACAACATGCGTACCAGGGAGGAACAACATGGCTCGTGTCTCGCGTCGCAGGTTCCTGAGATCCTCGAGCGCCGGCGCATTGGCTGCCAAGGCGAGCGGCATGGCCGCCATTCTGGCCGCCGGCAAAGCGCCCGCCTACGCGCAGACGGCCACTTTGCATTGGCTGAAGTGGAACGACTTCGTCCCAGCCGGCGATCAGATCCTGCGTCAATCGATGCTGGCGGAGGCAGAGAAGGCGCTGGGCTTCAAGATCAACATGGAGACGATCGGCCTCAACGACCTGCAACCGCGGGCAACCGCGGCGATACAGGCTCAGAGCGGGGCCGACATCATCATGATCTTCGACAACAAGGCGCAGCTCTATGCCGACAGTTGCTCCGACGTGTCGGCGGTGTGCGAGGCGATCGGCTCCGCGCAGGGCGGCTACTACGACCTCGCCAAGGCCAACACACATGACGGCAAGAAGTGGATTGCCGTGCCCTATTGCATCATCGGCGCCATGGTCGCCTACCGCAAATCGTGGTTCGACGAGATCGGCGTCACCAAGTTC
>CAZDUD010000248.1:0-2209 GCA_964508485.1 uncultured Hyphomicrobium sp. | reverse complement strand
CTGCGATTTTCAGTCGCATGCTCTACCAACTGAGCTACCTGGGCTTTTTGCTTGCGAGGCCACGAGGTTTCTAAGGGCCTGCCGTCAAAGCTCGCGCTTTATAGAGTGCTTCCGGAAAAGTGTGAAGCGGTTTTCCGCAAGAAGCACGATTGGCTAAAAACGAGTGCTTCCGGAAAAGTGTGAAGCGGTCATGGCGGAGCCATGCAACCGAAGAGTCCGCAAGAGGCACGACCCCCGAAAAATGGGGGAGGCCCCCGGCTGTCCAGCGTCGCAGAAGGGACGCCCGGCAGCACCCCGCAGCACGTTAGCGCTCGTCCTCGCCGCCTGTCCCGCGGTCGAGCTGGCCGGCCTCCTTGGCAAAACCCTCGTCCCCGTCCTCGTCGGCATCCGCCTGGCCGCCCGCGATCACATATGCCCCCGAGACCCAGCGGCCGAGATCGATGTCGGCGCAATGCGGCGAGCAGAACGGCCGCACCGCATGGACGGTCGGCTTGCCGCAGATCGGGCATTTTCCGCCGGCAACGCTGCCGGAGGCGGTTCTAACAGTGTCGCCTGAGGCGCCATTGTCGTTTGCATTGGTCATCGATGGCCTCATTCGGCGTCGATCTCTGCCGCGCGCAGCCAGTTGAAGTGCACCGGGAAGCCCTCGCCGATGAGCAGGCTCACGACCTCCGTCAGCGGCAGGCCGACCACATTCGTGTAGGACCCGGTAATGGTGCGCACGAAACAGCCAGCGAGGCCCTGGATCGCGTAGCCGCCGGCTTTGCCGCGCCACTCTCTTGACGCGATATAGGCCTCGATCTCGGATTTCGAAAGATGTTTGAAGCGCACGCGCGTATCGACGATCCGCGTGCGGATGCGGTCGTCGGGCGTGATGAGGCAGATGCCGGTCAGCACGCGATGCGAGCGCCCCGAAAGGCGCTCGAGCGTCGCCACCGCTTCCTCGATGTGCTCGGGCTTGCCGAAGATGCGCCGCCCGACCGAGACCACGGTATCCGCCGCCAGCACATAGGCGCCGGCAATATCGAGGTCGTTCGCGATCTGGTCGCGCGCCGCCTCCGCCTTGGCGCGTGCCAGACGCGAGGCGAGCGAGCGCGGCATCTCCGCGAGCCGCGGCGTCTCGTCGACGCTCGATGGACGCAGCGCATCGGGTTCGATCCCGGCCTGCGCGAGCAGCGTCAGCCGCCGCGGGCTGGCGCTCGCCAGCACGAGCTTGGGCGCATGGTGCGGCCCCGTCTCACGGGCACGCTCGCGCGCCAGCTCCCGCCGGAGCGTCTCGCGGCGGGGACTGTCGGTACGTTTGAAGGAGCTGAGAAAGGCGGCCTTGACGGAGCTCATGTCTGGGTGCCGGTTGATATGCAACAAATGCGAAGAACGCGCGACGGCCGATTGATGGCGCAACTCTGACGGTTCCGAGCCCGCGCGAGGTGCAGCCCCGCCGCCGGCGCTGAGGGTGTTGCCTTAACCCTGCTGAAACGCGAGCGAAGAATGCAGAGACACCTCTCGAAAAGCAAGAAGCTCGTTGCCAATCCTCGCGGTTGCCGCGAAAATCGCCCAAAGCCCCACGAATGGGGTGGAGGATGGCATGATCGCCAAGGACGCGCTGCTCGAAATGCTGGGTCGGACGCCGCTGTTCGGCGCGCTCGAGGAGACTGACCGCAAAGCCGTGCTGCAGGAGATGCGCGAGACGTCGTTCGACGGCGGGCAGGCCATCTTCTCGCGTGGCGACGACGGCCGCGAAGTCTACTTGGTGACGAGCGGACGCGTGCGCCTGTCGGTCCTGACGCCGGAAGGCCGCGAGCTGTCGTTTGCCCACGCCGAGACGGGCCAGATCTTTGGCGAGATCGCAGTCCTCGACGGCGGCACGCGCAGTGCCGATGCCACGGCGGTCTCGAAGGTTACGGCGCTCACGCTGTCCAAGGCCGCGCTGTCGCGCCTGGTCGAGCAGCGCGCCGTCGTGCGCGAGGCCATCGTCAAGTTCCTCTGCAACAGGGTGCGCGAGGCCGACCATCAGCTCGAGGGAATTGCGCTCTACCCGATCGAGGTCCGGCTCGCGCGTTTCTTCCTGGCCGCGGCCCGTCAGAAAGGCGAGCTGAAGCCCGGAGCCAGGATCGTAATCGACCTCCCGATCTCGCAGAGCGAGCTGGCGCTGCTGATCGGGGCCAGCCGCCCCAAGGTGAACGCCGCACTGTCGCTACTGGAGGACAGC
>CAZDUD010000247.1:0-2308 GCA_964508485.1 uncultured Hyphomicrobium sp. | reverse complement strand
GCCGCTCGCGATCCTGCTGGCGATCTATCTGCTGTACTTCGTCCTCGGCACGGTGCTCGAGGGGATCGGCATGTTCCTGTTGACCCTGCCCGTCGTCTTCCCGGTGATCATGTCGCTGGGCTACGACCCGATCTGGTTCGGCATCGTGCTGGTCAAGCTTTCAGGTATCGCTTCGCTGTCGCCGCCCGTCGGACTGGTGGTGTTCGTCGTCAACGGCGTGCGGCCCGACATTTCCGTGCGCGACATCTTCAAGGGCGTGTGGCCCTTCATCTTCGCCGACATCATCACGCTCGGCGTGCTGACCGCGTTCCCCGAGATCGTCACTTTCATTCTCGAGAGCACGGATTGAGTTTGTAAAGGGAGGAAGTCTTCATGAAGCGCAGATCGCTGTTGTCGAGTGGCCTTGGGTTCGCGGCGCTGGCCGCGGCCCCGGCCAAAGCCGCGGACAAGGTCACCTGGAACTGGGCACTGTACGGCCCGCCGCGCGCGGTGACCGTGTGCATGGAGCACCTGGCCAAGGTCGCGAAGGAGAAAAGCGGCGGCAACTTCATCATCAACCTCAAGTACAACGAGCAGCTCGGTGACGCGAAGGACATGCTCGACGGCCTGAAGGTCGAGGCCTTCCAGGGCGCCTTCGTCGCCTACTCGTACGCGCCGGCGAAGACCCCGATGCAGGGCGTGCTCGACATGCCGTTCCTGCCCATCCCCGACCTGGTCTCGCAGCACAAGGTGCAGGATGCCTACCAAGCCTGGAAGCCGGTGTCGGACGAGCTGGCCAAGTGGAACGGCATGCATTTCATGACCGTCCTGCTGCCGCAATACGAGTTCATGGGAACCGGCAAGCCGCCGCGCAGCCTCGAGGACTGGAAGGGCATGCGCGTGCGCGCCCTGGGCGGCCTGGGCGAGGCGATGAAGCTTCTGGGCGCGGTGCCGACGTCAGTCTCGGCGCCGGAAGTCTACACCGCGCTCGAACGCGGCATGTTCCAGGCCGCGTCCTTCCCCTTCGCCTACAGCTTCACGGCCTACAAGCTGCACGAGGTGTCGAAGTGGTACACGCTCGGCATGCAGCTCGGCATCATCCACAACTCGCTGGTGCTCAGCCAGACGGCGTGGAAGGCCCTGCCCGACGAGTACAAGAAGATCCTCGAAGAGGCGCGGCCCGAAGCCTACCGGCTGCAGATCGCGGCCTACGAGGAAGCCGACAAGAAGTCGATCCCACAGTTCGAGAAGCGCAAGCTCGAGATCATCAAGGTCTCGCCCGAGATGCGCGACAAGCTGATCGCCACCGCGGGTCGGCCGGTGTGGGACCAGTGGGTGACGGAAACGGAAAAGAAGGGCCTGCCTGGCAAGGAAGCGCTTGAGCTGGTGCTCTCCACCGCCAAGAAGGTCACGAACTGAGGTCGTAAGACGGAGAGCCGGCGGAGCCTGCGCGCTCCGCCGGCGGCGTTCCGAGGCCCTGGACTACTCGGCGCGAACGTAGCCGTAGCGCAGGTTCGAAGGCTCCATCGCCGCGAGCGCGTACTCCTTCTTGAGGGCGCCGAGGCGATCCTCCGAATACGCCGGCATCCTGGTGTTGGACGCCGCCTTCAGCTTGATATTGTACATCCGGGTGGCGTTGCTCGAGAAGATCATCTGCTTGGCGGCGCTGTTGGCATGCCCGAGCGGGGCAAAGCCGTACTTCTTCTGCATATCTTCCGGAATCTCGAGCCGGCGCATCGCCTCGATCTGCCACTGCGGCGAGCCGTACCACACCGAATCGGTGCCCCACAGGACATGGTCGGCGCCCATGCCCTTGATGAGCGTGCCGACCATGGCGGCGCAGAACTTGGGATGCGCCACAGCCGAATTGGCGAAGGCCGTGCCGAGCTCCGCATAGACGTTGGTGACACCGAACTTCTGCGGGATCTCTGCGAGGTCCGTGACCCAGCGCATGCGCCCGGTCTGCTCGAACTCGGTCCACGCCTGGCCGGGCAGCTCGAAGGCTGGGCGCAGGCAGGCGTGATACATCACGAAATTCATCTGCGGCCAATCCTTGGCAGCCTTGCCGATGTCCGCTGCCGTCGCATATTCCCATACGCCCGCGTACGCCTTCTCGTAGTCGGGCGGCAGCAGCCCCTTGTGGATGCAGATGGTGGTGATGCCGGCCTTCACCGCTTTCTCGTAGAACGGATACATCAGCTTCTCGTCGTCGAGCCGCCACGGGAACTTCGACGGGTTGAGCGGGTCGCCGATTGTGTATGTAGTGAACCCCAAAACTGAGACACAAAGTTATTCCCAGTCCTCATAGGAGGACGTGATGAGAAAGCGC
>CAZDUD010000246.1:0-2406 GCA_964508485.1 uncultured Hyphomicrobium sp. | reverse complement strand
GGCGTGCGCCTCTCGCGGCACTATTTGAAGGGCATGATCGAGCGCGCCCATGGCCGGGTCGTCTTCATCTCGAGTGAATCTGGTGTCAGCCCCGCGCCCGAGATGGCCCACTACAGCGCCACCAAGACCATGCAGCTTTCCATCGCCCGTTCGCTGGCGGAGCTGACCAAAAACACCAATGTGACTGTGAATTCCGTGCTGCCGGGCCCGACGCGCACGCCGGGCGTCGAGGAGTTCATCGGCGGAATCTTCCCCGGCAAGCCGCAGGCCGAGGCCGAGCGCCAGTTCATTGCCGAGAACCGTCCGAGCTCGCTGATCGGCCGCCTCATCGACCCGAAGGAGATCGGCGACACGGTGGCCTTCATCTGCTCGGATCGCGCCTCCGCCATCAACGGCGCTTCGATCCGCGCCGAAGGCGGCCTCGTTCGCAGCGTGGTCTAGCACCCGTCGAGAGCTACGAGCCGACGTCTGAGGTCTCACGCGTTGAGACTTGCGTAGATCCCGATCTTCATCGGGATGACGTTATTTGGTGCGGCGCGCAGCCTAACTTCAACGTCATGCCGGCGTAGGCCGGCACCCACGCCAGTTTCCGCGCATGCGACGTCGTTGGCTCCCGTGCACCTCACCGTTGCAACGTCGCCATCAAATCGCCGGAGTGCCCTGAAAGAAGCGAGGCATCGGCGGCACCCTTGCCTCTTAACGAGGCAGCTGCTAGAACCCGCGCATCGCTCAACTCAACCGGGGAGGATTGCATGATGATTGTACGCCTGCGCCTTAGCCCGGTTTGGACCGTTCGGCACTCTTGAGCCCGACCGTCCTGCGCCGGCTGGCGCCACTTAGCCCTTAGCGGCAATTCCCAAAAACTGTTCTGGACCACCGGCGCCCCGTTCGACGTGCGTCTGCGGGGTCCCCATCCCTTGGAGACGGCGCACATGCGCCGAGACCGATAATGACGACGGAAAGCCGTAAAAGCGGGCGCGCCGCCATGATGGCCGTGCTCGCCTACATCGCCGCCCACTGGCAACGCCGCAAGCTCCTGGTCGCCAGGATTGCCGGCGCGATGCTGCTCGCCACGCTGGCCGACGTCTTCATCCCGTACTTCTCGGGCCGCCTCGTCGATGCCCTGTTGCTCGACGGCGCGACGCGAGAAGCTGCGCTGTCAAACGCGCTCTATGCATTCGGCATCATGATCGCGCTCGGCGTGGCCATGGTCACGCTGCGCCATATCGGCTGGATGGGCGTGCTGCCGCTGTCGCTCGGCATGATGCAGGACATCGCCGAGGAGACGTTCGCGCGCGTGCAGCGCTTCTCTACGGATTGGCACGCGAACAGCTTCGCAGGCTCGGTCGTGCGCAAGGTCACGCGCGGCATGTGGGCCGTCGACATGCTGAACGACACGCTGCTGCTGGCGCTGTTGCCGTCGGCGTTCGTGTTGGCGGCGACGACGGTGCTGCTCGCCGCGCACTGGCCGCTGATGGGCCTCATCATCGGCGTGGGCGCGCTCATCTACGTCGCAATGATCGTTTCGCTCTCGGTGCATTACATCGCCCCGGCGGCTCGGCTCTCGAATGCGTGGGACACGCGCATCGGTGGCGTGCTGGCGGATGCGCTGGGCTGCAACGCCGTGGTCAAGGCCTACGGCGCCGAGGACCGCGAGGACGCGCGCCTCGCGGATACGGTCGCGCGCTGGAAGAAGCGCACGGCGCGCACGTGGCGCCGCCATACGCTCGCCGGCACGGGACAGAACGTCCTGCTGCTCGCCGTGCGCACGGCTCTGATCTCCGCGGGGCTTTGGCTTTGGTGGTCTGGGCAGGCCACACCCGGCGACGTGACGTACATGCTGACGACGTACTTCGTCGTGCACGGCTATCTGCGGGATGTGGGCCAGTACATCCACAACCTGCAGCGCTCCGTGAACGAGATGGACGAGCTCGTCGAGCTGCACGCGACGCCGATCGGCGTGACGGACCGCGAGGACGCCGTGCCGATGCGGATCGCGGCAGGCGAGGTGCGCTTCGAGAACGTGGGCTTCCACTACGGCGCCCACGAGACGCCGCTCTATCGCGATCTCTCGGTCACGATCAAAGCGGGCGAGCGCGTGGGATTGGTCGGCCACTCGGGCTCCGGCAAGACGACGTTCGTGAAGCTGATCCAGCGGCTCTACGACGTCACGTCCGGTCGCATCCTGATCGACGGCCAGGACGTGGCGGGCGCGACGCAGACGTCGCTTCGGTCGCAGATTGCCATCGTCCCGCAGGAGCCGATCCTGTTTCACCGGTCGCTGGCCGAGAACATAGCCTAAGCCCGGCCGGGGGCGAGCTTCGATGAGATCATGCGTGCGGCAGAGCTTGCCAAAGCGCACGAGTTAATAGAGCGGTTTCCGACGGGGTACGCGACGCTGGTCGG
>CAZDUD010000245.1:2001-2433 GCA_964508485.1 uncultured Hyphomicrobium sp. | reverse complement strand
TAGATGCGGTCGATCAGGTCGCGGCCGACGCGGGATGCCATCTCGTCGTGTACCGGCGTCAGCGCCGCCATCCAGGTCGCGCGCTCCTCGGGCGTGGGCTCGTGGAACGTGGTCTTGCCGGACGCGCGCATCTCGTCCAGGGCGTGCTCGTTCTCCTCGAGGGCGAGCTTGTTGGCGATGGGCGTCGTCTCGGCGATGGCCCGCTCGAGGCTCGCGCGGATATCGGCCGGAAGCCCGCTCCAGAACTTGTCGTTCGAGATGACCGCGTAGCCGAGATAGCCGTGATAGGTCAGCGTCGCGTGCTTCTGCACCTCGTACATTTTCTGGTTGTACATGTTGGCCGGCGTGTTCTCCGTGCCGTCGACGACGCCCGACGACAGCGCCTGGTAGGCCTCCGAGAACGCCAACGCCTGCGGCAGGCCGCCCAGCGCC
>CAZDUD010000245.1:0-1991 GCA_964508485.1 uncultured Hyphomicrobium sp. | reverse complement strand
ACATCTGCGCTTCGATCACCTTCGAGGCCTGGATGCGCATCTTGAGGCCGAGCACGTCGTCGGGCCCGTAAAGCGGGCTGTTGGCGGACAGGATCTTGAAGCCGTTGTTCCAGTAGGCGAGGCCGATCAGGCCTTTCGACTTCAGCCGGTCGAGAAGCTCGCGTCCGATCTCGCCTTGCGTGACTTTCGACAGCTCGTCGTAGCCCGCAAAGATGTACGGCAGGTCGAACACCTCGAACGCTTTGATGCCGAGGGGGCCGAACTTGGAGACGGACGGCGCCAGCATCTGCACGGCGCCGAGCTGCAGGGCCTCCAGCTCCTCCTTGTCTTTGTAGAGCTGCGAGTTCGGGTATAGCTCGATGCGAACGCGGCCGTCCGTGTATTGCTCGGCGAGCGTCTTGAAGTGCTCGGCGGCGCGGCTCTTGTGCGCCTGGGGTGCCGCGACATGGCTGAACTTGATGACGATCGGCTCTTCCGCGCGCGCGGGGGCTGCGGCCAGCGCGAACCCAACGCAGGCAATGAAGGCGGCGCGCATTGTTCCTCCCGCCGTTCCTCCCGTCACGCGGCCTCCCGCTCTTTCTCCCAGGCGCGGACGACGCACTGCGTGAGGCGGAAGATGCGCCTGGCGCGGCGCCTGTCCTCCCGCGGGATGCAGATGCAGCAGCAGCAGAGCCCGGGCCGCCGTGCGATCCGAAGCATCAGCTCCTGGTGCTTACGGGCAGTGTCGTCGGGCCCTTCGGTCATGCGCCTCTCTTGATCAGGTTCTGTCCTTCAGGGTCCGGAGCGCATCGGCGGACAGCGCGAACAGCTCGCCCTCGCTTCGCTCCGTATCCAACCACAGAAACGGCACATCGGGGTATTCGGTTTCAAGCGTATCGCGCGCCATGCCGACCTCGACGACGCACATCCCCTCAGGATTTAGATGAACGGCCGCGCCCGCCAGGATGCGGTGCACGAGGTCCATGCCGTCCTCGCCGCCGAGATGGGCGAGCTGGGGCTCGGCCTTATATTCCGGCGGAAACGACGCGACGGCCGCGGCGGTGACGTAGGGCGGGTTGGAGATGATCAGGTCGTAGGTCTTGCCGCCGAGGGCGGCGAAGAGGTCCGACCGGTAGAGGGTCACGCGGTCCTCGAGGCCGTAGTCGGCGACGTTGCGCTTCGCGACCTCCAGGGCGTCGGCCGAGATGTCGGCTGCATCGACCGTCGCGTTCGGGAACGCGAGCGCAGCCAGGATGGCGAGGCAGCCAGAGCCCGTACACAGATCGAGCACGCTCTCGACCGCGTCCGGATCGGCAACAATCGCCGACAGGCCCTCGTCCAGCAACTCGCCGATGTAGGAGCGGGGCACGATCACGCGCTCGTCCACGTAGAACCTGTGGCCCTTGATCCAGGCGGCATTGACCAGGTACGGCGCGGGTTTGCGGGTCGTGATGCGCGCTTCGATGAGGCCGGCCATCTTCCATCGCTCGTCGCGCGTCAGGCGCGCGTCCAGCCAGGGCTCGAGCTGGTCGATGGGCAGATGCAGCGCCGACAGGATGAGGAAGGCCGCCTCGTCGAGCGGCGTCTCGGTGCCGTGCCCGAACGCGAGCCCGGCTTCCGTGAAACGGCTCGTCGCATAGCGCAGCCAGTCGCGCAGGGTCGCGAGGTCGTCGATGTCGGCGGGGTTCGGGGTGTTGCTCATGGTCCTTGCCGGGTGCGGTGAAAGGCCCGTTGTCCGTAGCCGAAGCCCCGCGCCCTGCCAACTGGGGATCCCCGGTTGCGGCAGCATCGGGATTCACCTTCATTCAAATTTACGCATCTGCGAAATGCCTCGCGTCATCATGTCTATTTTTTTGAGACCCGCTTGGCGATAGGCACGCGAGACGCCAATATCGCGCCAGCCTGGCCCTGCGGGAAGGGACCAGCCACAGAAACGTCCAATCGGAGGGAACCCCGTGACGGTGAAAACAGACATTGAGATCGCACGCGAAGCCACGATGAAGCCGATCACC
>CAZDUD010000244.1:0-2460 GCA_964508485.1 uncultured Hyphomicrobium sp. | reverse complement strand
CCTCGCGCGATTGGCCGCCTTTCCAGGCCCGGGTCGTGAAGCCCAGGATCTCGACCTTCACTCCGCATCGCTCGAGCGTCCGCGCCAGGATGTCGGCGCAGCAGGCCGCCACCATGATCGGCCGGCCGCGCATCGATCCCGAGTTATCGAGGAGCAATGTGACGACCGTATCTCGGAACTCCGTGTCGCGCTCGCGCTTGAAGGAGAGCGGGTGCATGGGATCGGTGACGATGCGGGTCAGGCGCGCCACGTCGAGCTGGCCTTCCTCGAGGTCGAAGTCCCAGGCGCGGTTCTGTTGCGCGAGCAGGCGGCGCTGCAGGCGGTTGGCGAGGCGCGCGACGACGCTCGCCAGCGACTTCAGCTCCTTGTCGAGGAACATGCGAAGGCGCTCCAACTCCTCGGGGTTGGAGATGTCCTCGGCCGCGACCTCCTCATCGTAGGCGCGCGTGTAGACCTTGTAGCCGAAGGGTTCGGGGTTATCGAGCACCGACGTGTTGGGGCGCCAGGGCTCGGACGTCTCGAGCCCGTCGGGCTCCTCGGCCTCGCTGTCGAAGTCGTCGCGGTCGGGCGTCTCGGTCGCTTCCTGCGCCTCGCCTGCCTCGCCTTCGCTGCGCTCCTGCTCGTGCTCCTCCGCACCGCTCTCGCCGCCCGCGTCCTCGCTCTCGGACTCGGCCTCGCCGGCGTTCGGCTGCTCCTCGACCGTCTCCTCGGTTTCGTCGGCCTGGCCCTCGGCCAGATCGTCCGCCAGTTCGAGCGCCTTCAGGAGGTCGCGTACGAGCCGACCGAAGCCTTCCTGATCCTCGGCGAGGCTCTGCATGCGGCGGAAGACGCTTTCTGCCTTCTCCTCGATGTGCGGGCGCCAGAGGTCGACCATGGCGCGCGCGGCTTCGGGTGGGGCGCGTCCGGTCAGCCGCTCGCGCACGAGGAGCCCCAGCGCGCCCCCGATCGGCGCGTCGCTGCGATCTGCAATATGCTCGAAGCGGCCGTGCCCGAACTCGTCCTCGCATTTGGCGGCGAGGTTGTCGGCCATGCCGCTCATGCGGTTGGCACCCAAGGCCTCGACGCGGGCGCGCTCCATGGCCTCAAACACTTCGCGCGCCGGGCCCGATGACGGCGCGAGCTTGCGATGCACGGCTTCGTCGTGGCAGGCGGCGGTGAGCGCCAGACTGTCGGCCCAGCCGCGCAGCACGGCGATCTCGCCTTTGGTCGGAACGCGCGACGGCTCGGCGAGGCGTACGTGCTTGCCCTCAAGCGCGGGCTTCGTCGGGCCGTAGCTGACCTCGACCTCCGGATCGCCGGCGATGGCGCGCACGGTAAGGCCGAGCACGCGTTTCAGCGGCTCGGAGGGCGTCTCACGGCGTTTCGGGCTCTGGCTCATCGCGGTCTGTCAAAATGCTCGCGGCGAACGAGGCGTCGCCACTCTTTGTCCTCGACCGCTTCGCGGGCCTCGAGGTTACCCCGGCGGACCTTGGCGAGGCCGATCCAAATGCCGAGGGCCGCACCGGCCGCAACGCCGAGGATGACGTTCTCGGCGTGGGAATTGGCGGGCAGCACGGCGCTGAACAAGAGGGCGATCACGATCGAGCCGAAGAATGCTCCAAGGACGGCCAGCACGAGGCAAAGGAGGGCAGTGCCCAGCGGACCCGTGTAGCCGGCGGCCGCCAATGCCTCTCGATCCTGCCGGTCGCTCTCCATCGCGGAGGCCCGTCCCATGCTCTTAGCCGAGCGCGACGTTGGCCGCGCTCTCGGGCAACTCCTCGCCGAACGAGCGCTGGTAGAACTCGGCAACCAGCGGGCGCTCGAGCTCGTCGCACTTGTTGAGGAACGTGAGGCGGAAAGCGAAGCCGATATCGCCGAAAATCTCGGCGTTCTCGGCCCAGGTCATCACCGTGCGCGGGCTCATCACCGTCGAGAGGTCGCCGTTGATGAAGGCCTGGCGCGTGAGGTCAGCCACGCGCACCATGGACGAGACCACCTTGCGCTTGGCTTCCGACTTGTTCCAGCCCTTAACCTTCGACAGGACGATGCGCGCCTCGTCGTCGTGCGGCAGGTAGTTCAGCGTCGCGACAATGGACCAGCGGTCCATCTGTCCCTGGTTGATCTGCTGCGTGCCATGGTAGAGGCCCGACGTGTCGCCGAGGCCGATGGTGTTGGTGGTCGCGAACAGGCGGAAGGCCGGATGCGGCCGGATCACCTTCGACTGATCAAGCAGAGTCAGCCTGCCCGACACCTCGAGCACGCGCTGGATGACGAACATCACGTCCGGGCGGCCGGCGTCGTACTCGTCGAAGACGAGCGCGGTGTTGCTCTGCAGCGCGTAAGGCAGGATGCCTTCGCGGAACTCCGTCACCTGCTTGCCGTCCTTCAGAACGATCGCGTCCTTGCCGACGAGATCGATGCGCGAGACGTGGCTATCGAGGTTGACGCGGATGCATGGCCAGTTGAGGCGGGCGGCAACCT
>CAZDUD010000243.1:0-2469 GCA_964508485.1 uncultured Hyphomicrobium sp. | reverse complement strand
GGTCAAGCCCGGCCATGGTGTGAGGGGGGAGCTTCCCCGGCCCACGGCGTGAGGGGAGCTTCAATCAAACCGAAATTTGATCCGGCCTCCCGCTCTAGACGACCTTCTCCGCCGCCGAGGTATTCGTCGGGGCCGCGGCCGTGGTGTCGTAGGCGGTCTTCGTATAGCCGTCGCCCGTGCGCGTGATCTTGGTCGTCCAGCCCGTATCCCAGGCAATCACGGCAGACGCGCCATCCCGGTCCCAGGTGCCGCTCATGCCTTCATCGGCGCGGTTGGCGTTGGCTGCGCCCGATGCGTCGAGCACGATCTCGAACGGCTGGCCGCTCGAATCCTGAACGAGCCACGTGCCCACGAACTCGCTCTCGTCCGTATCCGGGTCACGCGCCCCGACGAGCGCGAGAAAACTGGAGAGCATGGCGCTCCCCTGCCTGCTGAGGTCGATCATTCGAATCCTCCGCTGTCAGTGGGACACGCGAAGTCTGCGCGTCCCTTCGTCGGGAGGAAACGCCTCAGGAAATCAACGGTTCCGGACGATGTCAGCCCGCCGCCGCAGCCGGCAGGCTGGGCACGCCGCGCGCCTCGCGCTCGAGCTTCATGCGCTCGGCGACGAGGAATGCCAGCTCCAGCGACTGGTCGGCGTTGAGACGCGGATCGCACTGCGTGTGATAGCGATCCATAAGATCGGTCTCGGAGATCGCAGCCGCGCCGCCCGTGCACTCGGTCACGTTCTGTCCCGTCATCTCGACATGGATGCCGCCCGCGTGCGTGCCCTCCGCGCGGTGCACGTCGAAGAAGGCCTCGACCTCCTTCAGGATGCGGTCGAAGGGACGCGTCTTGTAGCCGTTGGCGGCGCTGATCGTGTTGCCATGCATGGGATCGCAGGCCCAAACGACCGTGCGCCCGGCCTTCTTCACGGTGCGGATCAGCTTCGGCAGGTGTTGGCCGACTTTCTCGTGCCCGAAGCGGCAGATGAGCGTCAGGCGGCCCGCCTCGTCCTTCGGGTTCAGAACGTCGATCAGGCGCAAGAGACCGTCCGCGTCGAGCGACGGGCCGCACTTGATGCCGATCGGGTTCTTGATGCCGCGGCAGAACTCCACGTGCGCGTGATCGAGCTGGCGCGTGCGGTCGCCGATCCAGAGCATATGGCCGCTCGTCGCGTACCAGTCGCCGCTCGTGGAATCGAGACGGGTCAGCGCCTGCTCGTAGTTCAAGAGCAGCGCCTCGTGGCTGGTGTAGAAGCTCGTCGCGCGGAGCTGGGGCGTGTTGGCGCTCGTGATGCCGCAGGCGCGCATGAAGCTCAGCGTCTCGGCGATGCGATCGGCGAGCTCCTGGTAGCGGTGGCCCTGGGGGCTGTCCTTGACGAAGCCCATGTTCCACTGATGCACGCGCTCGAGGTCAGCATAGCCACCGGTCGCGAACGCACGGATCAGGTTCAGGGTCGCGGCGGACTGCCGGTAGGCCTCGAGCTGGCGCTGCGGATCGGGGATGCGCGCCTCGGGTGTGAAGTCGGGTCCGTTGATGATGTCACCGCGGTAGGACGGCAACTCCTTGTCGCCCTTCTTCTCGGTCGGTGAGGAGCGAGGCTTCGCGAACTGGCCCGCGATGCGGCCCACCTTCACCACAGGGCTGCCGCCGGCATAGGTCAGCACGACCGCCATCTGCAGAAAGACGCGGAAGAAATCGCGGATGTTGTCGGCGCGGTGCTCAAGGAAGCTCTCGGCGCAGTCACCGCCCTGAAGCATGAAGCCTTCGCCCTTGGCAACCTCGCCGAGCGCCTTCTTCAGCTCGCGCGCCTCGCCCGCGAAGACCAGCGGCGGAAAGGTCGCCAGGCGGCCCTCGACATCCTTCAGCGCGACAGCATCCGGATACTCGGGAACCTGGACGATCGGAAGCGAACGCCAGCTCTCTGGGGACCAAGTCGTGGGCATGATACTACCTTCTCTTCTCCCTTCCGCGCGCGGATCTTCCGGCCGGCGCGGTCATTCTTCGCGTTATTGTACGCGTGTTTCTGGGCGGCTTATAGGGCAAGTCCCGCCGGATAGATAGGGTGCGAGGGTGCCCGCTGCGAGTGGGCCCAGCTTTGCGGCAGCGCAAACGGCGAAGGCGGCCAGTCGCCCGGCCGCCTTGCCTCTTTTCCCGTCACTGCGGCGGCAGTCCGCCAGCCCTATTCCGCGACGCGCCGACGGCGGCGGGCGGGACCGCTGCCCTCTCCCGGAGCCGCAAGCGCCTTCTCGGCCTCGGTGCGCGCCTTCTCCTTGCTGATCAGCTCGTCGCGCTTGGAGGCGATGCGGCGCAGACCGCGCAGCATGCCGCCCGTGCCGGCGGGGATCAGACGGCCGACGATCACGTTCTCCTTCAAGCCCTCGAGCGTGTCCGACTTGCCGATGACGGCGGCGTCGGTCAGCACGCGCGTGGTCTCCTGGAACGAGGCCGCGGAGATGAACGAGCGGGTCTGCAGCGAGGCCTTGG
>CAZDUD010000242.1:0-2506 GCA_964508485.1 uncultured Hyphomicrobium sp. | reverse complement strand
CTCAAGGGGCTGTCGCTCACCGTGCCGAAGGGTGAGGTGCATGCGATCATGGGGCCGAACGGCTCCGGCAAGAGCACGCTTGCGCATGTGCTCGCCGGCCGCGACGGCTACGAGGTGACCGAGGGCGAGATCCTCTGGAACGGCGACGACCTCACCGAGCTTGAGCCTGACGAGCGTGCGGCCAAGGGCGTGTTCCTCGCCTTCCAGTATCCGATGGAGATCCCGGGCGTCGCGGGACTGACGTTCCTACGCACGGCCGCCAATGCGGTGCGCAAGAAGCGCGGCGAAGCCGAGCTTTCGACGCCCGAGTTCCTGAAGCTCGTGCGTGGCAAGGCCAGCCAGCTCAACATCGACATGGAGATGCTGAAGCGTCCCGTGAACGTCGGCTTCTCGGGCGGCGAGAAGAAGCGCGCCGAGATCCTGCAGATGGCAGTGCTCGAGCCCACGCTCTGCGTGCTCGACGAGACGGACAGCGGCCTCGACATCGATGCGCTCAAGATCGTCGCGGACGGCGTCAACGCGCTCAGGAGCCCCGACCGCGCGATGCTCGTCATCACGCACTACCAGCGACTTCTGAACTACATCGTTCCGGACCGCGTACACGTTCTGGCGAACGGCAAGATCCAGGCGTCCGGCGGCAAGGAGCTCGCGCTCGAGCTCGAGAAGTCCGGCTATGCGGGCTACCAGGGCAAGGCGGCGTAAGATGAGCGTAGCGCAACAGATCAAGACCGATGGCAAGGGCCGCGGCGCTGCCGTCCAGGTTCTGAAGACCAAGGCGGAGACGGCGCTCGCCGAGACGTTCGCCGAGGTAGAGCGGAGCCTTCCCGGCGGGGACTGGCTGCGTCAGCTCCGGCGGGCGGCTGCCGGCGCCTTCGCGGCCGAGGGGCTGCCGCACCGCCGTGTCGAGGAGTGGAAGTTCACGGACCTGCGCGCGCTGATGCGCGAGGCGTTCCCGCTTGCCTCGACGGCCGCTCTCCCCAAGCCGGCTGCAATCGAAGCTCTGGTGCGCGATGCGTTGCCCGGCGCCGATCTCGCAAAGGCGTTCGCCGTGGTCGTGGATGGTCAGGGCGTCGGGGAAGCGGGCCTGTCGGCCGTCTCCGAGCTCGACGGGGCCTTCCTCGCCCGGTTCGCGGATCATCCGCCGGCCTGGCTCGAAGCGGAGATCAGCGAGGTCGGCGGGCATGTCGGCGACAGCGTGCTTGCGCTCAACACGGCGCTGTTTACCGACGGCGCGGTGCTCGATATCGCGGACGGCCGCGAGATCGAGACGCCAGTGGCGTTCGTGTTCGGCGATGCGGGCGGCGAAGCACAGTCGGTCGTGACACGCAACGCGGTGCGCGTCGGGAAGGGCGCGAAGATCGTGCTCGTCGAGTGCCATCTCGCGCCGACGGCGCCGCGGCAGGTCAATACGCTGACCCAGCTCGTCGTCGGGGACGGGGCCGAGGTGGTGCACGTGAAGCTGGTCGCCAGCCGCGAGGGCTCGATCCATCTCGGGCGGACGGTGGCAAAAATCGGCGCGAACGCGACCTATCGGCCGTTCCAGATGGTGGTCGGTAACGGCGTCGTGCGCAACGATCTCGCGGTCACGTTCCGCGGCCAGCATTCGACGTTCGATCTTGGCGGCGCCAAGCTCGTCAACGAGCATGGCCATGCCGATACGACGCTGGTGGTCGACCATGCGGTGCCACACTGCACGAGCCGCGAGCTAGTGAAGAGCGTGCTCGCCGATGAGGCGCGCGCGGTGTTCCAGGGCAAGGTGATCGTGCGGCCCGACGCGCAGAAGACCGACGGCAAGCAGATGGCGCAGGCCCTCATGCTGTCGCCCTATGCGGAGTTCGACAGCAAGCCCGAGCTCGAGATCTATGCCGACGATGTGATCTGCGGCCATGGCTCGACGTCGGCCGAGATCGATCCGGAACTGATCTTCTATTTGCGCTCGCGCGGCATTCCGCTTGCGGAGGCGCAGGCCATGCTGGTCGAGAGCTTCATCGGCGAAGCCATCGACAAGGCAGAGCCCGAGGGTGTGCAGGACGCTCTGCGTGCCCTTGCGCGCGGCTGGCTCGCGCGGGAAGCTTCCGGCGCGACGGGCTGAGGTGTCGTCGCGGCAGCGGCAGAGGAAGAGGACGCAGCATGACAACGGCAACGCGCAAGAAGTCCGACAAGGTGCCCGCCCCCTCGGCCGTGCCTTACGATGTCGAGCGCATCCGGACCGACTTCCCGATCCTCTACCGTGAGATCTACGGGAAGCCGCTTGTCTATCTCGACAACGGCGCCTCCGCGCAAAAGCCGCTGCCGGTGATCGAGGCGATGGATCACGCCTATCGCTTCGAATACGCCAACGTGCATCGCGGGCTGCACTATCTGTCGAACACGGCGACGCAGAAATTCGAGGAGGCGCGCGAGGTCGTGCGCCGGTTCCTCAATGCGCCGTCCTCCGACCAGATCATCTTCACGCGCAATGCGACGGAAGCCATCAACCTCGTCGCCTCCTCGTTCGGCGCCATCG
>CAZDUD010000241.1:0-2506 GCA_964508485.1 uncultured Hyphomicrobium sp. | reverse complement strand
AGGTCGTCGAGGCCATCCTGCGGCTCGTGCGCTCCGCACGTCCCGGCACGGGTTCCAATACCGACACCGACCGCTTCGTCGCCTGGGGTCCCGGCCCGCGCGCAAGCCAGGCGCTGACCCTTGCGGTGCGCGCCAAGGCCCTGGTCGATGGCCGCCTCGCTCCCTCGATCGACGACGTCATGGAGCTCGCGGAGCCTGTCCTCAAGCACCGCATGGCGCTCTCGTTCGCCGCTCGCGCCGAGGGCATGGAATTGGGACCGCTGATCGCCCGCCTCGCACACGCGGCGGAGTAGCAGGCATGGCGCCAACCCGCGGCCACGTCCCGGGACAATCCGGCCACGACGGCGACACGCGCGTGTTCAAGCTCGAGCGCGACGCCCACGCGCTCGCCGAGAAGCTGCCCGACCTTCTGCTCGAAGCCGACCGCATCGCGCAAACCGTGGCCCACGGCATCCACGGCCGACGCCGTGCCGGCCCCGGCGAAACCTTCTGGCAATTCCGCACCTACGAATCCGCGGATTCCGCACAGCTCATCGACTGGCGCCGCTCCGCAAGCTCCGACCACCTCTACGTGCGCGAGCGCGAATGGGAGGCCGCCCACACCATCTGGCTGTGGCCCGACCTCTCGCCGTCGATGCGGTTCAAGAGCCATCTGTCTTCCGCGATCAAGCGCGACCGCGCGTTGGTGCTGACGCTCGCCGCAGCCGAGCTTCTGGTACGCGGCGGCGAGCGCGTTGGCCTCCTCGGGCTGACGCAGCCGACCACGAGCCGGCGGGCCTCGACCCGGCTCGCGGAGGCCATCGCCACCCACGCCACTTCTCCGCAGCTTGCTTCGGGCAAGCCGTCCCCGGCGCGCATCAGCCGTTTCTCGGGCGTGATCCTGTTCAGCGACTTCCTCGATCCCATCGACGAGGTGCGCGAGAGCATTGAGACGTTGGCCGCGGGCGGCGCCACCGGGCACCTCGTCCAGGTGCTCGACCCGGCCGAGGAGACACTGCCCTACGAAGGTCGCACTGAGTTTCTGGCGTCGGAGGGCGGCGAGACCTGGATCGCCGACCGCGCGGAAAGCCTGCGCGACCGCTATCAGGCGCGCCTCAAGGCCCACCGCGACGCGTTGCAGGATCTGGCGGTGCGGCTCGGCTGGTCGTTCCTGGTCCATCACACGGACCGCCCGCCGACTGAGCCGCTGCTGACGCTCGTCATGCGCCTGGAAGGTCGCGAGCACGGCTACCGGTGGCAGGCCTCACCGGTAACGGCCACAGAGCCCGGCGCTGGAGGCACGCCATGAGCATCGGCGCCCTCGCCTTCCTCAATCCTTGGCTGCTCGCAGGGCTCGCAACCCTGCCGCTGATCTACTGGCTGCTGAAGACCGTCCCGCCGCGCCCGAAGCAGGTCGAGTTTCCGGCCACCCGCATCCTCGTCGGCCTCGAGAACGAGGAGAAGACCCCGGCCAAGACTCCGTGGTGGTTGCTGCTCGTGAGATTGCTCGCGGCCGCTCTTGTCATCCTGGCCCTCGCCGAGCCGGTGCTGAACCCGGCCCGCGAACGCACCATGACCGGCACTGGCCCGGTCGTCGTCGTGATCGACAACGGCTGGTCGGCGGCCGGCGGCTGGACCCGGCGCATGGCCCTCGCCGAGGAAATCCTTGCCGAGGCCCAGCGCCAGAACCGTCCCGCCATCGTCGCCGAGACAGCCTCCGCAACGAAATCCCGAAGCTTGAGCCTGCAAGCGCCGAGCGACGCGAGACCAACGCTCGCTGCCATCGAGCCCCAACCCTTCGCGCCCGATCGCAAGGGCACGCTCGCGACCCTGACCGCTACGCTCTCCGCCGCAAGCATCGTCGCGCCCAACATCCTGTGGCTCGCCGATGGCATCGATCATGACGGCGAGGCCGCCGCATTTGCTGAAGGGTTGGAGCAGGCCGCGGGCCAGGGCACCTTCGCCATGGTCGAGGACGCAGGCGGCGAGGAGCCGCTCGGCCTCACCGCAGGCGTCGGCGCGGACGGCAAGCTGACCGCAACCGTGCTGCGCACCGGTGGCCCTGCACGCGCCGGCCGCATCGACGCATTCTCGGCGCGCGGACAGCGCCTCGGCGAGGTGCCCTTCGCGCTCGCGAGCGGCGCAACCAGGAGCGACGTCACGTTCGATCTCCCGCTTGAGCTTCGCAATCAGGTGACTCGTCTCGAGCTCACCTCGGAACGCTCGGCAGGCACCGTGAGCCTGCTCGACGGACGCTCGCAATGGCAGCGTGTCGGCATGATCTCCGGCGAAAGTCAGGAGCAGTCGCAGCCTCTTCTGGCGCCGCTCTACTATCTCGAGAAAGCTGTCCAGCCCTACGCCGAGATCATCCGGCCCAAGGATCACAACCTCGCCAAAGGCATCGACACCGTGCTGAAGCAGAAGGCGAGCGTGCTCGTGCTGGCCGACATCGGCACGCTCTCCGGCGAGGTGAAGGAGCAGGTGAAGGCGTGGGTCGAGCGCGGCGGCGTGCTCGTGCGCTTCGCGG
>CAZDUD010000240.1:0-2538 GCA_964508485.1 uncultured Hyphomicrobium sp. | reverse complement strand
CCATCTTCTTGCCCTTGAACACCTTGCCGGGGTCCTGGCGCTGACCGGTCGAGCCATGCGAACGGTGCACAACCGACACGCCGTGCGTCGCGCGCAGACCGCCGAAGTTCCAGCGCTTCATGGCGCCCTGGAAGCCCTTACCCTGGCTGGTGCCGGTCACGTCCACGAACTGGCCCGGAACGAAGTGGTCGGCGGTGATCTCCGCGCCCACCTCGATCAGGTTCTCGGGGCTGACACGAAACTCGGCTAGCTTGCGCTTCGGCTCGACGTTGGCGACCGCAAAGCCGCCGCGCTCGGACTTGGTCAGGCGCGCGGGCTTACGGGTGCCGGCGCCAACCTGGATCGCCGTGTAGCCGTGCTTGTCGGCGGTGCGCTGCGCCAGAACCTGAAGCTTCTCGAGCTTCAGGACCGTCACAGGCACATGCTCACCCGCCTCCGTGAAGATGCGGGTCATGCCGACTTTCTGTGCAATCACTCCGGAACGCATTTCTCGCATTCCTTCCTTTTTATTCGCGGCCGATGCGGGCGAACCCGTTCAGCGCGGCATCCTCTAGAGCTTGATTTCCACGTCCACGCCAGCGGCGAGATCGAGCTTCATCAGCGCGTCGACCGTCTGCGGCGTGGGGTCCACGATGTCCAACATGCGCTTGTGAGTGCGCATCTCGAACTGCTCGCGGCTCTTCTTGTCGATGTGCGGAGAGCGGTTCACCGTGAAGCGCTCGATACGAGTCGGCAGCGGGATGGGACCCCGAACCTCCGCGCCGGTGCGCTTCGCCGTGTTCACGATCTCACGCGTCGACGCATCGAGGATTCGATGATCGAACGCTTTGAGCCGGATGCGGATGTTTTGGCCGTTCATTGTCTTAGCCCGCTAAATGAGGAGAAGCGCCCTAGCCCGGCGTTGCCGCCGCCCTCTCGAGCGCCTCTCTTCTTCTGCTACTCTACGATCTTGGTGACGACGCCGGCGCCGACGGTGCGGCCGCCTTCGCGGATAGCGAAGCGGACCTTCTCTTCCATGGCGATCGGCGAGACGAGCTCAACATCCACCGCGATGTTGTCGCCCGGCATGACCATCTCCGTGCCTTCCGGCAGCGTCACGACGCCAGTGACGTCGGTCGTGCGGAAGTAGAACTGGGGACGGTAGTTGGAGAAGAACGGCGTGTGACGGCCACCCTCTTCCTTGGTGAGGATGTAAGCCTCGGCCTTGAACTTCTTGTGCGGCTTCACGGAGCCCGGCTTGGCCAGAACCTGGCCACGCTCGACGGCGTCCTTGTCGATGCCGCGAAGGAGGCAGCCGACGTTGTCGCCAGCCTCGCCCTGGTCGAGCAGCTTGCGGAACATCTCGACGCCGGTGACGACCGACTTCTGCGTGTCGCGGAGACCGACGATCTCGATTTCCTCGCCGACCTTGACGACGCCGCGCTCGATACGGCCGGTGACGACCGTGCCGCGGCCCGAGATGGAGAACACGTCCTCGATCGGCATCAGGAAGGGCTGATCCTTCGGACGCTCGGGAAGCGGGATGTAGGAGTCGAGGGCCTCGTAGAGCTTGATGATCGCCTCGTCGGCGAGCTCGCCCTTCTCACCGTTCAGCGCCTTGATGGCGGCGCCGCGGATGACCGGCGTGTCGTCGCCCGGGAACTGGTACTTCGAGAGAAGCTCGCGGACCTCCATCTCGACGAGGTCGAGCAGCTCGGGGTCGTCGACGATATCGCACTTGTTGAGGAACACGACGATCTTCGGCACGCCGACCTGGCGGGCAAGCAGGATGTGCTCGCGGGTCTGCGGCATCGGGCCGTCAACGGCCGACACGACGAGGATCGCGCCGTCCATCTGAGCAGCGCCCGTGATCATGTTCTTCACGTAGTCGGCGTGGCCCGGGCAGTCGACGTGGGCATAGTGGCGGTTCGGCGTCGCGTACTCGACGTGCGAGGTGGCGATCGTCAGAATCTTGGTCGGGTCGCGGCGGCCCTGGCTCTCGGACGCCTTGGCGACGTTGTCGTAGCTGATCGCCGTCGTGGTCCAGCCGCGGTCGAACGAGACCTTCGTGAGTGCTGCAGTCAGCGTGGTCTTGCCGTGGTCGACGTGACCGATGGTGCCGACGTTGCAGTGCGGCTTGTTGCGCTCGAATTTCGCTTTGGCCATCGTAGGCTCTCCTTAACTCTTCTCATCATGTTCCGGGCTTCGCCCGGGTTTCTTCGCCCCACCCGCGGCCCCATGAGGGGCCACCGGATCAGGCATATTTTGCCTTCACTTCATCGGCCACGTTGCGCGGCACGTCGGAGTAGTGCGCGAACTGCATCGTGTAGGAGGCACGCCCCGTCGACATCGACCGAAGCTGGCTCACATAGCCGAACATGTTCGCAAGCGGAACGTAGGCGCGAATGACCGTGGCGTTGCCGCGCATCTCCTGCGTGCGGATCTGGCCGCGGCGGGAGTTGATGTCGCCGATGATGGAGCCGACGAAATCGCCCGGCGTCACCACCTCGACGTCCATGATCGGCTCGAGGATCTTCACGCCACCCTTCTCGCAGCCTT
>CAZDUD010000239.1:0-2611 GCA_964508485.1 uncultured Hyphomicrobium sp. | reverse complement strand
AACGCGGGGACATGGGCATTCGAACCACACTTGGCTGAAAACGGATTTCGCGGCGGTTTATTCTCGGGCTTCGGCAAAAAAATTCGAATCCTGCAACGAGTTGACCGATATCCCTATGAATACAGAACGTTACTGTGCGGTCATTTTTTGTAGTCGCGCGGCTTCCTTCTGGCGCTCCTGGCGTCCGAGCCAGGCGCCGGTCGCCGCCCAGCCGGCCGCGATCACGGCGCCGATGACCATGGCGACGGCGGGCTGCTGGGCGAAGACGTCGAGCCCGTGCTTGACCCACCCGCCGACCGCGTCTCCGGCGCGATAGACGACGGTGTCGATGAAGCTCTTCGCCTTATACTTGTCCTCGACCTCGGCGACCGTATAGAGCATCTCGCGGCCGGGCCGCGCGAGCGCATAGGTGCCGACGCGGCGCGCGACCATGATCACCGCAAGCACACTGAACACTGGCGCGAGGGTGAGCCAGAGGAAGCCTGCAACCATCACGAGCGGCATGGCGACGAGCAACACGC
The DNA here is from genome assembly GCA_964508485.1 of uncultured Hyphomicrobium sp. Classification (GTDB taxonomy): domain Bacteria; phylum Pseudomonadota; class Alphaproteobacteria; order Rhizobiales; family Hyphomicrobiaceae; genus Hyphomicrobium_C. The sequence continues at coordinate 2,090 of CAZDUD010000239.1, read as the reverse complement.
CGACGCCGAAGCGGTTGGCAATGCGTCCGGTCAGAAAAATCTGAATCAGAATGGTGAGGGTCTGGACCACGGTGTCGATCAGGCCGAACACCTGTGTTTGTCGCGTCTTGTCGGGGAACGTCTCGGCCACGAGCCGCGCCTGCTCGAAGTAGAGGAACGTGCCGACGATGGCCAACAGCACCACGAAGAATGCGATAGCGGCGAGGTAGCCCGAGCGGAAGACGGCGGTCGCACCGGCAAACGGATGGCCGCCGATCGGTGCGGCGCGCGGTGTTGCTTGGTCCTCGGGTAGCGGATTGTGATCCCGCCAGCGGTGGAGCCATACGGCTGCACCCGCGCTCATCGTGAGCAGGATTGCCGCCAGAAGCAGAAGTCCGGCGTGGCCGATGGGCGCGACCAGCAATGTGCCCAGGATCGGACCCGTGAGGCCGCCAAGGCTCGCGCCGCCTGCGATCATGGCGAAGAGCCGCTTGGCTTGCGACGCGGCCAGGAGATCGGCAAGCACGCTCCAGGCCAGCGAGATGGCCAGCAGGTTGAAGACCGATAGCCAGACGTAGAACGTGCGCGCGGTCCAGACCTCGTCGGGATTGGCCAGGAAGCCTGCGGCAAATCCGACGAGGTTCAGCGCGAAGAAGGCGTATGTCCACGGCAGGATGTGGCGGCGGCGCACCTTCGACGCGATCCAGCCGAAGAGGGGCAGGGCAAGCAGCGTCGCAACGAAGGTCGCCGTGAAGAGCCACTGAAGGTTTTCGATGCCGCCCGCGATGCCCATCGTCTCGCGCACGGGCCGCAGCATGAAGTAGGCGGTGAACAGGAGGAAGAACATGGCGGCGCCCGCAAACACGACGGGCGTTTCCTCGCGTGCGACCTTGAACAGATCGGAGAGCCGTGTGCTGTCCGTGGCCGGGCTCGCGCTTTCCATTCCGGCTACGCCAGCGCCGCAATCAGGGAGGCGCGCTGGTCCTCGGTCAGGTCCGCGCCGATGCCGGCCTTGAGATTGTCGGCCTGGCGGTGCGGCTTGCCCGTGGCCGGAATGACGACCGTCACCGCCGGGTTGCTGAGTGCGAACTTGAGAAACGCCTGCGCCCAGGAAGTGATGCCGGCTGCCGCCGTCCAATCGGGGAGCGGCCTGTCCTTGACGCGGCCGAACAGCTTGCCGTCCTCGAACGCGCGATTGATCATGACGGCGACGCCGAGGTCGCGGGCGAGCGGAAAGATGCGCTTCTCAGCGCCGCGCGTGACGACAGAGTAGTTGATCTGCAGGAAGTCCGGCTTCTCGGCCGCAACGATGTCGGCCAAGTCGTCGTGGGCGTATTCGAGATAGTGCGTGACGCCGACGTAGCGCGTCTTGCCTTCGGCCTTCAGCTCGCGGGCGAGGGCGAGCTGCGTTTTGAGGTCGCCCAGGTTGTGCACTTGCAGCAGCTCGACCCTGTCCGTCCCGAGGCGGCTGAGCGTGCTGTTGAACTGCGCCAACCCCGCGTCGCGCCCGGAGACGCCCGAGAGCTTGGTTGCGAGCCAGGCCTTCGGGCGCAGGCTCTGCTCGGCAAGGAGCGCACCCAGCACATCCTCGGCGTTGCCGTAGGTGGGTGCCGTATCGATGACCGTGCCGCCGCCCGCAAAAAAGATCCTCAGCACCTCGCGCAGCGCGTCGTGCTCAGGCGTGCCTGCGCCGACCTCGAAGCTGCCGGAGGTGCCCATGCCGATGACGGGAATCTTCTCTCCCGTCGCCGGGATAGCGCGCATGGAGAGGGAGAGCTTTCCCTCGCTTGGAGCCGTATCGGCGCTTGCGCTCCTGCTCAAAGAGCCCATCGCAAGCAGAGCGGCTGCGGATGATGTCGAGCCCAAGAAACTGCGGCGCGTGTGCATGCGGCCTTCCCCTGCGATTTCTCAGCCCGACAGACCGCATATAGAGCCCACGACCAAGGCTTTCCATCCGTTCCATTCCTGAGGCTGAATTTTTGCGGCGCGCAAAAAGAGGGCCCCCCAGCGGGGGGAACTGGGGGGCCGACCGTGGGGAGAGCGCCGCCGTTCTGCGGTCGGGGGAACCGCGGTGGCGCTCTGTCTCGCTGGAGCGCGGGGGAGGCGTCTCC
>CAZDUD010000238.1:0-2656 GCA_964508485.1 uncultured Hyphomicrobium sp. | reverse complement strand
GTGATCGCCCCCCATGGCGTCGAGCGCCAATGTCCGCGGCTGAGCCATCTCGCGCTTTTCAACCTGTCAAACGGAATAGGACGCCCGCGTCCCCCCAGACGCAAGGCCAGCGGAAAATACCTGTTTGCATGTGCGAAACAACCCATTTCCTTAGGTAGCAAGGGGACAAGGGATGGGGGGCCGGAAATCCCTGCGCCCTGAGCCGCTTGCCAGGCCCTTGCCGGCTAGGATCCAGGTTACGGCCGGGGTTTGAGCTTGGCCAATGCGGCAAACGGACTTGCGCCATCGGGATCGGCCGCGATCTTCGGGTCGACCCAATCGAACTCGGCACCCTCCCTGCGCGGATAGGGCGGCAGAGCCGCGGACAGAATGCCGAAAACCATCGTCCCCACCTCGATGCGCCCGTCCTCGATAGGCTCCGTGTCGGGCACGCTCGACACCTCGCGGTCTCCAAGCACGGGCTCCTCGTCGGCCAGCTCGGCGGCGGGCGCCAGCGCGATGGCAAACTTCTCGGTGAGGCGCGCCGGAACGGGATCCAGCGTGACCACGCAGGCCTGCGTCACTTCCGCCTCGAGGGTTCCGGCGAATCGATAGTGCCCGTCCCCCAGGGGCTTGATCTCATAAGCTACGCGCACGCGCCCGCAGGAGGGGATGTCTAGCTCGCGCGCAAGCTCGATCAGCTCCTCGGCGGTGGCCGTGCGCGTCGCGTCCAAGCCGCGCTCGGGAATGTCGGTCACGAGATGGAACCAGTCGCGAAGAGCGGTCATGGGGCGCCTCCAGAGAGCGAAAGTTCGGGGGGCTTGGCTAGAGCAACGAGAAGCGACTCAGTCGGCGCGCCCCGGAGACCGGCAAGAGATTTCAGCGCGATGCGGGCTACGGCCTCGGCACCGGCGGGATCGGCATCGAGGCCTGGGACCGTCGCCGCGACCTCGTGGGCGAGCGCTGCGACCGGCTCGACCGCCGCTGCCGCACTGCGGTAGGCCAGGCACCGCTCGCCCATCGCCTGGGCCGCGCGCTTCACCTTCTTCGGCACCGAGAGGTCGCCGACGCCCATCTCGCGCAGGCTGTCGTCGATATCGGTGACGAAGGTCTCGGCCAAGTGGCGGGCCAGGTGGCGGTCACGGGCATCGCCGCCCTGGAGCCGCTCAAGCAGGGGAAACATCAGCAGAATAATCATGGCCGTACGGCCTTCCGGTGTGTCGCGGACACCATGCTCGGCGAAATACGCCGGCCGGCGGGCCTGGGCCACGATCGCGCCATAAAAGTCGATTGCTGTGCGCCGGTCTTGGGCTCTGCTTCTAAACCAGGAGAGCACGGGGGTTTTTCAACCTCTTACTAAAGGGGACTGAGAATAGCCCGCCGTTGCTTTGCGGCCTCCTTTTAGCTAAGGGCGGGACGTGAGCACAGGGATTTCGTGAGTCTCCCAGGGGGGCATTCCAAAATGCGCCGTCATGACGCGTCGGGCCGAAGCGCTGAGCGCGGAGGGGCCAGAGACCTGGCCCTCAGCGCGCTGATGCCGGCGCTGCTCGCGGTCATGGTGCTGATCTCGGCCTGCAGCGAGCAAATCACTAAACATGGGCACCTGTTCCGCGAGTCGGACATTGCCCAGGTGCAGCCCGGCATGGGCCAGGAGCAGGTCAAGCTCGTGCTCGGCACGCCGACCACGACCACGACCTACGGCAACGGCTCCGTGTACTACTACATCTCGAGCACGGAGAAGCGGGTCGCGTTCATGTCGGGCAGCGAGGTGGACCGGCAGGTGCTCGCCGTCTATTTCACGCCCGCGCAGACGGTGGACCGCGTGGCCAACTACGGCATGAAGGACGGCAAGGTGTTCGATTTCGTGTCGCGCACGACGCCGGCGCCCGGCGGCAAGGAAGACGGTCTCCTGAAGCAGCTCTTCCGCAACCTCGGCACGAAGCAGATCTTCGGCACGGATTGAGCCGAGGCCAGCAAGGTCTTCCGTCGTGAGCGACCTTGCCATCACCATCCCGGTTCTTGCCTCGCTCGGCATCGCGGAGACGGCGCGCTTCTATCGCGACGAACTCGGCTTCGCGGTCGAGGCTTACGGCGACTACGCGATCGCACGGCGAGACCAGATGGAGATCCATTTCTGGCTGGCGTCCGACCGCATTCATCCGGAGCATACGTCCTGCTACATCCGCGGCGGGCAGATCGTGGCACTCTACGACGAGTTCCGCGCCAAGGGCGTTGCAACGCTTTCGGCGTTCACGGTGCGGCCGTGGAACATGAAGGAGTTCACGACCCACGATCCGCACGGCAACCTGCTGCGCTTCGGCGGCGCTCCGGGGGAGCTTGACGCAAGCTGAACGAAAAAGGCCCCGCTTGCGCGGGGCCTTTCCGTTTCATGGTCTCGTGGAACGACGTCTCAGCCGTGGGACAGAACGGCCAGCAGCAGGAGCGCCACGATGTTGGTGATCTTGATGGCCGGGTTCACGGCCGGGCCGGCAGTGTCCTTGTAGGGATCGCCGACCGTGTCGCCGGTCACCGACGCCTTGTGCGCTTCCGTACCCTTGACGTGCTTCACGCCGTCCTTGTCGACGAAGCCATCCTCGAACGCCTTCTTCGCGTTGTCCCACGCGCCGCCGCCCGAGGTCATCGAGATGGCGACGAAGAGGCCCGTGACGATGACGCC
>CAZDUD010000237.1:0-2684 GCA_964508485.1 uncultured Hyphomicrobium sp. | reverse complement strand
ATGGCCGGTGGCTGCCCCTCACCCTCACCCTAACCCTCACCCCGCAAGCGGGGAGAGGGGATGCGGTCAGCCGCGCTTGCCGCGGAGGCGGGTTTCGGCGCGGGGGCGGCCGATATGCGGGAGCAGCGCTTTCAGCTCGGGGCCGGCGTCGCGCCCCGTGAGCGCGAGCCGAAGCGGGTGGAATAACGCGCGGCCTTTCAATCCCGTTGCTTTTGCAACTTCCGCCGTGAAGGTGCCCCAGGTCGTGCCGTCCCACGGCTCGGGGGGGAGCAGGTCTGCCGCCTTGGCGGTCAAATCGGAATTTTCGATCACGGGCTCGATCTCGCCCGCCACCACGGTCCACCAATCGCGTGCATCGGCAAGCAACGTGACGTTGCCGCGCACGGCCTCCCAGAATGGCGCGCCGTCCGTGATGCCGAGCGCTTTGAGCCGTGCGGCGACGTCCTCGTAGGGGAGCTTGTGCAGGAGCTTGGCGTTGAGCGTCCGCAGTTCCTCGACGTCGAAGCGGCCGGGGGCGGTCGAGATCTTTCCAAGGTCGAAAAGGGCGGCGAGCTCGTCGATGTGCCTGTGGGGCTCGATGGCGTCGGAGGTGCCGAGCAGGGCGGCGTGGCTCAGGATGGCCATGGGCTCGAGGCCGTCGCTGCGGAAGGTCTCGATGGAAAGCGTGCCGAGGCGCTTCGAGAGCGCGTGGCCGTCGGTGCCGATCAGCAGGCTGTGGTGGGCGAAGGCCGGCGGTGCTGCGCCGAGCGCTTCGAAAATGGAGATCTGCACGCCCGAGTTCGTGACGTGGTCCTCGCCGCGCACGATGTGCGTGATGGCGAAGTCCATGTCGTCGACGACGCTCGTAAACGTGTAGAGCGGCGTGCCGTCCTCGCGGATCAGGACCGGGTCCGAGAGCGAGCCGATGTCGACGGTCTGGTCGCCGCGGATGAGGTCGTTCCAGGAGACGATGGTGGGCTCCGGACCGAGTAGCCCACTCGCGGCATCGGTGTTCGGCAGGCGAAAGCGCCAGTGCGGGCGGCGGCCCTCCGCTTCGAGCTTCGCCTTGTCCAGGTCCGTGAGCTTCAGTCCCGTGCGGTCGTAGATCGGCGGCAGGCCGCGGGCGAGCTGGCGCTTGCGCTTCTTGTCGAGCTCCTCCTCGCTCTCGTAGCAAGCATAGAGGCGCCCGGCGGCCTTCAACGTTTCCGCGACCTCGGCATAGCGAGCCATGCGCTCGGACTGCCGCTCCTCGCGCTGCCACTCGAAGCCGAGCCAGCGAAGGTCGGTGCGGATACCTTCGGCGAACTCCTCCGTCGAACGCTCGCGGTCGGTGTCGTCGAGGCGCAGGAGGAACGTTCCGCCTCCCTTGCGCGCCAGCAGGTAGTTCAAGACGGCGGTGCGGATGTTGCCGATATGGAGCCGCCCTGTCGGGCTCGGTGCGAAGCGGACGGATGGTTTCATGCGGTGGCGGGGCTCGGCAGCTGGATTTCGGCGCCACCCTATAGGGCGCGCTTACAAAATGCAGCCCCGCAACACCGAGATGTCCAAGGTTGACCCGGAGCGTGCCAGAGCCTGCTCCCCATCGAGAGGGAAAAGGGAGGTGCTTGCGCAACACCTTGGCATGGCAGGGCTTCCCGCGATCTCGATCCGGGGCGCGCATTAGGTGATTGGTAAGATTGGTCGCCTAGCTTCAAAACCAGTCGGGGGCTCGGGTCGTTGGGGAAGTTGAATGCGCGTGGTCAAGTCGGTTCCGGTCGAGGATTTCGAGTTCCGCGGCAGCATCAAGGATAGCGACGTCACCCGGCTCAGAAGGGCGTTCGCGGAAGACCCCCATATCCACGACAACGAAGCCGACACGCTCCTGCGGCTCAACCGGTCGTGCCCTGTCCAAGGGCCGTCCTGGAGCGGCTTCCTGGTCGACGTCATCGCCGACTACATTCTCAACCAGAGCGGCCCCGAGGGCTACATCACGGTCGAAAAGAGCCGGTGGCTCGTCGCCAAGCTGTCGAGCGACGGGTGGGTGGCCAACCATGCCGAGCTGGACCTCCTGGTCGCGATCCTCGGCCGGGCGCGGTGGTTTCCGCTGAGCCTCGCTACGTTCGCGCTCGAGCAGATCGCTGGCGCCGTCGCCCACGGGTTCGGGCCGCTGCGGCGCGGGCAAGGCCCGCTGCAGGTGCAGGGCGCCGTGCCCGGCACCATCACGGAGACGGAGATCGCGCTCACTCGTGTCATCCTCAATGCCTTCGGCGGCGACAGCGCGCTTGCGCTGACACGACCCGAGGCGGAGATCCTCATCGGCATCAACAAGGTCGTCGCGCAGCGCGCCGCGCCGCTCGCGTGGGTCGATCTCTTCGCCAAGGCGATGGCCAACGTGCTGCTCGCCGAGCATGGCTATGCGGTGCCGCCGCGTGCGGTGGCGTTGCGTCCGGGTGTGGCGGCATCCGATGAGCCGCCTGCGCTCGAGGAGCAGGTTGCGCTTTCGCTCGGGCGCCTGCGTCACGACTATCACAGCCAGTCGAGCGAGGAGCGGGCGCTCGCGCGCCTCGAGCGCCAGCGCATCGAGATCGTGACGGGCGAGGAGATCGTGGCGGACGAGCCGCCCGGCTGGCTCACGGAGAGGTTGCTGTCGAGCCTCCGGCCCAATCCGCTCGAGGCCGCCGTCCTGGCCTACCTCGACCGGGAGTGCCTGATCGGTGAGCCCGGCG
>CAZDUD010000236.1:0-2724 GCA_964508485.1 uncultured Hyphomicrobium sp. | reverse complement strand
AGACGCAATCCTCGGTCAGGGTTGCAAGCAGGCCCGGGATGTCGCCGCGATGCTCGGCGGCGATGTGATCGAGCCAAAGCTCCTTGATGCGGTTGTACTCCTCAGCGTCGAACGGTTGTCCGGACTGATAGTCGGCGCCGTCGTTGAACGGGGGAAGCGTTCTCGTCAAGGTGCGTGTGGACATGGGACGTACTCTACGGGATGAACGAGACCAACGGGAATGGATTCAAGCGCGGAGGTGTGCGGGATCGATTTCTCGACAGAGAGACTCAAGCCCCGGCTTGGCTAAGCCATGACGTGAAGCGAGGGATTGATCGGGATCAGACGAATATCTGACCCAACTCTCTCTTCATTTCAGCTTTGTGCGAGATAGGCAAATCTCTCGACAACGGTTTGGTAAATCGGCCGTTTGAATGAGACAATCAACTCGGGCAGCTCGTGCATGTCGCGCCAGCGCCAGCGGTCGAACTCGGCTTTGCCGCCACGGGGGCGGATGTCAATTTCGCTGTCGTCTCCCCAGAAGCGCATGGCGAACCAGCGCTGCCGCTGGCCGCGGTATTTGCCCTTGAGCGCTACGCCAAGCAGCGGCTCGGGCAGATCGTAGGTCAGCCACTGGGGAATTTCGGCGATCAGGTCGGCGCTCGTCACGCCCGTTTCCTCGCGCAGCTCGCGGTAAGCCGCGTCGACGGGCTCCTCGCCCTTCATGAGCCCGCCTTGCGGCATCTGCCAGACGTAGGCCGACTTGTCGCCAGCCCATTTGGGCAGACGACGGCCGGTCCAGACGCGGCCTTCCTTGTTGAGGAGCATAATGCCGACGCTGGGCCTGTAGGGGAGGTCCTGGAGCGCCGAGATTTGATCGAGAGCTGCCTGCTTCATTGCCATTAAAGAATGTTGCCTTTCCAGCCTGCGATGCAAGGCCTGCACCATCGGCTGACCGAATCAAACCAATTTAATGCGGAAAAATAACGGCTTTTTGTCCGACCGTCTGTACCGTGGGGAATATGTGACAGTCTTGATGTGGCGTTGCGGTCAACGCCCGTGGCCGGTCCAGATGGGCTCAAAGCTCCGCAGGACCTCCCGATAGACGTCCCGTTTGAAGGGGACGACGGCCTCGGCAAGCTCCACGGGGCTGCACCAGCGCCAGTCGACGAACTCGGCGTGAGGCGTGCCCGGCACGCCTAAGTCGATCTCGGTGTCCTCGCCCAGGAAGCGCATCGCGAACCATTTCTGACGCTGGCCGCGGTAGCGGCCGCCCCAGGCCACGCCGAGCAGATGGGAGGGGAGATCGTAGGTCAGCCACCCCGGTGTTTCGCGAATGATCTCAACGGTTTCCATGGCCGTTTCCTCGCGCAGCTCGCGGAGGGCGGCCCGGCTCGGGTCCTCGTTCTTATCGATACCGCCCTGGGGCATCTGCCACCACGTGCCGCGGCCCTCGGCATCGCCAGGGGCATCGGCACGCTGGCCGACCCAGATCCGATCGGCGCGATTAAGAACCATGATGCCGACGCAGGGCCGGTAGGGAAGTGCGTTGGCGTCCATCGCTGCTGCCTCAGTGGCCTCCAAACAGCGATGGGCGCCTCGTCGGCGCCCATCGCGACTGTTCGACTTGGATCACTCCCCGTTAATTGGGGACCGCGCCCTTGTCCGTCGCCTGTGCGTCGCTCGTCGGCGGCTGCGCCGGCTTGGCCACGGTCTCGCCGACTGCTTCGCCGCGCAGGAATTTCAGGGCGTACTGGAGCTGGGTGTCCTTCTCGGGCTCCTTCGGCACGTAGGCCGACGAGCCGGATTCCTCCTTGGGCTCCTCCTTGACTTCTCCTTCGGCGTCGGCGGGTTCCTCGCTCTCCTTGGTGGTGGCGGCGGCCGGCGCCGCCTTCTCGCCTTCGCCCCTCAGGTGGCCGCGCAGGCTGGCCTCGCCGCGGGGTTTCTCGGGCGCCTTGCCCTTGAGCTCGTCGGGGAGCTCCTGCTCGACGATCAGATCCGGGTCGATGCCCTTGGCCTGGATCGAGCGGTTGGACGGCGTGTAGTAGCGCGCCGTGGTCAGGCGGATGGCGCCGTTGGCGCCGAGCGGGATGATGGTCTGCACCGAGCCCTTGCCGAACGAGCGCGTGCCGACAATCGTCGCGCGCTTGTGGTCCTGCAGGGCGCCGGCGACGATCTCGGAGGCGGAGGCGGAGCCGCCGTTGATCAGCACGACGATGGGCTTGCCTTCGGCCGTGTCGCCGGGACGCGCCTGGGCACGCTGCGTTTCCTCGTTGTTGCGGCCCTTGGTGAGCACGATCGCGCCGCGCTCCAGGAAGTCGTCGGAGACGGCGATAGCCTGATCGAGCAGTCCGCCCGGGTTGTTGCGCAGATCGATGATGATGCCCTTGAGCTTGGGCCCGATCTCCTTCTTCATGCTATCCATCGCCTTGACCAGATTGGCGTGGGTCTGCTCGTTGAAGGTCGTCACCTTGACGTAGGCCACATCGCCTTCGACGCGGGCCTTGACGGCGTTGATGCGGATGAAGTCACGGACGATCTTGACGTCGAACGGCTCGTCCTTGCCCTTGCGCACGACGGTGAGCGTGATCGGGGTGTTGACGGGGCCGCGCATCTTTTCGACGGCCTGCTCCAGCGTGAGGCCCGAGATCTGCTCGTTGTCGAGATGGGTGATCAGGTCGTTGGCCTGGATACCGGCCTTGGAGGCCGGCGTGTCGTCGATGGGGGCGACGACCTTAACGACGC
>CAZDUD010000235.1:0-2757 GCA_964508485.1 uncultured Hyphomicrobium sp. | reverse complement strand
CCCGCCTGCGTGAAGCGGAAGATGTTGTCGACGAAGAACAGCACGTCCTGGCCCTTGTCGCGGAAATCCTCGGCGACCGTCAGGCCCGAGAGCGCGACGCGCATGCGCGCGCCCGGCGGCTCGTTCATCTGGCCGTACACCAGCGCGCACTTGGAGCCCTTGGTCGAGCCGTTGTTCTTCTTCGGGTCGATGTTGACCTTCGACTCGATCATCTCGTGATAGAGGTCGTTGCCCTCGCGCGTACGCTCGCCGACGCCCGCGAACACCGAGTAGCCGCCGTGCGCCTTGGCGATGTTGTTGATGAGCTCCATGATCAGCACGGTCTTGCCGACGCCGGCACCGCCGAAGAGACCGATCTTGCCGCCCTTGGCGTACGGCGCTAGCAGATCCACGACCTTGATGCCCGTGACCAGGATCTGCGCTTCCGTCGCCTGATCGGCAAACGCGGGAGCCGGCTGGTGGATGGCGCGCACCGCGTTGGTATTGACGGGACCGGCTTCGTCGACCGGCTCGCCGATCACGTTGATGATGCGCCCGAGCGTCTCTTCGCCGACCGGCACCGAGATCGCAGCGCCGGTGTCGACCACCTCCTGGCCGCGCACGAGACCTTCGGTCGAGTCCATGGCAATGGTGCGCACCGTGTTCTCGCCGAGGTGCTGCGCCACCTCGAGAACGAGGCGCTGGCCATGGTTCTTGGTTTCAAGCGAGTTCAGAATCTCCGGCAGATGATCGTCGAACTGCACGTCGACGACAGCGCCCATGACCTGGCGAACCTTACCAACCTTGCTTGCCATTTTCCTCTCCAGCCAAAATGCTCAGACCATGATCGCTTCGGACCCTATCAGTCCGAAGCGTGAATCATCGGTCTCACTATGCGATCGACAGCGTGACGGGAATGTTCCCGCGCGTCGCCTTTGAATAGGGACAGATCGTATGCGCTTCCTCGACGAGGGCCTGAAGGGCGGCCTTGTCGGCGCCGGGAAGCGAAACCTTGAGATCGACGGCGAGCGAGAAGCCGTCCGTGGTGTTGAGCGTCACATCGGCGGTCACGCGCGCGGCCTGACCATCGAGCCCGTGCTTCTTGGCGAGCACCAGAATCGCCTGACCGAAGCAGGCCGAATAGCCCGCGGCAAAGAGCTGCTCCGGGTTGTGGCCTTCGCCGGACCCGCCGAGATCCTTCGGCAGCGCCATGGCGAGCGAGAGCTTGGCATCTTCGACAATCGTGCGGCCGTCGCGGCCGCCCTTCGTCGTTGCTGTCGTCTTGTAGGCCATGGCTTTCCTCCTCGCAGCGATCTCAGAGCGCTTCCGCACCCGAGATGATCTCGATGAGCTCCTTGGTGATGTTCGCCTGCCGCTGACGGTTGTACTTGATCGTCAGCTTGTTGATCATTTCGCCGGCGTTGCGCGTCGCGCTATCCATCGCGCTCATGCGCGCGCCCTGCTCGGAGGCAGCGTTCTCGAGCAGGCCGCGGAAGATCTGCGTCGAGATGTTGCGCGAGAGCAGATACCCGACCACCGAATCGTCATCGGGTTCGGTCTCCACAAGCGGTTGCGCGGCGCCCTTCGCGTCGGGTGCGGTATCCGGCAGCTTGGCCGGGATGAGCTGCAGCGCCGTGGGCTTCTGCGAGATGACGCTCTTGAACTCCGCAAAATAAAGCGTCGCGACGTCGAACTCGCCGGCCTCGAACATGGATACGACCTTGCCCGCGATCTCCTCCGCATTCGCGAAAGCGACCTGCCGCACGCCGCGGAGCTCAACACGCTCGACGATGTTGCGTCCGAGATCGCGGCGGAGGTTGTCGGCGCCCTTGCGCCCGACAGTCAAAATTTTCACGGTCTTGCCGGCGGCGAGCAGCTTCTGGGCGTCCGCCCGCGCGAGCTTGGCGATGTTCGAGTTGAAGCCGCCGCAGAGACCGCGCTCGGCCGTCATCACGATAAGAAGATGCGTCTGATCCGTCCCCGTTCCGACGAGCAGCGGCGACGCGTTATCGCGGTTGATCGTCTTGCCGAGGGCGGCAAGCACCGCGTCCATGCGCTCGGCGTACGGCCGGGCCGCGGTCGCCGCCTCCTGCGCGCGGCGCAGCTTGGCCGCGGCCACCATCTGCATGGCCTTGGTGATCTTCCGCGTCGCCTTGACCGACGAGATGCGGTTTCTGAGATCTTTTAAGCTCGGCATGGCGCCTTGCTTCCTCTCATCGCGCCTTTCGGCGCCGTTTTCCGTTTACGTCATGGCCGGGGTCATCGTGGAGCGATGCTCCCCATCTCACCCGGCCATCCAGGGCCTGCGTTCCAACCGTCGAACTTGGGCCCCCTGGATGGCCGCCTCGGAGGGCGGCCGCGACGTGGTGGGTGGGAACCCGAAGCCCGTGCCGACTAAGCGACGAAGCTCTTCGCGAAACCATCAAGGAAGTTGACGAGCTTCTTCTCAGTCTCATCGCTCATCGCCTTGTCCTTGGCGATGGCGTCGAGGATCGACTTCTCGTCGCGCAGCGCCGTGAGCAGGCTCGCCTCGAACTTGCCGATGGCGGAAACCGGAAGCGGATCGAGGTAGCCGCGCGTGCCCGAGAAGATCACCGCCACCTGCTCCTCCATCTTGAGCGGAGAGAACTGCGGCTGCTTTAGGAGCTCCGTAAGACGCGCACCGCGCGCAAGCAGCTTCTGCGTGGCGGCATCGAGGTCCGAGCCGAACTGCGCGAAGGCCGCCATCTCGCGGTACTGAGCAAGCTCGCCCTTGATCTTGCCCGCGACCTGCTTCAT
>CAZDUD010000234.1:0-2781 GCA_964508485.1 uncultured Hyphomicrobium sp. | reverse complement strand
TCATTACCGCCTTCAAGCGCTCCTCGAAGTCGCCGCGGTAGCGCGTGCCGGCGAGAAGCGCGCCCATGTCGAGCGCGAAGATGGTTGCGCCCTTCAGCACCTCGGGCACCTCGCCGCGCAGGATCTTGCGCGCCAAGCCCTCGGCGATGGCGGTCTTGCCGACGCCGGGATCGCCGACGAACAGCGGGTTGTTCTTCTGGCGGCGGCAAAGCACCTGGATGGTGCGCAGCACCTCCTGCTCGCGGCCGATCAGGGGATCGATGCGGCCCTCGCGCGCCTTCTTGTTGAGGTTCACGCAGTAGGTGTTGAGCGCGTCCTGACCGGGCTTTTTCTCCTCGCCGGCCTCGCTCGCCTGCTCATCGTCCACGCCGCGCACTCCTCTGGGCTCCGACATGCCCGCCCGCTTGGCGATGCCGTGACTGATGTACTGAACTGCATCGAAGCGCGTCATCTCCTGCTCCTGCAGGAAGAACGCAGCATGGCTCTCGCGCTCGGCGAAGATCGCAACGAGCACGTTGGCACCCGTAACCTCCTCGCGGCCCGAGGACTGGACGTGGACGACGGCGCGGTGGATCACGCGCTGGAAGCCCGTGGTAGGCTGCGCCTCGGCCGTGCCCTTGTGCACGAGGTTGCCGAGCTCTGTGTCGAGATACTCGCCAACGCGCGCACGAAGCGCATCGAGATCCACGTTGCAAGCACGCATGACGGCGGCCGCGTCGCGGTCGTCAATCAATGCGGCGAGCAGATGCTCCAGCGTCGCAAACTCGTGATTGCGCTCGTTGGCGAACTCGAGCGCACGGTGCAGTGAGGATTCAAGGCTTTTCGAGAAGGATGGCACGTTCGACCTACTCTTTCTCCATGGTGCATTGTAAAGGATGGCCATGCTGACGCGAGAAGTCCATAACCTGCGTCACCTTCGTCTCGGCGACCTCATAGGTGTAGACCCCACACACGCCCACGCCCTTGTGGTGCACGTGCAGCATGATCCGCGTCGCTTCCTCGCGGCCCTTGCTGAAATATTTCTCCAGCACGAGGACCACGAACTCCATCGGCGTGTAGTCGTCGTTCAGAAGCAGCACTTTGTAGAGCGATGGCTTCTTGGTCTTTGGGCGCGTCTTGGTGACGAGGCCCGTCTTGCCCTCCTCACCGCCGCCCCGGTCGTTGCCGGCCCCGTTCTTGCCGGCCATTCTCAGTCCTAGTCTCATCTTGCCCGTCGTCGCTACCCTACGCCCGCTTGCGAAGGCGCCCGCTCAAATCCCCGGCATGTTCGCCCAGCTAGCTTGCGCCAGCAATGCCCCTTTAACGCAGTCCCTCCGGCTTTGGCTCAAGACCAGCAGACCAATCAGGCGAAATGAAAGTGGGATCTCCCCCGCGATAAAAAAGGCCCGAGCGATGCGCCCGGGCCTCATTTCGTCCTCACTGCGGAGCCGGGGCTCTCACATCGGAAGGGGCTATCTGCCCTGGAGCGCCTTCTCCACGGGCTTGTAGGCGTCCTTGGCGAGGCTCGTGTACATGCCGCCGATCTTGGTCATCTGGTGCATGTAGTCCTCGTAGGCCCGCTTGGCGAAGCTTGACTGGATCTCGAAGGCCTGCTCCAGCGACTTGGCCGCCGCGAGCTTCTCGAAGGTGGCCGTGCCGTCCTCGAAGGCGCGCTTCGAGTAGTCGGTCATTTCGGCCGCGATGGCCTGCCAACCCTTGTTCCAGTCGCCAAAGAACTTCATCGCGGAATCCATGTTGGTCTGGCCGAACTTCTGAAAATCCTGGAAATTGTTCATCATGCGCTGCCTGCCTGCTGCTATCGGGTGTGGACCGTCGTCGGCGCCGGGGGCCTTGATCTTAATTTAGCCGCACCGCACCATTTCTTCAAGCGTTCTATTGCGTCGCAACATTCCCGACTGCGGCGATCGGTGACCGAGGCGTTAACAGAAAAGCAGCATCGCTCGGGTAGCGTTGCCCCGGCGCCGCGTCACCCGGAATTTGTCATCGGGGACAAGGCCGTTACGGCCCAAAAGTGGCCGTGAAGCATAGGCACTTAGGCCGTGTTCGACTATGGTTGATCGGCCCGGCAGACGGGCGATCTGGGCGAAATTCCCGACGCGCACCACGAAAGAGGGGGCTTTGGCGATTTCCGTCACGCGATCGATTTTGTTGATGCTCGCCCTGGGCGCGGCCGCCCTGGCGCCCAGCAATGGCGTGCACGCGGAGCCCGCCGCCAAGCAGGCTTCGATCATCATCGACGCCAACACCGGCAAGGTGCTGCACGCGCAGGCGGCCGACGAACCGCGATTCCCCGCGTCGCTCACCAAGATGATGACGCTCTACGTCCTGTTCGGCGAGATCGAGCAGGGCCGTCTCTCCTACGACAGCCAGATCACGTTCAGCGAGAAGGCGACAGAGGTCGCCCCGTCGAAGCTCGGTCTTAAGGCGGGGGAGACGATAACGGTTCTCGACGCCATCAAGGCGCTGGTGGTCAAGTCCGCCAACGACGTCGCCGTCGCGGTGGCGGAGACCATTGGCGGGACCGAATACCAGTTCGCGCGCCTCATGACGGAGCGGGCGCGCCAGATTGGAATGACGTCTACGCTGTTCCGCAACGCCTCGGGACTGCCCAACCCCGCGCAAAAGACGACGGCGCGGGACATGGTGACGCTCGGCATCCGGCTGCAGGACGACTTTCCACAGCACTATCGGCTGTTCTCGACCGCCTCCGTTACGATCAACGGCAAGACGTACAAGACGCACAATTCGCTGATGCGCGGCTTCCCCGGCATGGACGGGATC
>CAZDUD010000233.1:0-2790 GCA_964508485.1 uncultured Hyphomicrobium sp. | reverse complement strand
AAGGATACTGCGTAACGGGCACCTTCACACTTGACGCGCACATGACACGAGTTGCCTCGCGCCCAGCGCATCATGGTGATGGCTTGAAACGCAGTTTCGCCAGAGTCTCGTCCGGTCTCACATGCCCCGAAGGACACGGAAGACCTCGCCAGGACTCCGCCGCCTGCGCTTCTCTTCCTTCAAATTTGACTTGTCAAAGAGCAATCCGACGACAAAACATCGGCCGATCGCCTTAGATCGGCTTTTCTGAGACAACAAGTTTCCCTACCGGGTGGTCCGGTCGGAAACCACATGTTATCGAGAGAGCGATGCCCGTCGAGGGCGGCGAAGCACTGTGTGCCCCGCGACAAGGACCGAATAAATACAAAACTAACGGCCCTGTCAACACCAACCTTACGCGGCCGCGAAAATATTCGTTAAGCCACTGAAATAACTGTTGTTTATTTTCACTCCCGGGCCGTCACACGGACGTCTCTGCGGAGTTATCCACAAACCGCTGCGAGACCCCGCAACGCCGCGCGGTCAACGTCCATAGTCCTG
Organism: uncultured Hyphomicrobium sp.; assembly: GCA_964508485.1. GTDB lineage: Bacteria > Pseudomonadota > Alphaproteobacteria > Rhizobiales > Hyphomicrobiaceae > Hyphomicrobium_C. The sequence goes on along the minus strand of CAZDUD010000233.1, from coordinate 2,250 downwards.
CCGCCATCAGAGCGCCAGTTTTGTGCAGGAAATTTAGGATAGCATCCTGCGCGCCGGAAGGGCGGCTTGCGCATAAATCCCCGGTCTCCGGCCGGGGCGGATAGGTTTTTGACCCCTGGGACGGGGTCACGGGGAGGGGGAAAAGCGAACTCGTGATCGATCATCGCCGTCACGCGCCGATTGCACGGTGCCGGTCCGTGTCCGTTGGACTCGAGCCGGGCCGCACGCCCGCCCTATACCGGGGCGCTAAGGCGCGCGGCGCGCGCGACATGTACGCGACCGACCACGCCGAGCCCCTGCGTGAGGGCCGTTTCCGCTGGCTGATGAGCACCTGCCTTGCTGCGGCCGTCGGCGGCGTTTCGATCCTCGTCGTCATCTTCGGATCTGCCGAGAAGCAGGAAGCCGAAGCGGGACTCATACCGGCCCTCGAGCGGCTGCGCGCAAGCACCGAGGCGCCCCCGCTCGAGGCCATGCTCCGCCGCGACGACGGCCTGCGGTGGGCCGTACCCAAGGTGGACCGGCTCCAGGTGACGACCGGCACCAAATCGACGCGCTTCGTCATCCACGAGACCCTGCGTCAGCGCCGCGGCGGACGCGAGTACATCTACGCCAAGCCGTACGTGCGCCTGGTCGCGCGCCTCGCCCCCGTGCCGTCGAACGCGACCGAGGAAATTCCCGCGTTCAATCCATTCAAGCTCTACGCCGACAACAAGCCGATTGGAGAGGAAGGCGAGGAAGGTGGATCTCCCGGCGAGGGAACCACGGATGTTTCCATTCGCGTTGTCGATCTTCTGAATGGTGTGCTGCCGATCGAGGACGGCCAGACCGTCGCTGACGACGAGGTGGCGGAGATCGTCGATCGCTTTGTCAGCGCCGACACCGTCGCGCCGGCACCCGAGCTCGCCGGAACCGATACCGGCGTGAGCGACGAGCTTGGACTGGAGGCAAATGTCCAAGAGCCGCAGGATGCCGTAGATCCGCATACGACCGTTCTCGCAAAATCGAGCGAGGAGGGCGGCTCGAGCGACCTCGATATCCTGAAGCCCGTCGTCAAGACCGTCCGCGAAGGCCAGAAGCTGTCGCAGGTTCTCGCGGAGGCCGGTGCGCCGACGTGGCAGGCGCGCGAGATGATCGAGGCCATGAAGTCTGTCTTCCCGGAAAAATCCGTCGTGGCCGGGCAAGAGGTCCACATCGCGCTGCAGCCGTCCCTGACGCAGAACCGCATGGAGCCCGTACGCTTCTCCATCTTCGACGAAGGCCACGCGCATAAGGTCACGGTGACGCGCAATGCTTCCGGCGAGTTCGTCGCGAGCGCGGACCCGATCAATAGCGAAGCGCTGAGCCGCCTCGCGATGAGCGATGCCGGCGCGCCCCAGACGTCGAGCCTCTACGCCGCGCTCTATCACGCCTCGCTTTCGGAAAGCGTTCCCGCCGAGACCATCCAGCAGATCCTCCGCATCCATGCCTACGAAACGGATTTCCGCCGCCGCCTGAGATCCGGCGATACGTGCGAGATGTTCTTCGACTTGAAGGATGAAGGGGGCACCGACGGCCCGCCGGGCGAGTTGCTCTTCACCTCGATCACGACCGGCAGCGAGACCCGCCGCTACTATCGCTTCCGCACTCCCGACGGGCAGGTCGACTACTACGATGCGAACGGCAACAATGCGAAGAAGTTCTTGAACAGGCGCCCCGTGCGCGGCGACGATCTTCGCCTCACCTCAGGCTTCGGTCTGCGCCGCCACCCGCTCCTCGGCGAATACAAGATGCACACCGGCATCGACTGGGCCGCTCCCACCGGCACACCGATCATGGCCGCAGGCAACGGCGTGATCGAGGAGGCCAAGCGCAAAGGCTACAACGGCAACTACATCCGCATCCGCCACGCAAACGGCTATCAGACGGCCTACAGCCACATGTCGCGCTTTGCGCCGGGCGCAGCACCCGGCGTCAAGGTCCGCCAGGGCCAGATCATCGGCTACATCGGCACGACCGGCCTGTCGTCCGGCCCGCACTTGCACTTCGAGGTGCTGGTCAACAACCAGTTCGTGAACCCGCTGTCGATCGAGGTTCCGCGCGAGCGCCAGCTCACCGGCAAGGACCACGCCGCCTTCACCAAGGAGCGCACCCGCATCGACGAGCTGATGCGCCGCGCGCCCGTCATGACCGCAAGCAAGTGAGGGCCTCGCTGCTTCCCCGCACGAGTATCCTGCCGACGTAGCGAATGTGGATGCTGGCGTGGGTCCCGAC
>CAZDUD010000232.1:0-2839 GCA_964508485.1 uncultured Hyphomicrobium sp. | reverse complement strand
GGAGCATCCGGTCATGGAGGCGATCATCTCGGGCGACCGGGAGAGCTTTCTCGAGCGCGAGATCGACATGCGCCGGCGCGGGCTCTTGCCGCCGTTCGGACGTCTGGCGGCGCTCGTCGTCTCGGCGCGCGACAAGGATCTTGCGGAGACGTTCGCGCGCGAGGTCGCGAAGCGTGCACCGCGTGCGGATCAGATCGAGGTGCTGGGGCCGGCGGAAGCGCCGATCTCCATCGTGCGGGGCCGCCATCGCTGGCGGCTGCTCGTCAAGGCGCCCCGAGACAAGAACATCCAGGGCTATCTCAGGGCGTGGGGTGAGGCGCTGCCCAAAATCGGGGGCGACCTGCGCCTCACCGTCGATATCGATCCCTACAACTTCTTATAGGGCCTTCCCGAAAGCTCTAGCGATCATGGGCCGAGATGATGGCTCCGACGGCGAGTATGCCAAGGCCGATAGCGAGGCCCTTTGCGATGTCTTTGCCGTGGTTGTGGCGGTGGCGCTTGTACGCGTAGCGATGACGGGGGCCGTCGTCGTAGTAGCGCGGGCCGTCGTAATGGCGCGAATAGCTGCGATCATAGCCCTTACCCCCGCGATCATGGGCACTCGCAGCGGTTGCGAGCGGGCTCAGGTTTGCGGCGAGAAGGCTCGCGACTACAGCAGCGGACGTGGTGAGCTTTTTGAACGACATGTCTCTCCCCTTCGTTCAGATCCCAGGCGCCGGGACGGTCCCGGCGCGTTGGAACCATTGATGGCAGGGGTGCGCTGAACTCACCTTGAACGGGGCGTGCAGCTCACATTCATATTCATTGGTGGTTTCTAAACGTCGCGCCGGTCAGCCTTTTCCTGGCTGCCGGCGCGGGTTAATCCTGGCGGTTTTGGGCGCTTCCGCTACCTCAAATAGGGGCAGAGCTTGCGCCGGCCGTCGTTCGCTAGGAACGTGCCGGTCCTGCGGTTAAACGAGCGATAGCGGGCCGCGCAGCGCTCCACGGCGTCATCGGCGTAGACGGCGCCATCGTCGTAATCGCCGTAGTCGTAGTAATAGTCATCGTAGAAGTAAGAGGGGCCGTAATAATAGTACGGCACGCCATACCAGCGCGGGCGGAAGTGGTGATGACCGTGGCCTCCGTGCCAATGCCCACCGCCTCCGTGCCAGTGTCCGCCACCGCCGTGCCCATGACCTCCGTGGCCGCCGTGTCCGTGACCTCCGTGTCCGTGGCCCCCGTGGCCTCCATGCCCGCCTCCCCGGCGAACGTTGATCAGCGGTTGTCCGGACTCGATCTTGGCTACTGCCGTGCCGGTGCCGGGCACCGCTGGCGCCGCGGTTGCCGCAGTTGCTGTCAGCGGCAAGGCCACCAGCGCGGCGAGGGCCAACAGTCTTGTGCTCCTCATGCCAGATACTCCATCTCTCATCAGTATTTAGGCTACCCCACGTGATCCACGCAGCCCGAAACAGGATGTGGGGTCTCCTACGTAAGAATCCCACCGTTGGACCCTTCGATTCCCTGCTTTTTGGGAGCGTGAGGGGTGCGACACGCGGGCGTCCGGGAGGGGTGATGAAAGGCCGCGGAACCCGGTCGTTCGAGGCCGTCTTAGCCCGGTTGATGCGCCGTGACGTACATGATACAGAACCGCGGGTTTTCGGTCGGGGGACCGCAGGAGCCGGCGCTCAGCCGGTGGCGCGGTTCCACCCCGTCTGCATCATCCTTGACATTCCAAGGCTCTTGGCTTCGGCCGCGGGGCTTAATCCAACCCCTTGAGCGCGCGAGATTTCTTGACGTGGCGACAGAAGAACCAATCGTAGCCGGTGTGGCAGGGCGCTACGCAGCCGCCCTTTTCGATCTTGCCCAAGAGCAGAACAAGGTCTCCGAGGTCGAGCAGGATCTCGTCAAATTCCAGCAACTTTACGACATGAGCCCTGATCTTCAGCGGCTCGTCCGGAGCCCGGTCGTCGCGGCCGAGGATCAGGTTCGCGCTCTCTCGAGCGTGCTCGACAAGGCCGGCGTTTCCGGACTTGCCAAGAATTTCATCGGTCTCGTGGCCCGCAATCGCCGCCTGTTTGCCGCGCCCGACATGGCGCGTGCGTTCCTCTCGCTCGCGGCCAAGGCTCGCGGCGAGGTGACGGCAGAAGTGACGAGCGCGCACCCGCTGACGGGGCCCCAAGCCGAGGCGCTCAAGGCGCAACTCAAGGAGACGGTCGGCAAGGATGTGACGCTTGCGGCCAAAGTCGATCCGGCCCTGATCGGCGGGCTGATCGTGAAGCTCGGCAGCCGCATGATCGATTCGTCGCTCAAGACAAAGCTTTCGAACCTCGGCCTCTCACTCAAGGGAGGCCACTGACGCCAGGCTTCAGGCCGGCGCCCGCCTCCCCTGAACGAACCCAAGAGCGCGTTGCCAAAAGCGCGCTGCCAAGACCAGAACACATAGAGAAAACGCCCCAAAGACAGAGGTCAAGTGATGGACATCCGGGCTGCAGAGATCACCTCGATCCTGAAAGATCAGATCAAGAACTTCGGCAAGGAAGCCGAGGTTTCGGAAATCGGAACGGTGCTGTCGGTGGGCGACGGCATCGCGCGCGTCTATGGCCTCGACAACGTGCAGGCCGGCGAGATGGTCGAGTTTCCGGGCGGCATTCGCGGCATGGCCTTGAACCTCGAAGCCGACAACGTCGGCGTCGTCGTGTTCGGCGATGACCGTACGATCAAGGAAGGCGACAACGTCAAGCGTACCGGCGCCATCGTCGAGGTTCCGGTCGGCAAGGGTCTTCTCGGCCGCGTGGTCGACGGTCTCGGCAACCCGATCGACGGCAAGGGTCCGATCAAGTCCGACACGCGCATGCGCGTC
>CAZDUD010000231.1:0-2846 GCA_964508485.1 uncultured Hyphomicrobium sp. | reverse complement strand
CCCTCTGATGTTCAGCACGGCGCACGCTTCTTTCCCTAATCCCTAGTCCCTAGCCCCTCCTCCCCTTATCTCAGGTTGACCAGCGTCTGCAGCACGGCATCCATGGTCTTGATGGTCTGCGCGTTCGCCTGGTAGTTGCGTTGCGCGGTGATCATGTTGACCAGTTCGGCGGTGAGGTCCACGTTGGAATCCTCCACCGCGGAAGACTGGAGATTGCCGAGGGTGCCGCTATTGGGCGCGCCGACCAGCGCGAGGCCGGAGTCACCCGTCTCCTGCCACAGGTTGTTGCCGAGCGGCGAAAGGCCCTGAGGATTCACGAAATCGGCCAGCACCACCTGGCCCAGCGTGCGCGACTGGCCGTTGGAGTAGCGGCCGACGATGATGCCGTCCTGCGAGATGTTGAAGCCGGTCAGACGGCCGGAGGTATAGCCGTCCTGGGTGAGCGAATTGACGCTCGAGACCGAACCGTACTGGGTAGTGCCGGTGAAATCGAGCGTGAAGGCGAGCGGCGTCACGGCGCCGGTGGCGACGGTGAGCGAGGCGTTTAGCGGCATCGCGGTCGTGAGCGAACCCACGTTGTTGAAGTTGATGACGGCAGGGTTACCCGCGCCGGCACCGAGGTTCACGTTGGTGGTGGCCGTGCCGTCGACCGTCCCGTGAACGTTCCATTGACCGGCCGTGGCAGTGCGCACGAAGTACAGCGTGAACACGTGCGGATTGCCGAGCGTGTCGTAGGTCGTGCCCGACGTCGTGAAGTTGAAGCTCTGCGTGTTGGTCGGATCGAACGGCGTGATCGTCGGCGGGGTGAGGCGCGAATCGAGATTTACACCGGCAGAAAAGTCCGTGGTCGGCGCCGGAGCGATATCCGACGTGTCGAACTGGATCGGCGACGGTTGGGCATTGACGATGTTGCCCGCCGTGTCCACACCCCAGCCCGTCAGGTTGAGGCCGTCCGAGTTCACGACGAAGCCCTGGCTGTCGAGGCGGAACTGGCCGTTGCGCGAGTACGAGACCGTGCCGTTGTCCTCGAGCCGGAAGAAACCGCGGCCGGTAATGGCGATGTCGAGCGGGTTGTTGGTCGGTGAGATGTTGCCCTGGTTGAAGGTCTGGGCGATGTTCATGACCTTCGAGCCGATACCGATCTGGCTGGCGCCGCCGCCACCGAGCGAGGACGCGAAGACGTCGGCGAACTGCGTCACCGACCCCTTGAAGCCCACCACGGACGCATTGGCGACGTTGTTGCCGACGACGTCGAGATTCTTCGAAGCCGTATTGAGACCGCTCAGTCCAGACTGGAAACCCATGATGCGCTCCTGTTATTCCTGATGTCAGATGATCTGCCGCACGCTCGCCACCGGGATGGACCCGAGGCTCGCGGTGTTGAGGGTCACGCCGCCGTCGATCGACACACTGTGCACGCGGCCGTAGCCGAGGGTGGTGGCGGTGACCTTGGTGCCGTTCTCGTTGAAGGCATCGACCTTGAAGCGGTACGACCCCGCGGGCAGCTGCTCGGCCACACCCTCGGGCTTGCCGTCCCAGGCGAAGGTGGACAAGCCCGCATCGCGCGCACCCAGATCGATCGATTCGACGGTCTCGCCGGCCGGCCCGAGGATCGTGACCACGACCTTGTCGGCGGGCGCCGAGAGTTCGAGGCCGGCGATGGCGCCGACTTCGGTGAGTTCCATCTGATTGCCCTCGGCGAGCACGCCGCGGCCGATCATCGAGCTCGCCTGCAACGACTGGGCGGCGAGCATGCTGTTGCTCATGCCGTTGATCGACGCATTGAGCTTGTCGATGCCGGACACGGTGCTGATCTGCGCGATCTGGCTCGTCACCTCGGCGTTGTCGAGCGGATTCAGCGGATCCTGGTTCTTCATCTGCGTGACCAGCAGCTTCAGGAAGCGATCCTGCGGATCCTCCGTCTTCTTCGTGGTCGTGGTCGCGGACGACGAGGCCGACGAACCGGTGGCGGCAGATGTGTTGTTGATGACGTCGAGTACGGAAGCCATGGCGGTAGTCTTCAGGAACCGAGGGAAAGGGTGCGAAGCAACAGGTTCTTCGCCGTGTTCATCACGTCGGTGTTGAGCTGGTACGAGCGCGATGCGGAGATCATGTTGGTCATCTCCTCCACCACGTTCACGTTCGGATAGGTGACGTAGCCCTTGGCGTCGGCGAGCGGATGCTTGGGGTCGTACACCATCCGCGGCGGCGTCGGATCGTCGATGACGCCGTTCACCTTGACCGCCTGGGATACGCCGCCGCGGTTGAGCGGCACCGCCTGGAAGACGATCTGTTTCGCCTTGTAGGGCGTACCGTTCGCGCTGACTGCGCTGTCGGCGTTGGCCATGTTCGAAGCGACGACGTTGAGGCGTTGCGACTGGGCGGAGAGCGCCGACGAGGCGATGTCGAAGACGGAGAACAGGTTCATGGATCAGCGCTCCGTCACTGGCCCTGCAACGCTGTCTGCAGCGTGCGGATGCGCGAGTTGGTGAAGGTGAGCGCCGCCTGGTAGCGCATGGCGTTGTCGGAGAAGCGCCCCACTTCCGCGTCCATCTCGACCGTGTTGCCGTCGATCGACGACTGAACCGGCGTGCGGTACTGCAGTCGCGGCCCTCCGGCGGCGAGTGCCTTCGGATCCAGGTGGGAGCCGTCGGTCCGGGCGAGGCGCAGGTCGGCGTTGTGGATCGCCCCGGCCATGGCCTTGCGGAAATCGAAATCGCGGGCCTTGTAGTGCGGCGTGTCGGCGTTGGCGATGTTCCCCGCGATGACCTCGCTGCGGTAGGCGCGCAGATTGAGCGCCTTCACGTTCGGTGCGAGATAACTGTCGATGCGGTCGAGCATGGCGG
>CAZDUD010000230.1:0-2867 GCA_964508485.1 uncultured Hyphomicrobium sp. | reverse complement strand
ATGTGCGTCTGGATATAGCCGCGCCCCTTGGTGAGCACCCGGCCCGCGCGCCCCGTCACCTGATGCAGAAGCTGGAACGTGCGCTCGCCCGCACGCGGATCGGCGCCCATGGAGAGCCCGAGATCGCCGTCCACGATGCCGACCGTCGCCAGCAGCGGGAAGTTGTGCCCCTTGGCCACGATCTGCGTGCCGATGATGATGTCGACTTCGCCGCTCTCGATGGAGCCGATGATACGGCGCATCTCCTCGAGCCCCGGAATGAGATCCGACGACAGAAGCGCGACGCGTGCGTCGGGAAACCGCTCGTGCACCTCCTCGGCAACGCGCTCGACACCCGGCCCGCACGCGACCAAACCACCCTTCTCGCCGCACTTCGGACACGCCTCCGGGATCGGCAGCGAGAAGCCGCAGTGATGGCAGTTGAGACGCCGGCGGAAGCGGTGCTCGACGAGCCAGGCCGTGCACTGCGGGCATTCGAACCGGTGCCCGCAAGCGCGGCAGAGCGTCAGCGGCGCATAGCCCCGGCGGTTGAGGAACAGGAGCGACTGCTGCCGGTCCGAGAGCGTATTCGCGATGGCGTCCACCAGCACCGGAGAGAGCCACTGCCCCTTGTCGGGCGGATGCGCGCGCATATCGATGGGCGAGATATCGGGCAGCTCCGCGCCCGTGAAGCGCCCGGGCAGGATGATGTGCCGGTAGCGCCCCGTACGCGCATTCACATGGCTCTCGATGGACGGCGTCGCCGACGCCAGCACGACCGGAAATTTGCCGAGGCTTCCGCGCACGACGCTCATGTCGCGCGCCTGGTAGTGCACGCGATCGTCCTGCTTGAAGCCCGCGTCGTGCTCCTCGTCGACGACGATGAGACCGAGATCTCGGTACGGCAGGAACAGCGCACTGCGTGCGCCGACGACGACGCGCGCCTCTCCCGTTGCCGTCGCGCGCCACACGCGGCCGCGCTCGGCCGGTGACAAGGCCGAATGCCACTCCGCTGGCTGACATCCGAAGCGCGCCACGAACCGGCTCATGAACTGGCCCGTGAGCGCGATCTCGGGCAGCATGATGAGCGCCTGCCGGCCGCGCCGCAGCGTCTCCGCCACGGCCTCGTAGTAGACTTCGGTCTTGCCTGAGCCGGTAACGCCATCGAGCAGCGTCACCGAAAATCCGTCGCCATCAACCGCGGATTTGAGCCCATGCACGGCTTCGGCCTGTGCGGGCGTGAAGTCGGTCACGCGTTGATCGGGATTGGGCTCCGGAAAGCGCCGCTCCGGAATGACGACATCGACCAGATTGCCCGACGCCACGAGCCCGTCGACCACGCCCGTGCTGCACGCAGCCTCCGAAGCCAGCGCCGACTTGGCCCGGATCTGCCCATCCCGCGCGAGGTCGAGCGCGCGTTTGCGTGCCGGCGTCATGCGGGCAGGCTCCGGCGCATCCGGCACGATGCGCACCCCGAACCGCGGCTTCGCCGGCTCGAACGCCGCCTGCGCGCTCATCATCATGCGCACCACCATGCCGAGCGGCGCGAGCGTGTAGCCCGCGATCCATTCCGCGAACCGGAGGGACGAGGCCGGAAGGGGCGGAACGTCGAGCCGTTCCGTCAACGCCTTCATCTTCTTGGGATCCACCGGCTTGTCGGTGCCGCCGAGCGGCGCATCCCAGACCACGCCGATGCGCGTCTGCGCCCCGAAGGGAACGAGAACGAACGCGCCCGGCTCGATCTCGAGCCCCGGCGGCACCAGATAATCGTAGGTCTGATTGAGCGGCGCACCGGGCATCAGCACCGGCGCGAGGGCCCGCGCGGCGCTTTCACCCTTTTCATTAAGGCCAAGAAGGCTATCCAAGTGGGCCGTTACCGGATTAGAAGCTACCAATCGTTCTGGACCATGATCGCTCCGGACCCTATCAGTCCGGAGCGTGAATCATCGGTCTCATGAGCCGAAGCTTAGGCCGAGAGATAGGGCGAGGTGACGGCCGGCGCCAGCGGGCGCGCATCGGGGAGCAAATAAAGGACCGGGCATGAAGTTTTTCGTCGACACTGCGGACGTAAGCGAAATCAAGGATCTGGCCGCAACAGGTCTGCTCGATGGCGTCACCACCAATCCGTCGCTGATTGCAAAATCCGGCCGCGACTTCAAGGAGACGATCGCCGAGATCTGCGCCGTTGTGCCCGGCCCCGTCTCGGCCGAGGTGGCGGCGACCGATTACGCCGGCATGATGCGCGAAGCCCACGTGCTGCGGAAGATCGCGCGCAACGTCACCATCAAGGTGCCGCTGACGTTCGACGGCCTCAAGGCCTGCAAGGCGCTGACCTCCGACGGCACCATGGTCAACGTCACGCTCTGCTTCTCGGCCAATCAGGCGCTCCTGGCGGCCAAGGCCGGCGCAACGTTCGTCTCGCCCTTCATCGGCCGTCTCGACGACATCGGCTTGAACGGCATGGACCTCGTCCGCGAGATCCGCGCCATCTACGACAACTACCAGGATCTCGAGACGGACATCCTCGCGGCCTCGATCCGCACCGTCAACCACGTCAAGGAAGCAGCCCTGATCGGGGCCGACGTGGCCACCGTTCCGCCGGCGATCCTGAAGGCCCTCGTCAAGCACCCGCTGACGGATGCAGGCCTCGCGCAGTTCGTCGCCGACTGGAAGAAGACGGGCCAGACGATCTGAGCCCCCTCCCTCTCCCCATCGCCCTTCACTCGATGGGGAGAGGGCCGGGGTGAGGGGCAGCTTCACGCACGACGGCGCAATCTTCCGCCCCTCACCCTGACCCACTCCCCCCAACCGGGGGGAGGGGAAAAAAAAAGGCGCCCGGCCGCGGGGCGCGGGCGGCTCGCCGTTTTGATTTGTTAGGACAGGGCGCC
>CAZDUD010000229.1:0-2892 GCA_964508485.1 uncultured Hyphomicrobium sp. | reverse complement strand
GGCAGAACAATTTCGCAGGCATCGGCACTACCGGTGGCGGTGTGCCGGGCGACAGCTTTCCCGATGTCTCGACCGGTGTGCTCGGGCAGATCCAGCATCTCGTCGTCTATTCGGGGGAGACGATCCCAGAGCCGGTCGCGCCGCGTACGCGTCTCAAGCAGGAGCACATTCTGGAAAAGTCGCATGAGCTCAAGCGGCCCGTCCGCTTCTCGGACCTTGCCGGGCGCTGGGCGGCGGACCGCAAGTATGCGCGCTCCATCGAATGGGTCGCCGAGCGGTTCCGCGCTGAGCAGTGCAAGGGCCGCGCGATGCAGGTGGCTGAGGCCTTGCCGTGGCAGGGCGTGGACTCTGCGGTGGCGCCGAAGACGGCTGAGGGCGCCGCTCCCGTGAAGGCTGTCTCGAGTTGGGAACAGCACGACACGAACTCGAAGGCCGACAAAGCGAGCAAGGCTGCTTCAACCAAGGCGAAGGTGAAGGCGCCCAAAGCGCCCGCCGTTGCGGTTGCGCCGGTCAAGGAGACCATCATCGTCGGTCCCGTTGTGGCTGCGCCGCCGGCACCAGCTCCGGCTGCGACGGAAGACGAAGGCTCGCACTTTGCCCTGTTCTCTCCGCCGGCCGGTTTGGCGGAAGCGAAGATCGAAGCCGCCCCATCAAGGCCTGTGGGCGAGGCGATGGGACCGTCCGAAGCGCCTCCCGCTGCCGTTTCCGGAAAGACCGTGGGTGGCTTCATGGTGGGAAGCGTGGCCAAGCCCGACTATCCGCCGCCTTCGGGCCTTGGCGTCAAGCCAGGCCGTTGCGTGATCGAGACTGCCCGTTATGGCGGCGAGACGACGGTGCTCGTCAAGGCGCCGTCGGGGGACGAGACCCACTATGTGGCGCTATCGGTGCTCGACGGGTTCGAGGACAGCATGACGAAATCGTTCCTCGCCTCGCGTCCGGAAGGCGGCGACGTGCTCGGCACCTTCCCGTCGCGCGATGCGGCGCTCGCCAAAGCCCGCACGCTCTGCACGGACTGAGCCTCGTCAGACGTTGACGTATGTGAACGTGCGACCGCTCAGGTCGCTCTTTCCGTCATGGCCGCGGAGGCGGGCATCCACGCGAGTTTCCGCGTTCGTTCCCTCTCGGACAGCGCACCCAAGTTGAGGCGTGTCGTGGGCGCCGGCCTGCGCCGGCATGACGTTGTGTTTGTGGCGCGCTGCTCGGACTACAAAGATGTCACGCAGGCGGAACCTGCACAGGTGACACCACTTTTCCGTCATCGCGCGGAGGCGGCATCCACGCGAGTTTCCATGTTCGCGCAGCGCACTCAGGTTGAGGCGTGTCGCGGCTTATCAGGGCTCCGGGGCGAGGTATTTGAGGGCGGCGGAAGAGATGGCGCCGCCGACTACGCACGGGATGCCGGCCACAACCACGCCGCCGGCCGCGGCGCCGACGCAGCCGAGTGCAAAGACCGTCTGGCCTACCTGACCCCACCAGGCGAAGTTGCGTGAATCGAGCGAGCCTTTCGTCTTCAGCTCCTCGATGGCGGCGACGGCGTCCTTGCGGATCTTGCCGGTCTCGAACGTCTCGGCGGCCTCGATCACCTCGCGCAGAGGCTTCCTCACCTTGGCAGGCTGCGTGTTCATCTCTTCCGACAGGATGTCGAGCAGGTCCTTCTCGCGCGAGGCATTGGTCGCGAGCGTCCACTTGACCATGGAGCCGATCGTGAGCTTCTCGACGTTGTTCTTATCCTCCGCCATCGCGAGCGCGCCGACGATGCGCTGGATCGGCTCGCGGTAGCCGGTGGCGTAGAAGTAGCCCCAAAGGGCGTCGATGACGTAGGCGCCCTCGTCGACGGGCATCTCGGCCAGCGTCTTGCCGTCGCCGTAGAGGTATTTGCGGATCAGCACCATGCGTGCGGGCATGCGCTCGATGAACTTCGTAAGCAGGCCCTTCCAATCGGGCAGGCCCGAGTAGGCGATGGCGCGGATCAGCACCACCTGGTCCTCGGGTGGCATGGGGAAGATGCGCGAGACAAGCACCTCGGCGCGGTCTGGGTTGGCGCCCAGCACGCCACCAATGAAGCCGATATAGACGCCGGCGTTGTCGAGCTCGCGGAAGAGGCCGAGGTTGCCCATGGCGCGCACGGCCTCGGGCAGACGATCCGGGTCGGGCGCATGGCGGTAGTCGTTGATCCACTTCAGGATGTGCTCGGACTTCTTGAACTCGGGCGCGGGCACGCGCCTGGCCTTATCGGCGGCCAGCGCGGGTGCGAGCGCAAGCGCCAGGAGCGCCAATAGAAGTGCCGTCAGACTGCGCATGGCCGTCACCTGCGGACGCGCCTTTCCCGAGTGTTCGCAATTGCCTGCAAAGGGTCCCGCCGCCAAGGGCCGCGATGTCCTGGGCGGTTTTGTGGCGAAGGGGCGGGACATGTCGTAGCCGGACGCTTGACGGAGGGCCGCCAGCCGCCAATGTTCCGGCCATGCCCAACTCCGACGACAAGGCCGACGGCGCCCTCGCCCCCGAGACGGCGAGCGGGTCCAGCGAGGCCCGCCCGCCCGCGACCGGGCCGGACGTCATCGCCGGCTATCTCAAGACATTAGCCACCGGTCCCGGCGTGTACCGCATGCTCGATACGGCCGGCGACGTCATCTATGTGGGCAAGGCGCGCAATCTCAAAGCGCGCGTGCAGAACTACACGCGGCTCGCGGGGCTTCCGAACCGGACCCTGCGCATGATCCAGGCGACGGCGGCCATGGAGTTCGTGTCGGTGCGCACGGAGGCCGAGGCGCTGCTGCTCGAAGCGAACCTCATCAAGCGCTTCCGGCCGCGTTTCAACGTCACGCTGCGGGACGACAAGTCGTTTCCGTACATCCTGATCCGGCGCGACCAAGGGGCGCCGCAGATCCTCAA
>CAZDUD010000228.1:0-2946 GCA_964508485.1 uncultured Hyphomicrobium sp. | reverse complement strand
TCCACTCCGTACCCATGTCCAGGAGGTTGACGAAGAAGTCGTTCGTCAGCGCACCCGGCCGCTCGGTCAGGACACCGTGGCCGGACCCGTCGGCATTGATGTTGATCGCGCGCAGGCCGCCGATCAGCACGGTCATCTCCGGCGCGGTCAGCGTCAGCAACTGCGCCTTGTCGATGAGTGCGACCTCGGCCGGCACCCGGAGCGTGGCGGTCTGGTAGTTGCGGAACCCGTCTGCCGTCGGCTCCATGACGTCGAAGGCATTGACGTCGGTCTGCGCCTGCGAAGCATCCGTACGGCCGGGCGAGAACGGCACCGTCACGGTGTGGCCGGCTGCTTTCGCTGCCTGCTCGACGCCCGCGTTGCCGGCCAGCACGATGAGGTCGGCCAGCGAGACCTTCTTGCCGCCGGTCGCGTCCTTGTTGAACGCGGACTGGATGCCCTTGAGGACGCTGAGCACCTTGGCGAGTTGCTCGGGTTCGTTCACCTCCCAGTCCTTCTGCGGCGCAAGAGCGACACGTGCGCCGTTGGCGCCGCCGCGCTTATCACCGCCACGGAAGGTGGAAGCGGAAGCCCAGGCGGTGCCGACCAGTTCGGAAACCGTCAGACCCGAGGCCAGCACCTTGGCCTTGAGCGCAGCGGCGTCCGCGCCGTCGATCAGCGGATGATCGACGGCAGGAACCGGATCCTGCCAGACCAGCACTTCCTTCGGAATCTCAGGGCCAAGGTAGCGCGAGCGCGGGCCGAGATCGCGATGGGTGAGCTTGAACCAGGCGCGCGCGAAAGCCTCGGCAAAGGCCTGGGGGTTTTCGTGGAAGCGGCGTGAGATCTTCTCGTAGACGGGATCGACGCGCAGCGACAGATCCGTCGTCAGCATGCGCGGCTTCTGCTTCTTCGACGGATCGTGCGCGAGCGGGATGTCGTCCGGCGCATCCTTGGCCTCCCACTGGATCGCGCCGCCGGGGCTGCGCGTCTGCACCCACTCGTACTTGAAGAGGTTTTCGAAGAAGAGGTTGGTCCACTGCGTCGGCAGCTGCGTCCAGGTCACCTCGATGCCGCTCGTGATCGCGTCGCCTGCCTTGCCGGAGCCGTAGGTGCTCGCCCAGCCTAGACCCTGCGCTTCGAGGTCGGCGCCTTCGGGGTCCGGACCCAGAAGGGTGCCGGCGCCCGCGCCGTGGGTCTTGCCGAAGGTGTGGCCGCCGGCGATCAGGGCGACGGTTTCCTCGTCGTCCATGGCCATGCGGGCGAAGGTCTCACGGATGAAGGCAGCCGCCTCCAGCGGATCGCCGCTTGCGTTGGGCCCTTCCGGATTGACGTAGATGAGGCCCATCTCGGTCGCGCCGAGCGGGTTGGCGAATTGCTCGAGCTGCCGATGGGCGAGCCACGCGCCCTCCTCGCCCCAGTTGATGTCCTGATCGGGCTCCCAGGTGTCTTCACGGCCAGCGGCGAAGCCGAAGGTGCGGAAGCCCATGGTCTCGAGCGCGACGTTGCCGGTGAGGATTAAGAGGTCGGCCCACGAGATCTTCTGGCCGTACTTCTGCTTGATCGGCCACAGCAAGCGGCGCGACTTGTCGATGTTGACATTGTCCGGCCAGGAGTTGAGCGGAGCGAAACGCTGCTGTCCGCGGCCGCCGCCGCCGCGTCCATCGGAGAGGCGGTAGGTGCCGGCGGCATGCCACGACATGCGGATGAACTGCGGACCGTAGTGGCCGAAGTCGGCTGGCCACCAGTCCTGAGAGTCCGTCATCAACTTGCGCAGGTCGTTCTTCAGCGCCTCGTAGTCGAGCTTCTGGAACTCATCCCGGTAGTTGAAGGTCTGGCCCAGAGGGTCGGACTTGGACGAATGCTGGTTCAAAAGATCGACGCGCAACTGGTTCGGCCACCAGTCGCGGTTCGTACGTTCGTGGCCCGAAAACGGGCACTTGCCCGGGCCCTGGTCATCGGTTTTTGCGTCCATGTGTCTCTCCGATCTTATCCGGTGTGTCTGTTCGAGAATTCCGAGAGTTCATGTGCCGTCCTCGGCGCTGACCGAGAGGGCGATGCTCGTCACAGTCCGCTTCTTTCGCTCCGGGCTCGCCGAGCTGGAGCGCATGGCTCGTCTGCGTCTCGGCGCCCGCTGGCCGTGCCTGCTGTTCTTTGAAGCATCGGTGTCAGGGACGATTTCACCATAAGCCCAGGCTGAGCGCATTCTGGTTGCCCGCGATCAACGAGCTGGTGCTCGCCATCAGCGTTGATTTTCCCATAATGCGCCCGTCTTGTTTAGAGTTGTTCCAGACAGCTACCGCAGTAGATAGATCAGGGCAAGTCTTATTAATGAATACGTTTGATAAGATATTCTGATATTTGAATAGGGCCGCGCTTAGGCCGAGGCAGCATGAAATGACAAACGCCCCCAGGAGGTTAGTCCTGAGGGCGTGTTCAATGCGGCGGAGAGCAGGAGAGCTTACATGCCCATGCCGCCCATGCCGCCGTGGTTGTGGCCGGCGTGGGCATCGCCATCCTTCTTCGGAGCTTCCGCGATGGCCGCTTCCGTGGTGATGAGGAGCCCTGCGATCGAGGCAGCGTCCTGCAGCGCCGTACGCACGACCTTCGCGGGATCGATGATGCCCTTCTCGATCAGGTCGCCGTACTCATCGGCCTGCGCGTCGTAGCCGAAAGTGGCACCCTTCGCTTCGAGCACGCGGCCGACCACGATTGAGCCCTCCGTGCCGGCGTTCTCCGCGATCTGGCGGATGGGGGCCTGCAGCGCGCGCTTGACGATGGCGATGCCGGCCGTCTGGTCGTCGTTCTCGCCCTTGGCCGTGATCGCATTCGAGGCCTTGAGCAGCGCCACGCCGCCTCCGGGCACAACGCCTTCCTCGACGGCCGCGCGCGTCGCATTGAGCGCGTCGTCGACGCGATCCTTGCGCTCCTTGACCTCGACCTCGGTGGCGCCGCCGACCTTGATCA
>CAZDUD010000227.1:0-2985 GCA_964508485.1 uncultured Hyphomicrobium sp. | reverse complement strand
GTGTCACTCATGTCATCCGCGGCGTGGATCACCTGACGAATGCGGCGCGGCAGACGCAGATCTATCGCGCCATGGGATGGGATGTGCCGGACTGGGCGCACGTGCCGCTGATCCACGGCGCGGACGGGGCGAAGCTCTCCAAGCGCCATGGCGCGCAGGGCGTGGAGGAGTATCGCGCCATGGGCTACCTGCCGGCGGCGCTGCGCAACTATCTCGTGCGGCTCGGCTGGAGCCACGGTGACGACGAGATCATGTCGACCGAGCAGCTCGTCCAGTGGTTCGACATCGACGGCATCAACAAGAGCGCGGCGCGCTTCGACTTCAAGAAGCTAGACGATTTGAACGGGCACTATCTGCGCAATGCGCCCGACGCGGAGTTGCTGTCGGGAATCCAAGGGCTTCTGCCGCATCTCGACTTCGCAGCGCTGCGGGTGCTGCCGGTCGATCCCAAGGCCCCCGCGCGCTCCGACGTCGCGCTCGCGCGCGAGGTCGAGGCGCAGGTGCCGGGTGCGGCCACCGGCTCGGATCTTGCGCGCCTGTTCGAAGCCAAGGGCTGGGAGGCGCTCGCCGCGGCCCTGCCTTCGCTCAAGGAACGCGCGAAGACGCTCGCCGAGCTTGTCGGTCAAGCCCTTTTCATCGTCGCCTCCCGGCCCATTGGTCTTGATGACAAGGCGAAGAAGCTGATGGATGCTGAGGCTCAGACGATTCTGAAGGCGATCACGCCTCGCCTGGAGGCCGCGGCCGATTGGAACCCGGCCGCACTCGAAGCGCTTGTACGCGGATATGCCGAGGAAACCGGGACGAAACTCGGTAAGGTTGCCCAGCCGCTCCGATCAGCCTTGACGGGGCGAACGGTGTCGCCGCCGGTGTTCGATGTCATGAGCGTTTTGGGACGGAACGAGACTTTGGCGCGGCTTGCCGATCAGATCCACTAACTGTACTTCGCCGCGCGACATTTGGGCGGTTGCCGATAAATTCGCCGCCCGATTTGCCTTTCCGGACCCCCGGCGGCTTAGGTATACTGCGGTGCAGCATCGGTCCGGCCTCGCCATTTCGGACGTTCTTTTGTCGAAAGATCAACCTCGGCCCAGATCCAGGAGACGCGCATGAGCATTCACTCAAAACCTGACGTGGGGGCGCCGCGGCAGGCTGAGCTCAATCTTAACGGCAAGTCCGTGCCGCTCGAAGTGCGCAGCGGAACGATCGGCCCGGATGTGATGGACATCGGCCGCGTGTATCGCGACACGGGCTGCTTCACCTACGACCCGGGGTTCACCTCCACGGCCAACTGCTCGTCGGCCATCACCTTCATCGACGGCGACAAGGGTGAGCTGCTCTATCGCGGCTATTCCATCGACGAGCTTGCGGAGAATTCGAACTTCCTCGCCACCTGCTACCTGCTCCTGCACGGTGAGCTGCCGACCAACGAGGAGTTCAAGGCGTTCCGGCACACGATCACGCGCCACACCATGGTGCATGAGCAGATGACGCGGTTCTACAGCGGGTTCCGCCGGGACGCGCATCCGATGTCGGTCATGGTCGGCGTGGTCGGCGCGCTGTCGTCGTTCTATCACGACTCGACGGACATCAACGATCCGAAGCAGCGCGAGACTGCGAGCCACCGCATGATCGCGAAGATGCCGACGATCGCCGCCATGGCCTACAAGTACTCGATAGGGCAGCCCTTCATCTATCCGCGGAACGACCTCGACTACACGTCGAACTTCCTGCAGATGTGCTTCTCGGTGCCGTGCGAGCCCTACATCGTCAACCCGGTAGTGGCACGCGCGCTCGACCGCATCTTCATCCTGCATGCCGACCACGAGCAGAACGCCTCGACCTCGACGGTCCGTCTTGCGGGCTCGTCGGGCGCCAATCCATTTGCCTGCATCGCGGCCGGCATCGCCTGTCTCTGGGGTCCAGCGCACGGTGGCGCGAACGAAGCTGCCCTCAACATGCTCGAGGAGATCGGCACCGTCGACCGCATTCCGGAGTACATCAAAAAGGCCAAAGACAAGTCGAGCGGCTTCCGTCTCATGGGCTTCGGGCACCGCGTCTACAAGAACTACGATCCGCGCGCCAAGGTGATGCAGAAGACCTGCCACCAGGTCCTCGACGAGCTCGACAAACGCGAGACGCCGCTGCTCAAGGTTGCCATGGAGCTCGAGCGCATCGCGCTCGAGGACGAGTACTTCGTCGAGAAGAAGCTCTACCCGAACATCGATTTCTATTCGGGCATCACGCTCAAGGCGATGGGCTTCCCGGTTTCGATGTTCACCGTGCTGTTCGCGCTCGCCCGCACCGTGGGCTGGATCGCACAGTGGGAAGAGATGACCACCGACAGCACGCAGCGCATCGGCCGCCCCCGCCAAGTCTACACCGGCGCGCCGCAACGCGACTATGTCGGCATGGGCCTGCGCAAGTAGCAGGCGCGTCAGAACACGAAGGGCGGCTCCGCGGGGGCCGCCCTTTTTCTTTGGCGCTGCGGCTTACGACAGCCGCAGGATCGTCTCGGCGGCAACCTCTGCGGCTGGCCTCGCGGTCCCCTTCATCACAGCGATCGCCTTCGCCTGCGCCGCCTGCTGCGCCCGCAGCACCTCCGGCTTGTTCAACCGCTCGATCGCGGCGCGCGCGATCAACCGGGTGCTGAACCGCGTCTGCACGAATTCCGGTATCACTTCCGCATTCGCCGCCACGTTTACCAGCGCTGCATACTTCGTCTTCATCAGAATGCCGCGCAGCAGCGCCCAGGTGATCCAGCCCAGCTTGTAAGCCATCACCACAACCGCGCCCTGCGCGGCCAGTTCCGTCGTCACTGTCCCAGAACAGGCGACCGCCACCGTCATGGATGCATACGCGTCCGCCTTCTCCGCCTCGTCACGCACCAGCACGATCGGATAGGACTGCGCCTCCGCCTGCCGCACGACCTCCGCGGCGACGCTTGGAGCAACCATACAGACAACACGCGCGCCCGGCGTTGCGGCC
>CAZDUD010000226.1:0-3046 GCA_964508485.1 uncultured Hyphomicrobium sp. | reverse complement strand
CCGCGTAGCGCGTGATGCCCTGCTTGTCGCCGAGCGCCTTCGCAACGGCCTGGCCGAGCACGATGCCCACGTCCTCCGTCGTGTGATGGAAATCGATGTGGAGATCGCCCTTGGCCTCGAGCTTGATGTCGAACAGCCCATGGCGGGCAAGCTGCTCCAGCATATGATCCAGGAAACCGATGCCGGTCGTAATCTCCGATACACCGGTGCCGTCGAGATCCAGCGTGGCGCTGATCTGCGTTTCCTTGGTCCTGCGGGCGATGGTGGCTTGCCGCTTCACGGGCGTCCTCTAAATGATCGGGGGCGAGGGCAACCTGCCGTTGTTGCCTTAACGAACCCCAGCGTTTATCAGCTTCGGGGACCCGGTTCCAGAGCGCGCAGGTGCGCTCCGGGCCGCGCCCCAAACTTCCTTAGCGCAGGATTTATGGCAAATTCCCCGCACACCCCGGCAGACGGCGGCTCCTGGCATGCGACCACCATTCTGACCGTCCGCAAGGACGGCCGCGTGGTGATTGCCGGCGACGGTCAGGTGAGCCTCGGGGCCACCATCATCAAGGCCAATGCCCGCAAGGTGCGCCAGCTCGGTAAAGGCGGCGTTATCGCCGGCTTTGCCGGTGCAACCGCGGACGCGTTTACGCTCTTCGAGCGGCTCGAAGCCAAGCTTGAGCAGTATCCGGGGCAGCTCATGCGGGCGGCCGTGGAGCTTGCCAAGGACTGGCGCACGGACCGGTTCCTGCGCCGGCTCGAAGCCATGATGATCGTTGCCGATGCCGACATCACGCTCGTGCTCACGGGTACCGGCGACGTGCTCGAACCTGAGCATCACGTCATGGGCATCGGCTCGGGCGGGATGTATGCGCTTTCGGCCGCGCGCGCGTTGCTCGATCAGCCGCTCGATGCGGAGGCCATCGCGCGGCGTGCGATGGCGATCGCGGGCGAGATCTGCGTCTACACGAATTCCAATCTCGTCATCGAAAGCCTGCCGTCGTCGAAGTAGCGGCATCTTCCTCGTTTGGAGTCTTCATGGCCTGGGTCTTCCTGATGCTTGCCGGCGTGTTCGAGATCTCGTTCACGACCGCGATGCGCTTTACCGACGGCTTCACCAAGCTCTGGCCGACGCTGCTAGTGCTCGCGCTTGCGACCGTCAGCATCTATTTCGTCACCAAGGCTGCGGAGCTTGTTCCGCTCGGGACGGCCTATGCCATCTGGGGCGGGCTCGGCGCCATCGGCACGGTCGCGATCGGCATCTTCTACTTCGGCGAGCCGGTTACGCTCTGGCGCATGGTGTTCCTATCGACGCTGATCCTCTCCATTGCCGGACTCAAGCTCGTGACGCACTAGAGGATGCCCATGATCCGGGACGAGCATATCGACGCGGCCGTTGCGCAGGGAATCATCACGTCCGACCAGGCACGGCGCCTGCGCGCGCTTGCAGAGGGTAGCCTGCTGCGGGAAGAGCTGCCTGCCGATCCGGACGACGAACGGTTCCGGCTGATCGGCGGGTTCAACGACGTGTTCGTCACCATCGGCGTCGGCCTGCTCGTCTCGGCACTGTTTGCGCTTGCGAGCGTGCTCGAGTTCGGAATCGGATTTGCGGCGCTCGCCATGATCGCGGCCTGGGGACTTTCCGAGGTGTTCTCGCAGCGGATGCGGCTGGCGTTGCCGTCCATTGCGCTCGCGGTCATGTTTGCAGGCGGAGCCGCATTTGCCGCGATCTCGCTCGCTTCGTTTGTGTCAAATGATCTTTCGGTCGTAGTCGCGGGCGCGGGCGCCGCACTTGCCGCCATTGCTCACGAGCGGCGGTTCCACGTTCCCGTCGATTGGGCCATCGCCGCACTCGGGCTCACGTACGCCATTGCGCATGCGGTCTCGCTTGCGCTGCCGAACCACAACACGGCGCTGTTGTTTGCTCTCCTCGGGGCCTGCATTTTCCTTGTCGCACTGCGGGTCGATGCGAGCGATCTAGAACGGCAGACGCGCCGGTCCGACATCGCGTTCTGGCTGCATCTCGTTGCGGCCCCCATGGTCGTTCACGGCGGCATCCAGCTCCTCGTCGGCAGCCCTGACGGGATGGGCACCGGGCAGGCGCTGGCCGTACTCGGCATTTTCGTGCTGCTCGGAGTCGTCGCCGTCATCATCGACCGTCGCGCGCTACTCGTCTCGGGGCTCACCTATGCGGGTGTTGCGATGGGATACCTCATCTCGCAGGGCGTCACGCAGGACATGGGCCTCTCGCTCACGCTACTCGGGCTTGCCATTGTCGTGCTTGGCCTTTCCGCCGGATGGCGGTCACTCAGGCGCGCGATCCTGCCGCTGCTGCCGCTCGGCGCATTGCGCCACTCCATTCCACCAGCCGTTTGACGGAACAACCCATGACCACATTCTCGCCGCGTGAAATCGTCTCCGAGCTCGACCGCTTTATCGTCGGGCAGGGCGATGCTAAGCGCGCCGTCGCGATCGCGCTCCGGAACCGCTGGCGGCGCCAGCAGATCGAGGGATCGCTCAAAGACGAGGTGCTGCCGAAGAACATCCTCATGATCGGCCCGACCGGCGTCGGCAAGACGGAGATCGCGCGCCGCCTCGCCAAGCTCGCCGGTGCGCCGTTCCTCAAGGTCGAGGCCACCAAGTTCACCGAGGTCGGCTATGTGGGCCGCGACGTCGACAGCATCATCCGCGATCTGGTCGAAGTCGGTCTTGCACTCGTGCGCGACGCGAAGCGCAAGGAAGTGCGTGCGCAGGCGGAGAAGAATGCCGAGGAACGCGTGCTCGATGCGCTCGTCGGGCCGACAGCATCGCCCGGCACGCGCGAAACCTTCCGCAAGCGGCTGCGCGGCAACGAGCTCAACGACAAGATCATCGAGATCCAGGTTGCCGATACGGGCGGCAGCCTGCCCATGCTCGACATTCCCGGCATGCCGGGCGGATCGATCGGCGCCGTCAATATCGGCGACATCTTCGGCAAGATGATGGGCGGGCGCACGAAGCCGCGGCGGATCACGGTAAAGGACAGCCATACGCTGCTGATCGCGGAGGAGAGCGACAAGCT
>CAZDUD010000225.1:0-3058 GCA_964508485.1 uncultured Hyphomicrobium sp. | reverse complement strand
ACGCGCTCGACCACGTGCTGTTCGCAGGTCCGCCGGGTCTCGGCAAGACGACGCTGGCGCAGATCGTCGCCAAGGAGCTCGGCGTCGGGTTCCGCGCCACGTCGGGGCCGGTGATCTCGAAGGCGGGTGATCTCGCGGCCCTGCTCACCAATCTTGAAGACCGGGACGTGCTGTTCATCGACGAGATCCACCGGCTCAATCCGGCGGTCGAGGAGATCCTCTATCCGGCGCTCGAGGACTTCCAGCTCGATCTCATCATCGGCGAGGGGCCGGCGGCGCGCTCGGTGCGCATCGACCTCGCGAAGTTCACGCTCGTCGGCGCGACGACGCGGCTCGGGTTGCTGACGACGCCGCTGCGGGACCGCTTCGGCATCCCCGTGCGGCTCAACTTCTATACGGTCGCGGAGTTGGAGAGCGTCGTGACGCGCGGGGCGCGTGTGCTCGGCGCGCCGATTGCGCCGGACGGAGCGACGGAGATCGCGCGGCGGGCGCGCGGGACGCCACGCATCGCGGGACGCCTGCTCCGGCGCGTGCGCGATTTTGCGGCCGTGTCGGGTGCGCCGGTCATTGACGCGAAAGTGGCGGACGTGGCGTTGCGCGCGCTCGAGGTGGACGAAGCGGGGCTCGACTCGCTCGATCACCGCTATCTCATGTGCATCGCCGGCACCTACGAGGGCGGGCCGGTCGGAATCGAGACGCTGGCGGCGGCGCTCTCCGAGCCGCGGGATGCGCTCGAGGAGATCGTCGAGCCCTACCTCCTGCAGCAGGGGTTTATCGGGCGCACGCCGCGCGGGCGCGTGCTGACCCTCAAGGCTTTTCGCCACCTCGGGCTGTCCGGCCCGCCGCGCGCGGCCACGCCGGAGCTGCCGTTCGAAGAGGGGGACGAATAGGCGCACGGGGTGGCCAGGATTGTCGCCACACTGTTAATGCTAAACAGACCTACTGTTTCCCGGCGCGTTGCTTGCAGGCCAAGTATCTGCCGACTTTTTGCACGGGGGGTTCCCCTGCGCCGGGTCAAGGATTGCGAGTTGCTGCCGGTTTTCTGCCGGCGTTCGACGACGGAGATAGCTTGCTCTCACGCAGACAGTTTCTGAAAGCTATGGCGCTGTTCGGCGTGGGGTCCGCCACGCTCGGCAGCTACGCGTTTGCCGACTCGCTGCGCCTCGGCGTCACATACCATTCGGTGTCGCCGCCCGACTGGCCGGGCGGGCTTTCCCTGCGCATTGCCGTGCTCGCCGACCTTCACGTCTGCGAGCCGTGGTTCAACGCCGAACGGTTGGCCGACGTCGTTGCGCGCACCAACGCGCTCAAGCCCGATGTCGTAGTGCTCCTCGGAGACTATGTGCGGGGCGGGCGCATGCGGTTCTGGAGCCATGCGGTGCCGCCCGAGGACTGGGCGGCCGTGCTTGCCGGTCTCAAGGCGCCGCTTGGCGTGCACGCGGTTCTCGGCAATCACGACTGGTGGAGCGACTGGGAAGCTCAGGAGCGGCACGGCGGGCCGATCAAGGCGCGCGTTGCGCTCGAGGCGGCCGGCATTCCCGTTTACGAGAACGATGTTGCGCGTCTCGAGAAGGACGGGCTGCCGTTCTGGATTGCCGGCCTCGGCGATCAATGGGCCTTCTGGAGGCCCAATAAATACACGGAGCACGACGCGTACGAAGGCGTGCACGATCTTCCCGGCACGCTCGCGAAGGTTACGGACGATGCGCCGGTGGTGCTGCTTGTGCACGAGCCGGACATCTTTCCCGAGGTCCCCTCACGCGTGGCGCTCACCCTCGCCGGGCATACGCACGGCGGCCAGGTGGCGCTTGCCGGTTACGCGCCCGTCATTCCGTCGAAGTACGGGCAGCGGTACCGCTACGGACACATCGTCGAGGATGGGCGGAACCTCGTCGTCTCGGCGGGGCTCGGCTACTCGACGCTGCCGGTCCGGTTCGGCGTGCCGCCGGAGATCCTGCTCGTCACGGTTGCGTCCGGGCACGATGTCGCTTGACCCTGCGGGGCGCAGGGACCACAGCACCATGCACGATCGCATTCATCATGGGCGTCCTTCTTCATGAGCGAGACTGAGACTGCGTGGCCGGATCTCGCCGGCCGTATCATCGACGACGAGGCCGGCCGGCGGCACGTGCTGCCGGTGCGCGTCTATTTCGAGGATACGGATGCGGGCGGCATCGCCTATCACGCCTCCTTCATCCGCTGGTGCGAGCGCGGACGGACCGACTTCCTGCGGCTGCTCGGCACGGATGCGCGGCGGCTGATCGACGGGTCGCATAGCCTCGAGCCGGCGGCGTTCGTCGTGCGGCGCATGAACTGCGATTTTCTGAGGCCGGCGCGCATGGACGACGTGCTTCTGGTCGAGACGCGGGTGAAGGAGCTCGGCGGCGCCAGCGTCACGCTGCTGCAGGCGGTGGTCCGCGACGGGCGGCCGGTGTTCGAAGCGGAGGTGACGGTGGTGCTGGTGGCGGTGTCGGGCAAGCCACTCCGGCTCTCGACAGCGATCCGCAGCGCGTTCGGCGGGGCGGATACCGCCCACGTTCTGGGCAAACAATAGCCGTCATGGAAGGTGCGTAGACAACGTGGCGGCGTCCGACGATGATGCCGCGACCGACAGGGACCAGCCGGGGGGCGCCATGACGACCGCAAAAGACGCTGAGGGAATCGACCTCGACATCAAGGATGCGATGGAGGGCTACGAGCGCTTCCGGCTCGAGTTCGAGCGCGACAAGTCGTTCTACAAGAGCCTCGCCACGAAGAAGCAGAAGCCGCGGCTGCTTTGGATCGGCTGCTCGGACAGCCGCGTAGTGCCGTCGCAGATCACGCAGGCCGATCCGGGCGAGCTGTTCGAGGTGCGCAACATCGCCAACTGCGTGCCGCCGGCGTGGGCCGACGACGAGGCGGTGGGGGCAGCCATCGAATATGCGCTGGTCCATCTCGGCATCGACGACATCGTCGTGTGCGGGCACACAGGCTGCGGCGGCATCCAGGCGCTGGCCGAGCCGATCCCGCCCGACACGGAAGCCCACCTCGGGCGCTGGGTCGAGTACACGCGCCCCGC
>CAZDUD010000224.1:0-3126 GCA_964508485.1 uncultured Hyphomicrobium sp. | reverse complement strand
CGCACGCTCGCGAAGAGGATCGACGCCAACATGGGCAAGGGGATCATTCCGACGCCCATCACGATGGACGAGCTTGAGGACCTGCTCATGGAGCACGGGATCATGAAGGCGGTTGACGAGTCTCAGGTCGGCAAGACGGCGGCGGAGCTTACCGCCGCCTGATCGGTCCGATCGGCATGAGCCCGGCTCCTATCAATTGGAGCCGGGTTCCAACCCGCAATCCA
The DNA here is from genome assembly GCA_964508485.1 of uncultured Hyphomicrobium sp. Taxonomy (GTDB): domain Bacteria; phylum Pseudomonadota; class Alphaproteobacteria; order Rhizobiales; family Hyphomicrobiaceae; genus Hyphomicrobium_C. Next base: position 2,902 of record CAZDUD010000224.1, on the reverse strand, counting down.
GAAAAACACGTGAGGTAGGGTCCATGAGCTTGGCAGCCGCGGAAAAAGTCGAAGACATCAAGGCAAGAAACAAGGACCTGATCAAGGAGGTCCTGGAGGCCTATCCGGACAAGTTCGCTAAACGGCGGTCGAAGCACCTCGAGGTGTTCGAGGAGGGCAAGCCCGACTGCGGCGTCAAGTCGAACATCAAGTCCATTCCGGGCGTGATGACGATCCGCGGCTGCGCCTATGCCGGCTCGAAGGGTGTGGTGTGGGGTCCGATCAAGGACATGGTTCATATCAGCCACGGCCCTGTCGGCTGCGGCCAGTACTCGTGGGCCGCGCGGCGCAACTACTACATCGGCACCACGGGCGTCGATACGTTCGTCACCATGCAGTTTACGTCGGACTTCCAGGAGAAGGACATCGTTTTCGGCGGCGACAAGAAGCTCGCCAAGATCATGGACGAGATTCAGGAGCTGTTCCCGCTCAACAAGGGCATCACCGTCCAGTCCGAATGCCCTATCGGCCTTATCGGCGATGACATCGAGGCCGTGTCGAAGGCGAAATCCAAGGAATACGGCGGCAAGACCATCGTTCCGGTCCGCTGCGAGGGATTCCGCGGGGTCTCTCAGTCGCTCGGCCACCACATCGCGAACGACGCCGTGCGCGACTGGGTGTTCGACAAGGCCGGCGACAAGCCGGCGCGCTTCGAGCAGACGCCTTATGACGTCGCCATCATTGGCGACTACAACATCGGCGGCGACGCCTGGTCGTCGCGCATCCTGCTCGAGGAGATGGGCCTGCGCGTTATCGCCCAATGGTCGGGCGACGGCTCCATCGCCGAGCTCGAGGCTACGCCGAAAGCGAAGCTCAACGTGCTCCATTGCTACCGCTCGATGAACTACATCTCGCGGCACATGGAAGAGAAGTTCGGCATCCCCTGGGTCGAGTACAATTTCTTCGGACCGAGCAAGATCGCCGAGTCGCTGCGCAAGATCGCGTCCCACTTCGACGACAAGATCAAGGAAGGTGCCGAGCGCGTCATCGCCAAGTACCAACCGCTGATGGATGCGGTGATCGCGAAGTATCGCCCGCGCCTCGAGGGCAAGAAGGTGATGCTGTTCGTCGGCGGCCTGAGGCCGCGCCACGTGATCGGCGCCTACGAGGACCTCGGCATGGAGGTGGTCGGCACCGGCTACGAGTTCGGCCATAACGACGACTACCAGCGCACCACCCACTACGTGAAGGACGGCACGCTGATCTACGACGACGTCACGGGCTACGAGTTCGAGAAGTTCGTCGAGAAGATCCAGCCGGATTTGGTCGGCTCCGGCATCAAGGAGAAGTACGTCTTCCAGAAGATGGGCGTGCCTTTCCGCCAGATGCACTCGTGGGACTACTCGGGCCCTTATCACGGTTACGACGGGTTCGCGATCTTCGCGCGCGACATGGACATGGCCATCAACGCGCCGGTCTGGAAGCTGGCCAAGACCCCCTGGAACTGAACGCACTGCCGGCTTCGCGCGCCTTTTAAGCGCGTCGGGGCCGGCCCTCCTTTTCAAGGAAAAGAGTAATGGCTCAGAACGCAGAGAACGTCCTCGATCACTTCGACCTCTTCCGGCAGCCGGAATACAAGGCGATGTTCGAGGCCAAGAGAAAGAACTTCGAGGATCCCGTCGCCGACGCCGAGGTCGAGCGTGTGCGCGAGTGGACCAAGACGGCCGAATATCAGGAGAAGAATTTCGCGCGCGAGGCGCTGACCGTAAACCCCGCCAAGGCGTGTCAGCCGCTCGGCGCGGTGTTCGCGGCGCTCGGTTTCGAGGGTACGCTGCCGTTCGTGCATGGCTCACAGGGGTGCGTCGCCTACTACCGCAGCCACTTCTCGCGCCACTTCAAGGAGCCGTGCTCGTGCGTCTCCTCGTCCATGACCGAGGACGCCGCGGTGTTCGGCGGCCTGAACAACATGATCGACGGCCTGGCGAACAGCTATGCACTCTACAAGCCGAAGATGATCTCGGTCTCGACCACATGCATGGCTGAGGTGATCGGCGACGACCTCAACGCCTTCATCAAGGGCGCCAAGGAGAAGGGCTCGGTCCCTGCCGAGTTCGACGTGCCGTTCGCGCATACGCCGGCCTTCGTCGGCAGCCATATCACCGGCTACGACAACGTCATGAAGGGCATCTTCGAGCACTTCTGGGACGGCAAGGCCGGCACGGCGCCGAAGCTCGAGCGCCAGCCCAACGGCAAGATCAACTTCTTCGGCGGGTTCGACGGCTACACCGTCGGCAACCTGCGCGAGATCCGCCGCATCTTCGAACTGATGGGGATCGAGTACACGATCCTCGGCGACGCGAGCGAGCTGTGGGACACGCCGGCCGACGGCGAGTTTCGCATGTACGACGGCGGCACCACGCTCGAGGACGCGGCCAATGCGCTCCACGCCAAGGCGACCATCTCGATGCAGGGGTTCTGCACCGAGAAAACGCTCGCCTACATCGAGGGCAAGGGCCAGGAGGTCGCGGCCTTCAACCACCCCGTGGGCGTCGAGGCGACCGACAAGTTCATCATGGAGCTGTCGCGTCTCTCCGGGAAGCCGATCCCCGAGGCGCTGGCCAAGGAGCGCGGTCGCCTGGTGGATGCGATCTCGGATTCGAGCGCGCACATCCACGGCAAGAAGTTCGCGATCTACGGCGATCCCGACCTCTGCCTCGGTCTCGCGGGCTTCCTGATGGAGCTCGGCGCGGAGCCGGTCCATATCCTGTCCACGAACGGTGGCAAGGCATGGGAGGAAAAGGCCAAGGCGCTGCTCGCCTCCTCGCCGTTCGGCAAGAACTGCCACGTCTATCCGGGCCGCGACCTCTGGCACATGCGCTCGCTGCTCTTCACGGAGCCCGTGGATTTCCTGATCGGCAACACC
>CAZDUD010000223.1:0-3152 GCA_964508485.1 uncultured Hyphomicrobium sp. | reverse complement strand
GGGCTGGTCGATCACCGCACCTATGTTATCGCCGGCGACGGCTGCCTGATGGAGGGCCTTTCCCAGGAGGCAATCGACCTTGCCGGTCATCTCGGGCTCGGTCGCCTTATCGTGCTTTGGGATCACAATCGGATTTCGATCGACGGTCCGACCGAGTTGTCGACGTCGACTCGCCAGCTCGATCGGTTTGCGGCATCGGGCTGGGATGTGGCGGAGGTGGACGGACACGCGCCAAGCGAGATCGATGCGGCGATTGCGGCGGCCAAGCACTCGTCGAAGCCCAGCCTCATCGCCTGCCGTACCATCATAGGTTTCGGCGCACCAACGAAGCAGGGAAATGAAAGCGTTCATGGAGCTCCGCTTGGCGTGGACGAGGTCCAGGCCGCGCGAAAAAAGCTCGATTGGCCTTATCCGCCGTTCGTTGTTCCGGATGGAATCCTGGCAGCGTGGCGTAACACGACGCGACGTTCTGCTACGACGCGGCATATCTGGCTTGAGCGACTTGCAGCATCGGATCGCAAGGAGGCGTTCGAACGTGCATGCCGTGGCGAGCTTCCGAGCCATTTCGAAGCGCGCATGAGCGCTCTCAAGGAGCATCTGGTCGTCACGGCGCCCAGGATTGCCACGCGCAAGGCGAGCGAGACGGCGCTGGCGACAATCAATGCGGCACTCGACAGCACGGTTGGCGGATCGGCCGATCTGACCCACTCCAACCTGACCCTGACCGCGCCGTTGACTCCGGTTACCCCTGGAAAGTTCGACGGCCGGTACCTGCACTACGGAATCCGAGAACATGCCATGGCGGCGGTTATGAACGGCATCGCGCTGCACGGCGGTTTCATTCCGTACGGGGGAACGTTCCTCGTGTTCTCCGACTATGCGCGCGGCGCGATCCGCCTGTCTGCTCTGATGCGACAGAGAGTCATCTACGTAATGACCCATGACTCGATCGGGCTTGGCGAGGACGGCCCCACGCATCAGCCTGTTGAACACCTTGCCGCGCTGAGGGCAATGCCGAACCTTAACGTTTTCAGGCCTGCCGACGCTGTCGAGACGGCCGAGTGCTGGGAGTTGGCGTTGAACTCCCGCTCCACGCCTTCGGTGCTGTGTCTCTCGCGGCAGACTCTGCCGACGGTTCGCGCGGAGGTGCACGAGAATCGTTCCGTGCGGGGCGCTTATGTAATCGAGGAAGCGGAGGGCCGCCGCGATGTGACGCTGCTGGCCACGGGCTCGGAAGTCGAGATCGCTTTGACCGCCTCAAACACGCTTGCTGATATGGGCGTTCGGGCTGCTGTCGTGTCGATGCCCTGTTGGGAGCTGTTCGAGGCTCAAAGCGCCGGCTATCGGAGCGAGGTTCTCGGTACGGCTCCCCGGATCGGCATTGAAGCCGCCGCGCGCCTCGGATGGGATCGCTGGATCGGAGAAAGCGGCGCATTCATCGGTATGCAAGGGTTCGGTGCCTCAGGCCCTGCAGCCGAGCTTTATCGGTACTTCCGGATCACGGCAGATGCGGTCGTCGATGCAGCGTTGCGGCTGCTCGGCTCGCGCTCGGATCAAGCAATCGACAGCAAATCGTCCTGCCCCAGCCTTTCAAGGATCGTCTGATGGCCCGCATCACCCTTCGCCAACTTCTCGATCACGCGGCCGAGCGCGGCTACGGGGTTCCGGCATTCAACATCAACAACATGGAGCAAGGGCTTGCGATTCTCGAAGCTGCGCGGGCGACGGATAGCCCCGTGATCCTGCAGGTGAGCCGGGGTGCCCGGACCTACGCCAACGACATCATGCTGGCCAAGATCATGGAAGCGCTTGAGCTCATCTATCCAGAGATTCCGATCTGCATCCATCAAGACCACGGCAACAGCGTGAGCACGTGTCTGTCAGCGATCCAGCACGGGTTCACCTCCGTGATGATGGACGGATCGCTTGCCGAAGACGCCAAGACGCCGACCAGCTACGCGGAGAACGTTGCCATCACGCGTGAGGTGGCGCGGCTGGCGCACATGGTCGGTGCGTCCGTCGAGGGCGAGCTCGGCTGCCTCGGATCGCTCGAGACCGGATCGGGCGATGCCGAGGATGGACATGGGTTCGAGGGCAAGCTCGACAGATCGATGCTCCTCACCGACCCGGATGAGGCCAAACGCTTTGTTGAGGAGACGAATGTCGATGCGCTCGCAGTCGCCATTGGCACAAGTCACGGCGCCTACAAGTTCGCACGCAAGCCCACGAGTGCGGTTCTGGCGATGGACGTCATCGAGAAGGTCCATGCCCGCCTGCCCAACACCCACATCGTCATGCACGGCTCCTCCTCGGTGCCAGAGGAGTGGCAGGAGGTGTTCAACGCGCATGGCGGCGAGATGAAGGAGACCTATGGCGTCCCTGTCGATGAGATCGTGCGGGGCATCCGCCATGGCGTCCGCAAGATCAACATCGACACGGACCTGAGATTGGCGGCGACTGCGGAGTTCCGCAGGATCGCTGCGACCAGGAAATCGGAATTCGATCCGCGCCAGTTCCTGAAACCCGCGATGTTGGCGATGACCGCAGTCTGCCGTCACCGCATGGAGGCATTTGGTACAGCCGGAAACGCGTCGCGGATCAGGGTCATCGGAATCGCGGACATGGCGAAACGATACGCGGGAGGCGATCTCGCGATACCTGAGCGGATCGCGCGGGCCGCCTGAGAATCAGAACCCCACTGCGCTGAGCGCGGGAGACACGATCATGGATACGAAGACGACAGAGCTAAAAGGCAAGGAGCGCTACAAGTCCGGCGTGCTGGAATATCGCAGGATGGGATACTGGAACGCCGACTACGTTCCGAAGGATACGGATCTGCTTGCGATCTTCCGTATTACGCCCCAAGACGGCGTCGATCCGGTTGAAGCCGCGGCTGCTGTCGCCGGCGAAAGCTCGACGGCGACCTGGACCGTGTGCTGGACCGACCGGCTGACGGCAGCGGATAAGTACCGTGCCAAGGCATTTAGGGTGGAGCCTGTGCCGAACGCTCCGGGGTCCTATTTCGCCTATATCGCCTACGATCTCGACCTCTTCGAACCGGGATCAATCGCTAACCTCGCAGCGTCGATCATCGGCAACGTCTTTGGGTTCAAGCCCCTCAAGGCGTTGCGGCTCGAGGACATGCGGCTGCC
>CAZDUD010000222.1:0-3256 GCA_964508485.1 uncultured Hyphomicrobium sp. | reverse complement strand
CCCTTATGTCTGGCTCAGCGGCTTCGGTCAACGCCTCGTTCGGTGCCGGCGCCGAGAAACGTCTCGCGCGGCCGTGCCCGAACGTATCTGCAAGGGTGGCGGTTCCCCGGGCACGAGCGTGCAAGGATGAGCCTACGCCACCGCCGTGCGTTTTCGCCGCGGTCTCGATGCGCTTAAGAAAAAACGCGACCGCTCAGGAGCGCCGAGGCCCCGAGCGATCGCGTTCAATCGAATTGCGCGCTCGCTACGCTCCGACAGCACGCGCACGGCGCGGGACGCGGACGGGCTCCGACTTGCCCAGAGTCTCGAGCAGGATCGCGCGGCACTGCTCCAGCTCCTTGATCGCAGCCTCGACGGCTGCAAGCTGGTCGACCGCGCTTGCGCGGCCGCGTGCGCCACGGCGCATCGCGACCGAGCCGCGACCGGCCGCTCCTGCGATGGAGGGCACGTTCGCCGGAAGGGCGCGCGCATCCGGCTGCGCACTGCGCCCGGCTGCGACCGCGCGCCCGTCTGTCGGCTCGCGACCGTGCTGCTTCACGTGGTCGATGCCCTGCTCGCGCAGGATCTTCTGTACACCTTTGATGGTGTAGCCTTCCGCGTGGAGCAGATGGCGGATGCCGCGCAACAGCTCCATATCCTCCGGCCTGTAGTACCTGCGTCCGCCGCCCCGCTTCATGGGCCGAACCTGTGGGAAGCGCTGCTCCCAGAATCTCAGAACATGCTTCTGCACCTCGAGCTCATCAGCGACCTCACTGATGGTTCGAAAAGCCTCCGCCGCCTTGCTCATCGTTACCCCTCGATGCCTTGGCCATGGACAAAACCGGATTTCCCGGCCTCGTGCTTCGCTGATGCACGGCGCGGCCCGCATAATCCTTGTGCGGGTGAGAGTGAACCCACGACTGCATCCCGATTTGCGTGAAGATGCGCGAACGCGAACACCACAGCTTGCTTCAGCAATAATACTGCCATCGTCGTGCGCCGTCTCGATCAATCGGATCGGAAGGTCACAGCTTTTTTCGATAGCGGCGTGTGCGACTCATCACAGCGCGCGTTCAGCCTGTCGTGTGCTTATTGGATTTTTTGCGGCAAGTGACGGAGAGGCGAGCAGATTTTCTATCGCTGTGCCTGTTCGACGCACAAAGCGGATACGCGACGTCCCGCGTACTTGCCCAGCCTCAAGCGTGCGCGCACAGCGATCACGCTGCACAGATCGCGGAGGTTCTACGAAGCGATCGCTTTTGCTATTCGGTCGGCGGATGCTATTCGGCGGCCTTGCCACGCCGCGAACGGCCGGAGTTGATCCGGTCTTTCATGATGTTGCTCGGACGGAAGACCAGCACGCGACGCGGCGTGATGGGAACCTCCTTGCCGGTCTTGGGATTGCGCCCGATGCGCTCGCCCTTCTGGCGAATGCCGAAAGAGCCGAACGAGGAGAGCTTCACCTGCTCTCCACGTGCCAAGCTGTCCGAGATCTCGTTCAAGACGAGCTCGACAAGCTCCTGAGATTCGTTCCTTGGCAGCCCGACCTTCCGAACCACTGCCTCGGCCAGATCGGCACGTGTCAGTGTCTTCCCGCTCATAGCGCTGCGCCTCCCCGTAGCTTAGGTATTATTCCTGATGCTACCGATGTGCGAGCCCGCGGTCAACGAAAGATCGCAACAAGCAACTGAAATCGCACGGAGAATTAGGGATGCTTTCGATCGTGTTCCAGGAGACAATCCGCGGGCTGAGTTGTGCGATGCACCATCGCCCGCCCTCGCATTTGCGAGATCACCAGCGTGCCAGCGCTGCACCCCAGGTAAACCCGCCGCCCATGGCCTCCATGAGGATCAAGCTCCCCTCGCGCACGCGGTGCTCCTCGAAGGCCTGATTCAATGCCAGCGGGATGGACGCGGCCGAGGTATTTCCGTGCTTTTCGAGCGTCTTGACGATCTTGTCCTGGTTAATGCCGAGCTTCTTGGCGATGCCGTCCAGGATGCGGACATTGGCCTGGTGGGGGATGAACAGGTCGATCTCGTCGGCGGCATAGCCGTTGGCGACCAGCGTCTCCTCGATCACGCCCGAGATCTTTTGCACTGCATGACGAAAAACTTCGCGGCCGTTCATGCGCAAATGGCCGACAGTTTTCGTCGAACCCGGTCCGCCATCCACATAAAGTAAATCCTCGAAGCGGCCGTCGGAGCGGATCATCGTCGAAAGGATGCCGCGGTCCTCGCGGGTGCCGTGCTGGGGCTGGGCCTCGAGCACGACCGCACCGGCGCCGTCGCCGAACAGCACGCACGTGGAGCGGTCCGTCCAGTCGAGGATGCGCGAGAAGGTCTCGGCGCCTATGACCAGCGCGCGGTTGGACTGGCCCGTCTTGATGAAGTTGTCGGCAATGGCCAGCGCGTAGACAAAGCCGGAGCACACGGCCTGAACGTCGAAGGCCGCACCTTTGGTGATGCCGAGGCCGGACTGAATCCGGACCGCCGTGGACGGAAACGTGCGGTCGGGCGTTGCGGTCGCGCAAACCACGAGATCGATGTCGACGGGATCGATGCCGGCGCGCACGAGCGCCTGGTGCGCGGCGGCGATGCCAAGCGTCGAGGTCAGCTCGTTGTCGGCTGCGATATGGCGCTCGCGGATGCCGCTTCTCTCAACAATCCATTCGTCGGACGTGTCGACGATCTTCACCAGATCGGCGTTGGTCATGATGCGCGCCGGGAGATGAGCGCCCACGCCGCGGATGACAGATCGAATAACCGCCAAGGTATCCTCTATCGTTCTGTTTCTTGGGGCTCAGGCCCGGTGCTCGCTGGAGGCCGGCTGGTCCGTGCCGAGCCGTCCATGGAACGTCTCGAGGTCGGCGGCCAAGCGGGAGAGCAGCCCGCTCTCGGCCATTTCGTAGCCGAGATCGACGGCGCTCGCAAAGCCCAGGGCGTCCGTGCCGCCGTGGCTCTTAACGGCGAGGCCGTTCAGGCCCAGGAACGTGCCGCCGTTAACGCGCCTCGGGTCCATCTTCTCCTTGAGAACGCGAAATCCGCCGCGGGCCAGGAGCGCGCCAAGCCGCGAGGCCCAGGTCCGCATCATGGCGTCCTTGAGATACTGGCCGATCTGCCTCGCCGTTCCCTCGGCGGTCTTGAGCGCAATGTTGCCGGCAAAGCCCTCGACCACGACCACGTCAACCTTACCTTGGCCGATCTCGTCGCCTTCGATGAAGCCGCAGTAGAGGAGCGGGAGGTCCGCCTGCTTCAGAAGCGTGTGCGCTTCCTTGACC
>CAZDUD010000221.1:0-3329 GCA_964508485.1 uncultured Hyphomicrobium sp. | reverse complement strand
AGGGGCGTTGCTGGGCCGCTTCGACAAAACCCAGACCGGAGAGGATGATCGCGGCGCGGGCCGGTTCCTCGTGTGCGCGCATGTCGGCGAGGCGGATCTGGATCTCGGCGATGCGGTGTGGATCCGTGGCCGTTTCCGCCTCGGCCAGCAGGGAGGCGCGCTCGGTGTCGGTCGAGAGCACCCAGTCGATCAGGCTCTCCTCGCCGCCGGGAGCCTCCTGCGCGATGCGGCCGATGCGGGCGCCGCGCGGCACCGTGATGCTGCCCTGGTCGGCGTGGATGTCGCCCGCGATCAGCCTCAGGAGGGTCGACTTGCCCGCGCCGTTGCGGCCGACGAGGCCGACCTTGTGGCCCTCGGGAATGGCCGCCGTCGCGTCCTCGATGATCGGCTTGCCTTCAATGCGGTAGGTGAGGTCGTTGATGTGTAGCATGGCTGGGCAGGCGAATAACCGCTTGGGGCGCGGTTGTCACGCCGTCAGATATGAATGCCGAGCCATTTGAGGATGGCGAGCATCGCACCGTAGCTGGCGGCCGTCAGGGCGATGGCGATCGCCATGCTCGGCACGAAGGGCACGCCTTTCCGGAGCAGGACCGGCAGTACGAGAAGCAGGGTCAGCGAGGGCAGGATCAGCCAGAAGATGCCGTTGGCAAGCGCTGCGACCTTCTCGGTATCGCGCGTGTCGGTGTAAAGCCATGCCATGGCCAGAAGGGACGTCAGGGGGAGCGACGCGAGCACGGCTCCGGCGATCACGTTGCGCTTGGCGGCTTCCGAGGCGGAGACGACCAGGATGCTGGTCAGGAGCACCTTGATCGCCTGCTCGATCATCGCTGCGATCCCCTAGCCCGAGATCACGGGCTTCAAGGTCTCGAACAGGAGGCGTTCCTGCGTGCTCGGGTCCTGGATGGCGAGGTGGGCGGTGAACCAGTCCTTCAGCATGTTGCAGACGCGGGCGCGCGGCGCCTGGGCGAGCGCCTTCGGGTTGGCGAAGAGCTGCATGTCGGCCTGGGTCCAGCCAAGCCGGCCCAACTCGCCTGCGAGCACGTCGTAGTCGGTCTTGACCGGTGCCGCGTGCTCGGAGGGCTGCTTCTTGCCATCGGCGATCGCGCCCAGCACGGCGACGACCTGGGCCTCGATCTCGGTGCTTTTCGTCGGATCATCCATGCGCGAGACGATGGTGGGGCTGGATTCGCCCTTCGAGATGAACTCGTAGCAGTCGTCGCCGCTTTCCTGCGAGAGCTTGGTCAGGTTGGCGAGGAACGCGGAGGCCAGCTCCTTGTGGTGGGAGGTGCTGGCGGCAAGTGCGTACTTTGCGTTCTCACGGCGAAGCGCGACGAGCTCGCCGATGAGATAGCGCGTGATCTCGGCTTGATCCTTCTTCTCCGCAGACAAACGGGCGACCTCGGCGATCCGCGCCTGGTACCAATCCGGGAACTCCTGCTTGACGCTGACCCACATGGTCCGGCCCTGGAGCTTGCGATCGATGTCCTCGGGCGAATGGGGATTCGCTACCACGGCCTGGACGGTGGCTGTCGTTGCCGGCGCGGAGGGCGGAACGGCGTTGGCCGTCGCCGTGGTTCCGGTCGCTCCCGTCTCGGGGGCCGCGTCATCGGTCTCCATGTAGGTGAAGACCTCGTCCTTGTACTCGCTCGACAGCCACGCGCCGACGCCCGTCATGGCGAGAAGGCCGGTGGCGACCAGCGCCAGCCTGCGGCCGCGCGAGGACGTCGGCTCAGGGCGTGGCTGCGACGACAGATCGGCCGGCCTGCGGCTGTCGGTGGTGGCGCGCGGCGCGGCGGAGCCCATGCTTGCCGGGCCGGCAGCGCTGGGGCTCGCTCCGCCGCCGGGTCCCGCTGCGCTCAGGCTCGCCGTACCGGGTCCGGGGGCCTGAAGGGGTCCGGCTGCTCGTACCGGCGTGCCGAGTGGGCGCGTGGCCATCTGGTCGGGCCGCGTCGTCTCGCGCTCGGCCCGCCAGGCTTCCTGGGGCGCGGCTCCGGTTCCAGCCGTAGGCTGATAATGCTGGGAGGCCGACCCCTTGATGGGGGCGGGTTCGCGTGCGGGCGCAGCAGCGGGCTTGGCCGCCGCGGGCGCGGGAGACGACTGCACTGGTGGTGACGGCTCGCGTGCCGGAGGCGCAGCCTTGGGCTCGGCAAGCTCCGGGAAAACGGCGGATGCGGCCCGCCAGTCCGTAAATCCTTGGCGCCAGACGAGGTCGGTCGGCTTCAGGTGAGCAAGCTCGATGATTTTCTTGATCTCGGCATCCGTCACCGGTCCGTGCTGCTTACCGTCCCGGGCGATGAACCACTGAATGTCTGACGCAGATCCGCTCATGCCCGCTCATACCATGATGTCAGAACGCCGGTCCAAGTCTTCGGGCCTCGTCGAACGCTTCGCCGCAGGTCGATCCTTCCGATCATGACCGCCATGCCGTGCCCCGTCTTTTGGTACGCGCAACAATCCACAAGATGCGTTTCGGCGCGGCTCCGGTTTCAAATGCTCGTCACAGGGACCCAGGATAGTCCCCAGCAATTTGCGCTTTGGGGTCTGATCAACATTGAATCCGGGCTTTTACAGGGCATTTTTGCACTTTGCGGGCCGTACCTTGGGCCTGCGATAAGGCGCCGCCTTCTGGCGCACCGGCGGCCAGCTTATAAGCCGGCCCGAAGCAGCCCAAAATTCGAACGAAACGGGGAACCAAAGAGAGCTACGATGGCCATAGAGCGCACATTTTCCATCATCAAGCCGGACGCGACGAAGCGCAATCTGACCGGCGAAATCAATGCCGTGATCGAGGGCGCGGGACTGCGCATTGTTGCTCAAAAGCGGGTCAAATGGACCAAGGCGCAGGCACAGGAATTCTACGCCGAGCACAAAGAGCGGCCCTTTTTCAAGGAGCTCGTCAGCTTCATGACCTCGGAGCCGATCGTACTTCAGGTGCTCGAGGGCGAGGATGCCGTCGCCAAGTACCGCGAGGTCATGGGTGCGACCGATCCGGCGGAAGCGAAGCGCGGCACGATCCGCAAGAAGTTCGCGCTGTCGAAGGGCGAGAACTCGGTGCACGGCTCCGACAGCCCCAAGTCGGCTGCGCGCGAGATCAAGCTCAACTTCATTGCTAAGGAAATCGTTGGCTAAGCGAGACGCGCTGACCGCGAGCGGACATGAAAACGGGCCCTTTCGGGCCCGTTTTTTTGTTGGCTGGATGTGCGCGCGATCAGCTCAGCTCGCGAACGCGGAACAGGAGGCCGCCGCGCGGCGTCAGCGTCACCGTGGCGTTGATGCCCGGCGGCTCGAGGCCGACGTACTCGGGACGGAAGCGGCGCAGCAGGATCGAG
>CAZDUD010000220.1:0-3335 GCA_964508485.1 uncultured Hyphomicrobium sp. | reverse complement strand
CTGAAGCGACCATGGTCTATGGGTATCAGATCGAGGTCGCTTGCGCCAAGGCCGGGTGCCCCGCCAGGGCGGCAACGATCTCGGAGACAATGGCCTCGTGCGGGACCTCGCGGCTTTCGACCGTGATGTCGGCCTCGGCATAGATCGGGTAGCGGGCGGCCATGAGATCCTTCATGACCTGCTCGGGATCGCCGCCCTTCAAGAGCGGGCGAGTGTCGCGCTTGCCGACGCGGCGCATGAGCACCGGCAGCTCGGCGCGGAGCCAGATCGAGATACCCGCCTCGCGGACCTTCTGGCGCGTCTCCGGCGTGATGAATGCGCCGCCGCCCGTGGCCAGCACCTGCGGGCCGCCCGACAGCAGGCGCGCGATAACTTTCGCCTCGCGATCGCGAAAGAAGGCTTCGCCATGGTCGGTGAAGATCTCGCTGATGGACTTCTGCGCGACGCGCTCGATCTCCTCGTCGGCGTCGATGAAGGGAAGCGCCAGCCTGCTCGCGAGACGTTTGCCGATCGAGGACTTCCCGCAGCCCATCAGGCCGACGAGCACCAGCGAGCGCCGTCCCAGCGCCCGGCGCACCCTGTCGACGATGTCCCTGTCCTGCTCCATGCGTCTCTATCGGTTCCTGCCGGTCCCGGTCCCGTTACGGGCTCGTGCGTAGGGCCGGTTCCGGATCGAAATTCGGCGCCCGTGCACTCATACTGAACTTCCTGGTCAGAGGCGAGCGATTGGCGCCAAATCCGTGTATTCTTGCCCTCCGGTAAGACTTAATCAGTCATAATCGCGCCATGTTGGCCCGGACATAGCTAGCCATACGTCCGTTCTCGTCAGGGCGTTTTATCCGAGCCTATTCCTCCGATGCCGAGCCTTTTCCGCTTCCTTGTCTCTGCCGGGTCGCTGGTGGCGGTGATCTCCGCCGGATTGTACATCCTCGCCCACCAGTTCGAGCCCGCGCAGCACGAGGTGGTCAAAGTCGTGCCCGGGGTCAAGATTCGAAAGCCCGAAACGACCCCATGACGACCGGCAGGCCCTCGGCGCCACGCCTTACCGACCTTCTCCTGGCGGTTCTCGCCCTCTCGATCGCGCTTGCGGCGCCGGCCCACGCGCAGAAGCGCGACCGCAGCTTCCTCAAGGAAGATCTTGCGCCGCCCGCTGCCTACGAGGAACAGGGACGCGGCATTGTCCGCGAGGAGCTAGACCCGGTGCTTGCGGCTGACGGCTCGGGCCTTCCGCACGAGCTATGGAGCGGGCTTTCAGCCCAAGAGTTCGCGGAGGCCATCGCCGCGCTCGAGCTTCCCCCGCGGTCGCCGGCGCTGCACGCGCTCTGGCGGCGGCTCATCGGCTCCGAAACCGTGCCGGTTACGGGCGCGGACGACGCGCGCTTCACGGCGCTCCGCGTCGAGGCGCTGGATCAGTCGGGCCTGATCGACGAGGTCGCGGCCGTGCTCGCGCGCGATGCGGCCGCAGACAGCGATCCCCTGCTGCTCGCCCTCAAGGCGCGCAGCGAGATGGGTCTCGGCAACAGCGAGCGGGCGTGCGAGATCACCCGCGGCTTGCTTGCCCGCCAGTCCGAGCTGCCGAAACCGATGCAGGCGGACATCCTGCTCATTGCCGGCGCCTGTGCCGTCCAGCGCGGCGACACGGCGGCGGCCGCGATCCAGGCCGGACTGTTGCGGGAGCTCGATCTCGGCGGGGCGGGCGTGGATTTCCTCGACGCCGTCGCGGGCGGTCTCAAGTCCGAGATCCCATCGGGGATCAGGCTGTCGCTGCTCGACTACCGCATCGCTGCGCTTGGCGGGCCGCTCGACCGGTCCCAACTCATCGCGGGCGCCTCGCCCGCGCTGCTCGCCGGGCTGGCACATGACCCGCGCGTTGCGCCGGATGTGCGGCTTGCGGCCGGCGAGGCCGCCGTCGTGCTCAATGTCATCCCGGCCGAGGATCTTGCGCCGCTCTACCGTGCCGAGGGCGCCGGGGGCGATGCCGGCACCATCGAGCGCGCCAAGCTCTTCGTTGCCGCCGAGCGGGAGCAGACCCCGCAAAAGAAAGCGCGATTGATCCGCGCCTTTCTGGACGAAGCGCGCCGCGCGCATCTCTACTGGCCGGCCCTCAAGCTCGTGGCGGCTCCGACGCAAGCGCTCGCGCCCGTGCCTGAGATCGGCTGGTTTGCGGAAACGGCCATCGAGGTCAACCTCGCGAGCGGGACTACCGAGGCCGTGCGGCGGTGGGCAAGTCTTGTCGATTCTCCCTACACAGCCAGCCGAAGCGCGCCGGACCCGCTCGCGCATTGGGTTACGCTTGCTGAGCTCGCAGACTCGTCGCTTTCCACCGGACCCCTGCCAAGCCTTGCCGCAGTCGAGGCGCTGGCCATGCACGGGCGCTTCGACCCGGCCGTTCTGCACCGCCTCGTCACCGCGCTCGATGCGCTCGATATCGGCGTTCCGACAGGGCTCTGGGACCTCGCCGGCCGGTCGCCGCAGCCGGCGAGCGGACATCTGCCGGACACGGGCGTGCTATCCGAGCTGGCGCAGGCCTCGCAGAAGCGGCAGTTCGGCCGTACGGTGCTGCTTGCCATGCGTACGATCGGCCCCCAAGGGGCGGAGGGTGCACATATGATCGCGTTCGGCGATGCGCTGAGAGCGCTCAAACGGGCGGGGCTCGTCGCGGAAGCCCGCCAGCTTGCGCTCGAGGGTCTGTTCGGGGTGTGGCCGCGCGCGATCAGCCAGTGAGGCCGAGCACGACGATGAGCGAGGACCAGCGCCATATCGCGGCTTTTCTCGAGATGATGACGGCGGAAAAGGGGGCCGCAGCGAACACGCTCGATGCCTACCGGCGCGACCTTGCCGACTATATGGACTTTCTCCGTCGCTCGGGTGGTATTGCCGTCGCGGCTGCGGGGAAAGCCGACGTTGCGCGCTATCTGCAGGAGCTGTCCGTCTTGGGCTTGAAGCCTGCGTCGCGGGCGCGGCGGCTCTCGGCCGTGCGCCAGCTCTACAAATTTCTCGAAGCCGACGGCGCCGTGCGCGAGAGCCCGGTGCAGGGGATCGCAGCGCCCGGTAAGGCGCGCGCGCTGCCGAAGACGCTTTCCGTCGACGAAGTGGACCGTCTCATTGCGGCTGCGGCGCGGGCCGCCGATGGCTTGAGCGGGCGCGATCTCGTGCGCGCCGTGCGGCACCATTGTCTGCTCGAGATGCTCTACGCAACCGGCATGCGCGTCACCGAGCTGGTGTCGCTGCCGCGCAGCGTGTTGCAAGGCGATCCGCGCCTGCTCACCATCCGCGGCAAGGGTGGGCGCGAGCGGCTAGTGCCGCTCAATACAAACGCGCGGGCGGCGCTGGCA
>CAZDUD010000219.1:0-3355 GCA_964508485.1 uncultured Hyphomicrobium sp. | reverse complement strand
GCTCGGACGCGATGAGGTTCAGGAACGTGGTCATCGCCTTTTCGGAATCGAGCAGGCCCTCGTCCATGTTGACGTCGAGCACCATGGCGCCGGCCTCGACCTGCTGGCGCGCGACGGCGAGCGCGGCCGTGTAGTCGTTCGCCTCGATGAGCTTCCTGAATTTCGCCGAGCCCGTGACGTTCGTCCGCTCGCCGACGTTGATGAAGGATTGCGCTGCGGAGGTTGTCATTCAGTCGGTTCCGTTTTGATTTGGCGAAAGACAGACGGGCGGGCTTGGGTCATGCGAAGGCCAGCCAGCCTTTGATGGCGAGGCCGCGGAAGATGGGTGTCAGGCGTTCGAAGCCTGCGCTCGTCAGCAGCTCCTCCTCGCGCTCCGCCGACACCACGGCGACCTTCTTGAAGTTCTCTGCGTTGCTCTCCGCAACATCCGCTGCGACGCCATTCAACACCGCGTGCTGCTTCCAGATGCGCCGCAGGAGCTCTGTCTCGTCTTCACCGGCAACGCCGACGCCGTCGACGATGGCGAGTGGCGCACCGGGCTTCAGGCGCGCGCGGATGGCCTTGAGGAATGCGAGCTTCGACCCGTCGTCGGGGACGAAATGCGCGGTGAGGATGCACGTCGCGGCATCGAAGTCCTTGTCGTCGAGAGTCGCGATCGTTTGCGTATAAACCGCGCTTCGCGGTCCCACGGGCGTACCGGCGAGACGCTTTCGGGCCAGCTCGACCATGGGCTGATATGTATCGACGCCGACGAACGACCATTCCGGGTTGTTGAGGCCGAGACGCAGGATCTCCTCGCCTCCGCCAGCGCCGACCACTAACACCTTGGCCCGCCCCTGCGGCAGAAGCTCGAGAAACGACGCCTCGACAATAACGAAGATCGCCCGCCGGCCGGGAATGAACTGCTCGGCCAGCGTCGCGTAGTCGTCGAGATCAGGCAGTTTCTGATCCTCAAACTTCATCGCTGTCATGCCGTCACCCATGCACGAACGGCTCGAGGCCGGAGAGGCGCATCTTGGGCTCGATCACCGGGAGTGGCCGCGGCTTGTAGGCCGCGACGTGCTCGGCGATGTGCTGGATGTGGTCGGGCGTCGAGCCGCAGCAGCCGCCGATGATGTTGATCAGGCCGTCGGCGGCCCAGGGCTCGGTGGCGCAGGCCATGTCGTCCGGCGTCTCGTCGTACTCGCCCATGGCGTTCGGCAGGCCCGCATTCGGATAGGCCGAGATGCGCACGTCGGCGACGTGCGACAGCTCTGCCAAATAGGGGCGCATCAGCTCGGCGCCGAGCGCGCAGTTGAGGCCGATGGAGAACGGCTTCAGGTGCCGCATCGAGTACCAGAACGCTTCCGCCGTCTGGCCCGAGAGCGTGCGGCCCGAACGGTCGGTGATAGTGCCTGAGATCATGATCGGCAGCGTGACGCCTGCTTCATCGAACGCTTCCAAGGTGGCGAGGCCCGCCGCCTTGGCGTTCAAGGTGTCGAAGATGGTCTCGATCAGGATGATGTCGGCGCCGCCTTCGATGAGACCCTTCACCTGCTCCCTGTAGGCCTCGCGCAGCTCGTCGAAGGTGACGTTGCGGAAGCCGGGGTTGTTGACGTCGGGCGAGATCGAGGCCGTGCGGTTGGTCGGGCCGACAGCGCCCGCAACAAAGCGCGGCTTGTCGGGTGTCAGTTTCGTGTACTTGTCCGCCGCCGCGCGGGCGAGCTTCGCGGCCGCGACGTTGATCTCGTAGGACAGGTCCTCCATGCCGTAGTCGGCCATGGAGATGCGCTGCGCGTTGAACGTGTTGGTCTCGATGATGTCGGCGCCGGCCGCGAGATACTGCTCGTGGATGTCCTGGATGATCTTCGGCTGCGTCAGCACCAGGACGTCGTTGTTGCCCTTGATATCGCGTGGCCAGTCCTTGAAGCGCGTGCCGCGATAGCCGGCCTCGTCCAGCTTGTGGCGCTGGATCATGGTGCCCATGGCGCCGTCGATGATCAGGATGCGCTCGGAGGCGGCCTTCTCGAGGGCCTTCTTGATGTCGTTCTTGCTCATGGTCCTTGCTCGAATTCGGTTCAGCCCGCGACCTTGCGCCCTTCCAAGGGCGCGACCTTGAGCGGTCGCAGCCCGAGGAGATGGCAGATCGCATAGACGAGGTCGGCGCGGTTCAATGTGTAGAAGTGGAAGCTCCTGATGCCTTCGTCGACCAGGCCCAAAGCTTGCTCGGTGGCAACCGCCGCCGCCACCAGATGGGTGGTCGTGGGATCGTCGTCCAGCCCTTCGAAGCGGCGCGCGAGCCAGGCCGGCACGCTGGCGCCGGCTTTCACCGCGAAGCCTGCTACCTGGCGGAAATTGTGGATCGGCACGATGCCGGGCGTGATCGGCACCCAGATGCCGGCCGCGCGGGCGCGCTCAAGGAAGCGCAGGTAGTGCGCGTTGTCGAAGCCGAACTGCGTGATGATGCGGTCGGCGCCCGCGTCGACCTTGGCCTTGAGGTTGTCGATGTCGGCCTGGATGGACGGGCTCTCGGGATGCTTCTCGGGATAGCCCGCGACCGAGATCTCGAAGTTGGCGATCTTCTTCAGTCCGGCCACGAGATCGGCGGCGTTCACATAGCCGCCAGGCGTCGGCGTGTAGTGCTGGCCGACGCCGCCTGCCGGATCGCCGCGCAGCGCCACGATGTGGCGAACGCCCGCGTCCCAGTAGGCGCGCGCCACCGCATCCACCTCCTCGCGCGTGGCATCGACGCAGGTGAGGTGCGCAGCCGGGCGCAGCGCCGTCTCTTTCAGGATGCGCGTCACGGTCGCGTGCGTGCGCTCGCGCGTCGAGCCGCCCGCGCCGTAGGTGACGGAGACGAACTCCGGACACAGCGGGGCAAGCCGCTTCACCGCATCCCACAGTGCCGATTCCATCTTGTCGGTCTTGGGCGGGAAGAACTCGAACGATACGTCGATCTCGCCCGCGCCCAGGAGGCGGCTCTTTCTCTCGTTGCCTGGCGGTGTCATGATCCGATCCGTTCGAGTTTTTGCGATCTTGTTTTTGCGTCGGCTGTTTCCGGCTTGCGTCCGAGCCAGAGCGACACGGTGAGCTGCTGGCGGTCGTCGTGCTTCTCGGGCTCGAGGCTCCGCACCTCGATCTCCGACAGCCCGGCCTCCGCAAGCCAGCCCGCCACCTGCGCCTGCTCGAAGCCGAGGCGCTCGTGGGCGTGACGCTCGCGCAGCTCCTCAACCTCATGGGGTGCGAAGTCCACGATCAGGAGCCGTCCGCCCGGTGCGAGGATGCGCGCCGCCTCGCGCAGGGCGTGGGCGGGCTCCGACAGATAGTGCAGCACCTGATGGATCACCACCGCGTCGGCAGCGCCGTCGGGCAGGGC
>CAZDUD010000218.1:2365-3392 GCA_964508485.1 uncultured Hyphomicrobium sp. | reverse complement strand
CGTCGATGTTGCCGAAGTTGCCCTGGCCGTCGACCAGCGGGTAGCGGACGGCGAAATCCTGTGCGAGACGCGCCAGCGCGTCGTAGATCGCCTGGTTGCCGTGCGGGTGATAATTACCCATCGTCTCGCCGACGATCTTGGCGCACTTTCTGTAACCGGCGTCGGGATTGAGGCCGAGCTCGCGCATGGCGTAGAGGATGCGCCGGTGCACGGGCTTCAACCCGTCGCGCACGTCCGGCAGCGCGCGGTGCATGATGGTCGAGAGGGCGTAGGCCAAGTAGCGCTCCTCGAGCGCGTCCTTGAGCATGACCGGCTCGATGGGTCCGGGTCCCGGCAGAATCGGTTTGTCTGTCATGTGGTCTCGATACTTCCCTGCCGGGCGCCTCTCAAGTGCCGGAGCGCCACAGGTTGCAGCATCCACAATTGGTTGCTGTTTATGCCTTTAAACGGCCTCCGTGCAAGGGTTCACCGCCTTGTCTTTGCCGCCGTCAGCGGCGATTTTTTCTCGGATTCCAGCAACCTCCGGATGCCATGCCTGCCGCCCTTCCCGATACGCCTGCCGTCGAGGCCGCGATCATCGAGCTCACCAATGCCTATCGCGGCCGGCAGAAGCTCGGGTCGCTCGCGGCCAATCCGGATCTCACCAGGGCCGCGCGGGCATACGCGGCGTATCTCGCCAAGACCGGGCAGTTCTCGCACACGGCCGACGGACGGCAGGCAGGCGACCGCATCGCATCCGTAGGCTATCAGTGGTGCCAGATCGGCGAGAACCTCGCCATGCACCTCGACAGCCGCGGGTTCGCCGCGCGGGCGCTCGCCCAGAAATCCGTCGAAGGGTGGATCAACTCGCCGCCGCACCGCGCCAACCTCGTCGCGCCGGCGATGACGGACATCGGCGTCGGCGTCGCGCGTGCGCCCGACAAGGACCCGAAATTCATCTCCGTGCAACTCTTTGCGAGACCGCAATCGCTGCAGATGGAGTTCCAGATCTCGAATACGACGCCCGAGAGCGTCGGCTATTCGTTCG
>CAZDUD010000218.1:0-2355 GCA_964508485.1 uncultured Hyphomicrobium sp. | reverse complement strand
TCGGCGGCGAGGCGCACGAGATCAAGCCGCGCTATGCGATTACGCACACGTCGTGCAATCCGGGCGAGATCAGCTTTGACAGCTTCGGCAGCGGGCTTTGGCCCAAGACTCTCTCCATGCGCTACGAGGCGCGCGACGGGCTCGTCTATAAGCTCGAACCGGATGCGGAGAGTGGCATTCGTGTCGCTGTCACGCCGCTTGAGCGCGTCAGGTGAACGGCTTCACCTCGTCGAGGCGTTTCAGGAGTGCGAGCAGGCGGGTGCGGGCTTCTGGCATCTCCGCGTCGCGCGGACGAAAGACGCGCGTTTCCAGAAAATGACCGGTCAGCGCGAATGCGCTCTCGATGTCGCCCGGCGCGAGGGGCGCCTTGCGGCCGGGCAGCAGGAACGGCGGCAGCGCAAGGAGCTTGTCGCGGTACGGCTCGCCGGCGGACGCGGATACCGCGCGGCCCGTCTTCGGCGACACGTAGATCAGATCGTCGTTGACGCCGGTCGCGGCGCATTGCGTGAGATCGAGGCCGAAGCCCAAGTCGTCGAGTAATGCCAGCTCCCATCGCGCGAGAAGAGCTGGCCAGACGCTCGCATCGCCGAGGTAGGCGAGGACAAACAGCGTCACCTCGTAAAGGTTGGGATGGGGATCGCGCTCCGGAAGAAGGCGGGCGAGCGCGCACATCGACGTGAGCCCCGCCAGCGCTGTGGGAT
This sequence comes from uncultured Hyphomicrobium sp., assembly GCA_964508485.1. Lineage (GTDB taxonomy): Bacteria > Pseudomonadota > Alphaproteobacteria > Rhizobiales > Hyphomicrobiaceae > Hyphomicrobium_C. Next base: position 1,654 of record CAZDUD010000218.1, on the reverse strand, counting down.
CGTCCATGGCGCCAGCCGCGTAGCCGCGGATCAATTCCACATTCATGTGGCCGAGGTGGTCGGCGAGGCGCGCCTTCCACGTCACGTCCACATGGTTGCCGATCTGCAGCACGGGGCGCTGCTTGCGCGAGCGCCCGCCGTGCACGAGGCCCAAATGGCGGCCGTGCGAGCGGGTCAGGATCTCGACCACGGCCGCGGTCTCGCCGTGCGGGCGGACGGAAAGTATGACGCCTTCGTCGGACCAATTCATGGGGGGAAGACTAAGCCAAGCGGCGCTTCTGGCCGTATCTCAAAGTGTGCGAAGGCCAAGACTCTCTCGTCCAGAGCGCAACCCGCAGCCGGTTCTGCTACGTTACTGGAATTACTATGCTTTTTCTACTTTCCCGCACCAAACGGTGCACAACGACGCAAAGGGGGCCTTCTTGCCAGCACATCTACCCCAGCTCGAAAGCGAGAGCCACCATGCGGACACCTGGTCGTGACTGCGAACTCCGAAAGCATTCCAATCGTGCGGCGATAAGGCTTTTGCCGTTCGCGCTGTGCCTCGTTTCGCTCGCCGCGCCGGCTCGCGCGTGCTGGGAGGCGCCGCAACCGCGCACGCTTGAGGAGATGGCGCACGTCGCCGAGAACTGGCAGCGACTCTCCTCTAGAGGACAGGCGTCCGACAGGGCGCCCCGGATGCTCGCTCTCTCCGATGGCAGCCTAAAGACGGCCTACGGCGCTGGTTTGCTCGTGGGGTGGGGGGAGACGGGGCAGAGGCCGAACTTCACCACGGTGACGGCCGTGGGCCTGAGTGCGCTTGTTGCACCGCTCGCGTTCCTTGGAAGCGAGCACGACCGCAAGATCGCAAACATCTATGTCTGCGGCGCCAGCAGCGTGGAGGATATGGCCGAAAGGGCAGCGTCCTATCTCGACGCGGCAATGCTCGAGGCAATGGCGCGCAAGCACGAAGGCGGCGGCAGGCTGATGGTTGCACTGCCCGGCTCTGCGGCGCGGCGGGAGAGCATCTGGGATCTCGGAGCTATCGCCGCGAGCCGGCACCCGCAAGCGCTTCAGTCCATCCGGAGCATTCTTTTGGCGGCGGTCAACCTCACGACGACCATCGATCCCGCCACGGTGCCCGGAGCTTACGGAGCGCTCACGGAGCGGAATCCGACGTTTCGCAACATTGGAGCGGGCGAACGCTTTCTGTTCGTGCGCGGCTCCGCCCCTCCAAACGCGGCAGCCTATCTGATCCATAACGGGGTCCTTTTTCCGGATGAGGGAGAGGCGTACATGACGGCGCGAGATGCGATCGCATCATCGCCAACTCTCCGGGTGACCCACCCGCTCGTTGTGCCCGCCTATGATTTCTTTCTCGCCGCGCAAGGCACAGACACCGCTGTGCAGATCGCATCGCCGCGCCCGTACCTCAGCATCCAGCCTGCGTCCGAGTTCGATACGTCCTACATTCGTGCGTTGTTTCTTGATGCCTACCGGCAAGCCCGCATGGGCCGCGAGTGGCGGCGCACTTTTCCGGATCGGGACGGGTCGCGCAACTACGGCCGGTAACTGATCTTCAATCTTCCGTGGGGAAGTCGAGGCCCATCTCGCGGTAGCGCTCGGGATCGCGGTCCCAGCCTTCGCGCACCTTGACGAACAGGAAGAGGTGGAC
>CAZDUD010000217.1:0-3416 GCA_964508485.1 uncultured Hyphomicrobium sp. | reverse complement strand
GCCGGGCCGAGTTTGCCGCTGTCGAGGGTGCCCAGGCGCTCGAATACGGCATGGATCTCATCCACGTCCGAGGGATCTAGGTCGAGCACGGCGTCGGCTGTGATGACGCCGGCCTCGATGGCTTCCGCGAGGTGCGTGTAGATGGTGGAGATGTCGAGGTTGCGCTCGGTTGCGATATCGTCTGCCGCGACGCCTGCGAGGTGCAGTGCCAGCGTCTGGTTGACCGTCGACGACAGGCGGTTGTCGAGCGCGGCGTTCGGCGTAAAGCGCACGATGGTCTCGATGAATGCTTTCCCGTAGCGCTTGATCTTGCTGGCACCGAGCCCGGTGATGCCGTGCAGTCCCTCGTCGTCGGACGGGCGCTGGGTTGCCAGCTCGACGAGTGTCTTGTCGTGGCAGATCACGTAAGGCGGAATCTTCGCTTCCGTTGCGAGGCGCAGGCGCAGTGCCTTCAGGGCGTCGTAAAGCGGACGGTCAGCAGCATCGACCTTACTCGCGGCCACGGCTGCCCCCCTGGTCTTGCCTTTTTTCTCGCGCGGCGGCGCGAGGCGCAGCATGAAGGTTTCCTCGCCGCGCAGCAGCGGGCGGGCCTTCTCCGTCAGATGCACGGTGCCGTGGCCCTCGTCGTCGGAGGCGAGGTAGCCGAGGGCGGTCAGTTGCCGGAAGAGGCTGCGCCAAACCGTGGTGTCCGTATCCTTGCCGATGCCCCACACCGAAAGCCGGTCGTGACCGTTGCGGCAAGCGCGCTCGTTGTCCTTGCCGTGCAGGACGTCGATCAGATAGCCGGTGCCGAAGCGCTGCTCGGTACGATAGACCGTCGAGAGGGCCATGCGTGCGAGCGTGGTTCCGTCCGTGGTCTTGGGTGGTTCGAGGCAGTTGTCGCAGTTTCCGCAGGGCTCCGCGCGTGTCTCGCCGAAATAGGCGAGCAGAAGCTGGCGGCGGCAGGTGACGGCCTCGCACAGTCCGACGAGCGCATCAAGCTTCTGGCGCTGGGTACGCTTGAAGAGCTCCGAGCCCTCGCTCTGCGCGATCCATTGCGTCTGCTGGATGATGTCCTGCATGCCGTAGGCGAGCCAAGCGTTGGCGGGTTCACCATCGCGGCCTGCGCGGCCGGTCTCCTGGTAGTACGCCTCCATGGAGCGCGGCAGGTTCAGGTGAGCGACGAAGCGGACATCCGGCTTGTCGATGCCCATGCCGAAGGCGATGGTCGCCACCATGACGATGGCGTCCTCTTTGAGAAAGCGCTCCTGCGCCTTGCGGCGAACCTCAGGATCGAGGCCTGCGTGGTAGGCAAGCGCCGTGCGCCCCTTACGGGTGAGCCAGTCGGCCGTTTCCTCGACGGATTTGCGCGACAGGCAGTAGACGATGCCGGCGTCGGTGGGGTGCTCGGTGGAAATGAAGCTCCAGAGCCGCTCGCGGGCGCTCATGGAGCCCATCTCCGCAATCGTGTAGCGGATGTTGGGACGATCGAAGCTGGCGACGAAGCGGCGTGCGTTCTCGAGCCGGAGCTCGGTTGCGATCTCCTCGCGCGTGCGATCGTCGGCGGTGGCGGTGAGCGCGATGCGCGGGATCGCCGGGAAGCGCTCGGCGAGCACCTTGAGCTGGCGGTACTCGGGACGGAAGTCGTGGCCCCACTGGGAGACGCAGTGGGCTTCGTCGATGGCGAAGAGGGCGATGGTCGCGCGGTCGAGCAGGCGCAGCGTGCGCTCCTGCACGAGGCGTTCCGGGGCGACGTAGAGCAGGTCGAGATCGCCGGCAGCGAGGCGGCGCTCGATTGCGTCCTGCTGGTTGCGATCCTGCGACGAGTTGAGGAAGGCGGCGCGGACGCCCGCTTCCTTCAGGGCGTCGACCTGATCCTGCATCAGCGCGATCAGTGGGGAAACGACGAGGCCCGTGCCGGGACGCACGAGTGCCGGGATCTGGTAGCAGAGCGACTTGCCGCCGCCGGTCGGCATCAGGGCCAATACGTCGCCGCCTGAGACCAGCGTTTCGATGATGTCGGCCTGATGCGGGCGGAAGCGCGTGTAGCCGAACACCTCCTCCAGCACATGCTGGGCCTCGGCGAGGCTCGGCGCGGGCGCGAGAGGCAGCAGGGACGCGGATTTCCGCAAGGCGGCGGGCGGCATCAAGTCATCCTACGCCGCGTCCGGCGCTCGGCCAGAAGGGCAGGTTCAGTCACGGTTCGCGGAAGCTAGCGCGATTCTGCCGGCGCGGCGCGATTCGGCGTTGGTGCAACTCGGCAATTTGCTTGGATATTCGTGCTAGACTTAATGGGCGTCAGGGGTCCCATTTCACCCCGCCCTCCGTGGCGCCACTCGCCTGGAGGGGGGCGGCCCCAATATGCCGAATAAGGCCGCAGGACTCCTGGCGTTTGCTTTTGGCCTTGGCATCAAGATGCAGGCTTGCGGGGAATCGGCTGGACGACCTCGCCGTCCTCCTTCGTGAATTCGCCAATGTCGGGGTTGGGCAGGATCGCGAGAACCGATTCGGACGGGCGGCAGAGGCGCGTGCCGAGCGGCGTCACGACGATGGGCCGGTTGATCAGGATCGGATGGGCGAGCATGACGTCGATCAACTCGTCGTCTGTCCATTTCGGGTTGTCGAGATCGAGCTCGTCGTAGGGCGTGCCCTTGCGGCGGAGCAGATCGCGCGGCGCGAGCCCCATGTCGCTCAGAAGACCGATGAGGGTTTCGCGGCTCGGCGGCGTCTTCAGATATTCGATGATTGTCGGCTCCTCGCCGCTTGCGCGGATCATGGCGAGCGTATTGCGCGAGGTGCCGCAGGCGGGGTTGTGATAGATCGTTACGGACATAGTGACGGCTCCGGGGGTGCGGAGCCGTCTTAGCATGTGTGACGAGAACGGCGAACCACCAAAGCTAAGCGAAGGCTGCCGACAGGAAGAGGGTGTCGCTAAATCAGATGGATTGAATCTCCTGTCCATTCCATGGCCGGGCTTTGACCCGGCCATCCAGGGCCTTTAGCCGAACGTTTGCATCCTGACCCTGGATGGCCGCCTGTCGAGGCGGAGCATCGCTTCGCGATGACGGCGGCCATGGAGTGTTGGGGACGGGTGTGCGCTAAATCCAAGCCAGGAGTAAAACCAAGCCGGCAAGTGGAGTTTCATCGCTATTGAGATCAGGATGCTGCGAGCTTGGCGGCGATCTCGGCCACGTACTTGCCCTGGAAGCGTGCACCCGCAAGCTCGTTGGCGCTCGGCTGGCGAGAGCCATCGCCCGCAGCGATGGTCGTGGCGCCGTAGGGCGAGCCGCCGCTGATCTCGGAGAGGGTCATCTGGCCCTGGAACGAATAGGGCAATCCCGCGATCACCATGCCATGGTGCAGCAGCACGGTATGCGTGGCGAGGATCGTGCTCTCCTGTCCGCCGTGCTGGGTGGCGGTAGACGTGAACACGGAGC
>CAZDUD010000216.1:0-3427 GCA_964508485.1 uncultured Hyphomicrobium sp. | reverse complement strand
GCGGGCTCCAGACCACGGCGCCGACGCCCTGATCGAGGCCGAGCGGCATCAGCTCCCATTCGTAGTCGCGGCCGATCAGCGAGTAATAGGTCTGGTTGGCGACGTAGCGCGGGTAGCCGTAGCGGTCAGCGACGGCGAGCGATTTCATCAGGTGCCAGCCGGAGAAGTTGGAGACGCCGACGTAGCGGATCTTACCGGCGCGCACGAGGTCGTCGAGCGTCGAGAGCGTTTCCTCGGGCGGGGTCTTGGCGTCGAAGCCGTGGAGCTGGAAGAGATCGATGTAGTCGGTGCCGAGGCGCTTCAACTGAGCCTCGACGGTCTTCAATAGGTGATACCGCGACGAGCCGACCGCGTTGGGCTCGTCGCTGAAGCGGAAGGTCGCCTTGGTGGAGATGATCACGTCATCGCGGCGTCCCTTGATCGCCTCGCCCAGGATCCTCTCGGACTCGCCGCTCGAATAGACGTCGGCGGTGTCGAACATCGAGAGCCCGGCGTCGAGGCAGATGTCGATCAGGCGGCGTGCCTCTGCCACGTCCGTATCGCCCCAGGCGCTGAACAGCGGGCCCTTGCCGCCGAAGGTGCCGCAGCCAAAGCTCAGGACAGGGACAGTCAATCCGGACGCGCCGAGCTGGCGGTATTCCATGGCGATGCTCCTTGGGGACAATCAGAGGGACGACACGGTCGAGATAGGCTATCGGCCCCAAATTGCAATCTCAGCGCGACAAGCCTTTGGTCTTGAGCTCGGCGAGGTACTCGCCCCAGCGCTTGTCCTTCTGCAAGGACAGCATGTGCAGGTAGGACCAGGTGAAGAGCCCGGTGTCGTGGCCGTCGTCGAACACGATGCGCACCGCGTAGTTGCCAACGCCGCGCAGCTCGCGGATCTTGACGTTCTTCTTGCCTGCAACGGTGACGCGCTGCTCCTTCGAATGTCCTTGCACCTCCGCCGATGGGCTCAAGACGCGCAGGAACTCGGCAGGCAGCTCGTGCTCGTCACGCGTGGCGAAGGAGACGCGCAGCGCCTCGCCGCCGTGTACGACCTCGAGCTTGGGCGGCTTCATGCCGCGGCCTGCCGCCTTCTCGAGCTCAGCCCAGGCCTTGGCGGCGATGTCGCGGAAGACTTGCGCGCTCGGGCTCTCGGGCGATGTCGCAGTGATGGGACGGCCCGCGTCAGAGGTTTCGCGCACCTCGATGGTCAGCGGCACCTCGCCGAGGAACGGCACGCCGAGCTTCTCGGCCTCGGCCTTGGCGCCGCCATGACCGAAGATGTCGTAGCGCTTGCCCGTATCGGGCGCGATGAAGTAGCTCATGTTCTCGACGATGCCGAGCAGCGGGACGCTCACCTTCTTGAACATGGCAAGACCCTTGCGGGCGTCGATCAGCGCCAGATCCTGCGGCGTCGAGACGATGACGGCGCCGGCGAGCGGCACCTGTTGGGCGATCGTGAGTTGCACATCACCCGTTCCGGGTGGCATGTCGATCACCAGCACGTCGAGGTCGCCCCACAGCACCTCACGCAACATCTGGCTCAATGCGCCGACGACCATGGGGCCGCGCCAAACGATGGGCGTGTCCTCATCGACCATGTAGCCCATGGACATGGACTTCAGGCCGTAGGCTTCCATCGGCACGAGCTTCTTGCCCTCGGCCTGCGTGGGCTTTCCCGTGATGCCGAGCAAGCGCGGCTGAGACGGCCCGTAGATGTCGGCGTCCATGATGCCGGTCTTGAGGCCGATGGCCTGGAAGCCGAGCGCCAGATTGACGGCGACCGTCGACTTGCCGACGCCGCCCTTGCCGGAGGCCACGGCGACGATGTGCTTCACGCCGGGGATGCCTTGCGTCTGGCGGACGGGTGCGGCAGCAGCCGGCGCGGGCGGGCGATGGGCGGCATCGCCTGCAGCGCCGCGTGCGCGGGCTTCCGTCACGCGCGGATGCTCGCGGCCGTTGCCGGACGGTGAAGCGGCCGGCCGCGGTGGCGCGGGGCGCGCTGCCTGGCCGGGACCCGCCTCGGCGGTCAGCACGGCGACCACGCCGGCGACGCCTTCGATCTCCTTTACGACCTTCTCGGCCGCTCCGCGCAGGGGCTCGAGCTCCTCGGCGCGCGCTGCCGGCACCGTGATCGAGAAATAGACGCGCCCGTCCTTGACCAGAATGTCCGACACGAGCCCGAGATCGACGATGTTGCCTTCTAGGTCCGGGCCTTTGACGCGCCGCAGCCGTTCGACGACTTGCGCCCTCAAATCGGACATGCCCTGGCTCCTTGTGCTTTCTTCATTGTTTGGAACGATCCCGAGATTGTTTGGAACGATCCCGAGGGATGCTTCCCCCGCCTGCCCTACGTCATGCGCCGGAAACCCGCAAGGTCGGTTCCCAATAGCTCTCCCCCTCTCCGCGGTTCTCCCCCACGCTTCGATCGGATATAGGAAGGCGGCGGACGCTCCACCACAAGGCGCGCCGACCCGTGGGGAAGGGAACGATGAAGGGATTTCTGGCCTTGAGCCGCCTGATAGACCGGGCCTCGGCCACCATAGGCCGGTCGGTTGCGTGGCTGATCGTCGTCGCCGCGGTCATCAGCGCCGCCAATGCCGTCGTGCGCAAGGCGTTCGGCTGGAGCGCGAACTCGCTGCTCGAGGTCCAATGGTGGCTGTTCGCGCTGGTGTTCCTGCTGGCCGCCCCCTGGACGCTAGCCGTCAACGAGCATATTCGCATCGACATCATCAACTGCCGTCTCTCCGCCGCAGCGCGCAACCGGATCGAGCTTCTCGGGCATACGCTCTTTCTGCTGCCGATGGCCGCGATGATCGTCTACACGTCGGTCATCTTCTTTGCGACGTCGTTCGCGCAGAACGAGCAGTCTCCGAATGCGGGCGGGTTGCCGCTGTGGCCCATCAAGGCGTTGATCCCGGTGGCGTTCGCGCTCCTGTTCGCGCAAGGGGTCTCGGAGCTGATCAAGCGCATCGCCATCATGCGCGGCGACCTCGACGAGAAAACCGGACATGGCGGCTACCACGAGGCCGTCGTGGCAGCCGGCGAAATGCGGAATGGGGACGCGAAACCCGGGGGCGCCGCGCCATGATGGGAGGCAGAGAGAGCGGGGACTGCATCGCATGACGGCATTTCTCGCGCAGAACCTGGCGCCGATCATGTTCGCGTCGCTGGTTATCTTCCTTTTGCTCGGCTATCCGGTCGCGTTCTCGCTCGGCGCTGTCGGGCTCGCGTTCTTCTTCATCGGCGTCGAGCTTGCGCCGCACTCGAACGGCGCCATCACGCTCTCCTGGCATCTCCTGCAGTCGATGCCGGGCCGCATCTTCGACGTGATGCGCAACGACACCCTGCTCGCCATTCCCTTTTTCACCTTCATGGGACTGATCCTCGAGCGCTCGGGCATGGCGGAGGATCTGCTCGAGACGGTCGGCCAGCTCTTCGGCAC
>CAZDUD010000215.1:0-3428 GCA_964508485.1 uncultured Hyphomicrobium sp. | reverse complement strand
GCCGGCATTGGTGTAGCCGACCAGGGCCACGACCGGATACGGCACCTTGCGCCGCCCCCTGCGATGCAGGTCGCGCGTCCGCACGACGCCCTCAAGCTCCCTCTTGATGGCGACGATGCGCTCGTCGAGCATGCGCCGGTCGAGCTCGATCTGCGCCTCGCCCGGACCACCGAGGAAGCCGCGTCCGCCGCGCTGCCGCTCGAGATGGGTCCACGCCCGCACGAGTCGGCCCTTCTGGTACGAGAGATGTGCAAGCTCCACCTGCAGACGGCCTTCACGCGTCTGCGCGCGCCGCCCGAAGATTTCGAGAATGAGGCCCGTGCGATCGAGGACCTTGGCGTTCCACGCCTTCTCGAGATTGCGCTGCTGCACCGGGCTGATCGCGTGATCGACGATGACGAGCCCGACTTCGCTCTCCGCTACGCGTGCGGCAATCTCCTCGACTTTGCCGGACCCGAACAGCGTCCCCGGTTTCGGATTGGGCACGGGAACGAGATCGGCCCCGATCACGTTGAGATCGATGGCCTCCGCAAGCCCCTTGGCTTCGGCAAGGCGGTCCTCAGGCGAATGCAGAGAGACAGGCCGGCTCGTCTCTCCACCGGAAGCGCCGCGCGCACGCGTAAGAACCGGCACGAGCACGAGCGTGCGCATTGCGCGCGCCCGTTCGCCGGCGTCATCATTCAACGCTTTCGGTGTGCTGCCCGGTTTGCTCAGGCTTGTCTTGGCCGGCCCGAGGTCCGGCTTCGTAGTGCGGTCGATAGGATCTCACCCTTGCTGACCGTCGACCTCCGCTTCCATGAGATGGACCGGAGCGCCCGGCATGATGGTCGATATGGCGTGTTTATAGACCAACTGCGAGTGACCGTCGCGGCGCAAGAGAACGCAACAGTTGTCGAACCACGTCACAATGCCCTGAAGCTTGACGCCGTTGACGAGGAAAATCGTGAGGGGTGTTTTGCTCTTGCGGACGTGATTGAGAAAAGTGTCCTGAAGGTTCTGAGCGCGATCTGCGGCCATGTTTGTTGCCTCTTTTTATTTAGCCTCTTCCTGGACTTTGATCTTGGTCGCTTGGCTTGAAGGCCGACCCGCCACGAGCGCGCCGAACAGCCCATGACTCAGGAGCAGCTAACATATCTAGATTGCGGGACAATAAGCGTGAGCGGCGGGCGGGACAACATGGAGAATTAGCCTCAGTACACCTTAGTGAGAAAGTTCGGCAACCTGATGAAAGATTGAGCGCAGCCGTAGCGTCAGCTCTCCAGGATGACCGTTCCCGATGGGGACTTTATTGATCATGACGACGGGCATCACGGTGCCTGAAGCCGAGGTGATGAACGCCTCGCGCGCGGCGAGCGCCTCCTCCACGCTGAAGGCACGCTCAGTGAGCGGGATTTTTTCCCGACTAAGCAAATCAAGAAGTGTTCTGCGCGTCACGCCGGGCAGGATTGCATTTCCGGTCGGTCTCGTGACGAGGTTGCCGGAACGGTCGATAATCCAGGCATTGCTCGACGCGCCCTCGGTAACGAACCCCTGGGAATCAACAAGCCACGCCTCCTGCGCCCCATCCTCGGCCGCAGCCTCTTTGGCCAGCACGGCCGGCAGCAGCATGACCGTTTTGATATCGCAGCGTCCCCACCGGATATCAGCAATGGTCTTGACGGAGATGCCGGCCGCCGCCCGCGCCTCGCGTTTCGCATCGTCCACGCGTCGCGCGAGACAGACGAGTGTCGGCGCCACGTCGCCTGCAGGAAACGGAAAATCGCGCGGTGCGACACCGCGTGTTACCTGAAGGTAGAAGAGCCCGGTCCTGACCCGGTTGCGCCGGACCACCTCGCGGAGCACCAGCCCCAGCGCGCGACGTGACATCGGCATGGCAATGTGAAGCGCGCTGAGCGAGCGCTCGAGACGCTCCATGTGCCGCGTTTCGTCGACGATCCGCCCGTCGTTGATCTCGCAGACCTCGTAGATCGAGTCGGCGAACTGGAAACCGCGGTCTTCCACATGCACGCCGGCCTCGGCATAGGGCAGATAGCGCCCGTTGACATAAACGACGCGCGTCATACCCGCTCCTACTGCCTACTGCCTACTGCCTACTGCCTACTGCCTTCAGCCAACCTTCTCGCCCACGCGCTGGTCGGACGAGACGCCGAGCGCGCGCAGCTTCCGGTGCAGCGCCGAGCGCTCCATGCCGACGAACTCGGCCGTACGCGAGATGTTGCCGCCGAAGCGGTTGATCTGCGCCAGCAGGTATTCGCGCTCGAAGATCTCGCGCGCCTCGCGCAGAGGAAGCGACATCAGATGCTCCGCCCCGCCGTTCACCGGCAGCGGAACGTTCGATCCGATCTCCTCGGGTAGCATGTCGGCGGTGATGACCGCACCGGGATCGCCACCCGCAAGGATCATGAGCCGCTCGATGTTGTTGCGAAGCTCGCGCACGTTGCCCGGCCAGTCGTGAGCCTGCAGCACGGCAATGGCGTCCTCGCCGATGCGCCGCGGCGCAAGGCCGGAAGCCTGCGAGAGCTGGCTCACGAAGTACTGGATGAGGTCCGGGATATCCTCGCGCCGCTCGGCAAGACCCGGCACGCGCAGCGGCACCACGTTGAGCCGGTGATAGAGATCCTCGCGGAAGCGCCCCTCGCTCATGTCGCGCTCGAGGTCGCGGCTCGTGGACGAGACGATGCGCACGTCGACCGAGACCTTCTGCGCGCCGCCGAGGCGCTGGAACTTCTGCTCGACGAGCACGCGCAGCACCTTGCCCTGCGTCTCGAGCGGCATGTCGGCCACCTCGTCGATGTAGAGCGTTCCCCCGTGCGCCTCCTCGAGCGCACCTACCTTGCGCGGCCCACCCGAGCGATCCTCGGTTCCAAACAGCTCCTCCTCGACACGATCAGGCGCCATGGAGGCAGCGTTGAGCACGATGAACGGCCCATCCGCGCGCTGCGACTTCTGGTGCAGGATGCGCGCCGCAAGCTCCTTGCCCGCACCCGACGCGCCGCGGATCAGGATACGGCTGTTGGTCGGTGCAAGGCGGTCGATGGCACCCTTGAGCTGGTTGATGGCCGGCGACTTGCCGATCATCTCGGCCGAGACCGTCGAGCGCTCCTTGAGCTCCCGCACCTCGCGCTTGAGCTGGGACGCTTCGAGCGCGCGCAGCGTGACCAGCACCAGCCGGTCCGCCTTGAACGGCTTTTCGATGTAGTCGTACGCACCGCGCTTGATCGCCGTCACGGCCGTCTCGACGTTGCCATGGCCAGAGATGATGACCACCGGCAGTTCCGGATACGTGCGCTTGATGACGGACAGAACTTCCAGCCCGTCGAGACGGCTGCCTTGCAGCCAGATATCGAGGATGACGAGCTGCGGGCGGCGCTCCTCGATGATGCGCAAGGCCTCGTCGCTGTCGCGCGATGCAGCCGGGCCAGCGCCGG
>CAZDUD010000214.1:0-3437 GCA_964508485.1 uncultured Hyphomicrobium sp. | reverse complement strand
TACCTTCGTCGAGCAGCAGCGCATCACCGGCAAAGTGATCGTGCCGCCAGATGCGCACGTGCGCTTCGGTGCGGTGGGATATACCTTGCATTTCGAAGAAAACGCATGAAAGCCGTTCTATTCGGCCCTCTTTCGGGTTAGTCGTCACAGCGGGCCATCCCATTCCAGGATTTTCTATGGAACACGACGAAACTGCGCTCCCGCTCGATACGCTGCTCGCCGACGAGTACCGCATCGACGGCATCCTGGGGTCCGGGGGCTTCGGCATCACCTATCGCGCGCATGACATCAAGCTCGACGTCGATGTGGCCATCAAGGAGTACTTCCCGCGCGATTTCGCCAGCCGCTCGAACACCGTCACCGTGCAGCCGCGCTCCAAGAGCGAGGTGGAGCCGTTCGAATGGGGGCTCTCGCAGTTCATCGAGGAGGCGCGCCGTCTCGCCCGCCTGCAGCATCCCAACATCGTGCGCTGCATGCGCTACTTCGAGGGCAACGACACCGGCTATTTCGTGATGAGCTTCGAGGAGGGGCGCACGCTCGATGCGTACTTCCCGCGGCCGCCGCAGCAGGCCGAGCTCGATACCCTGCTCAAGCCGCTGCTCGATGCGCTCGAAGCCCTGCACGCGGCCGGCATCTATCACCGCGACATTGCGCCCGACAACATCCTGGTCCGTGACGACGACAGCCCCGTCCTGATCGACTTCGGCGCCAGCCGTCAGGCGATGGCGCGGCGCACGCAGACGGTCGCTGCAATCGTGAAGCCCGGCTACTCGCCCATCGAGCAGTACGACCGCGAGACGAAGCTGCAGGGCGCGTGGTCCGACATCTATTCGCTTGCGGCGACGATCTACAGCGTCATCGCGGGCGGGCCGCCGCCGGATGCGCTCTCGCGCGTGCGCAACGACCCCTATGTCTCGGCGCGCGATGCGGCGCGCGGGGCCTACCGCCGCGAGTTCCTCGACGCGATCGACTGGGCCTTGCAGCCCGATCCGGACGATCGTCCGGTCACGGTCCGCGAGTGGCGCCGCAAGCTGCTTCCGAACCCGAGCAGCACGCGGGCCGCGACAGCGGCGACGAAGTTCGCGCCGGCCGACGACGGCCGGCCGCTGGTGGCGCGCCTGCTCGGGAAGGAGGGCGTCGACAAGATCAAGGCGACGCTCACGCCCAAGCCAAAGTCGGAGACACCGGCAGCCAAGTCCGAGGATCGGGGCGGTCTCCGCTGGCCGGACTATGTGCTGCGCGGCGCGGCGCTGATCATGGTCGGTGTCTTCCTGTTCCGGGTCTTCGCGGGCAAGGAAGAGGAGACGGCCGACATACCGCCTCCCCCGACGGAGCCCGTTGCCATCGTCGGCGATGCGGCCGAGCGCAACCTGCCGGCGCTGGCCAGCAACGCCGACGGCGTGTGGAGCAAGGTCGAGTTCGTGCTCCGGCGTCTCGGCTATCTGCACGGGAGCGGGCCGGCCGTCCTGTCCGATGTCCGCGCCGCCCTCAAAAGCTATCAGCATGCCATCGGGCGTCCCGAGACCGGAACGCTCAACCAGGATATCCTGAACCGCATCCTCGACGAGAACGTCGAGCTCGATCCCTATTTCGTGCCGGGGGCTACCGTCTTTGGGCGCTGGTTCCTCGCCAAGGATGCGGATCGCTGCGATATCACGACGGGGGCGACGCGCATCGACGGGCGCACCATCGCTACGGCGCGCCCGACGCTCCGGTTCGCCCGCAAGCGCGCTTCCACGGGCGACGAGTTCGAGATCTATCTTGCCAAGTCCAACCTGTTCGACGCGTCATCGCCCATCAATCTCTCGGCCGGGACCGTCCACCAGCTGCTGCTTGTGGAAGGGGACGAGATCTCGATGGTGCAGGAGTCCGACGGCAAGTGGTCGCGCCAGGTGACGCGCACGCTCAGGAAGCACGGCGGTGAGGTGCAGATGACCGGTGCCTCGCCCTACGGCGGCACGCTCCGGCTGTCGTTTCCGACGGACGGGTTCGAGGCGGCGTTCCGCGCCATGGCGGCCGAGTGCGGCGAGGGCATCCTCTACTGGATCGAGGATTGGGGCGCGGTTGCGAAGGATTCCGGCGCGGTCGTCTGGAGCGTCGTGGGCAAGGGGTCGGAATCCGAGGCGAAGGATGCGGCGATGGCGAAGTGCACGTCGCGGTCCGACCATGGAGGGTGCGAAGCTTATGCGAGCTTCCACGAACAGTGCTGGGTGCTCGCGGCCGGCGAGCGGCGCAAGGACGACTGGGCGTCGGGCTGGGGCGCCGACACTACGCTCGACTCGGCGAAGAAGCTCGCGGTCGATGCGTGCGAGAAGGACGGCGGCAAGAACTGTGAGTTCATCACGCACATCTGCGCCGACGGCACCAACGAGTGGAGCGCGAATTAGAGCCGTTCCGGTTTTGGTGGAATCGCGGAACGGCTCCAGGTTTTGTTTTGTCGTGCTTCTTACCGGACATTGGACCCGCATGGCTCCGCCATGACCGGCTCCCACTTTTCCGGAAGCACTCTGGTCAGCCCTGCGCTTCGGCGGTCTCGCGGTTGGCGCCGATGCCGAAGCGGCGCTCGATGTAGTCCTCGACGATGGTCTTGAAGTCGGCGGCGATGTTGGGGCCGCGCAGCGTCATGGCCTTCTTGCCGTCGATGAATACGGGTGCGGCCGGGCTCTCGCCGGTGCCGGGCAGTGAGATGCCGATGTCGGCGTGCTTCGATTCGCCCGGCCCGTTCACGATGCAGCCCATGACGGCGAAGTTCAGCGTCTCGACGCCCGGATAGCGCGTCTTCCATTCTGGCATGCGGTCGCGGATCATGGCCTCGACGTCGCGCGCGAGCTCCTGGAAGACGGTGGACGTGGTGCGGCCGCAGCCGGGGCAGGCGGCGACGACGGGGACGAACGAGCGGAAACCCATCGTCTGCAATATTTCCTGGCCGACCTTCACCTCGAGCGTGCGGTCGCCGCCGGGCTCGGGTGTCAGCGAGATGCGGATGGTGTCGCCGATGCCTTCCTGCAGCAGCACGCCGAGGGCGGCGGTCGAGGCGACGATGCCTTTCGAGCCCATGCCGGCTTCGGTCAGGCCGAGATGGAGGGCGTAGCGGCAGCGCGCCGCCAGCATGCGGTAGACGGCGATCAAGTCCTGCACGGACGAGACCTTGGCCGAGAGGATGATCCTGTCGGCGCCCATGCCGAGGCTCTCGGCCTGCTCGGCCGACAGGAGTGCGGACTGCACGATGGCTTCGTGCATGACCTCGCGGGCGTCCCTCGGCTCGGAGAGCGCTGCGTTCTGGTCCATGAGGCGCGTTAAGAGATCCTGGTCGAGCGAGCCCCAGTTGACGCCGATGCGCACGGGTTTGCCGTGCTTCAGCGCGATCTCGATGATGTCGGCGAACTGGCGGTCCTTCTTGTCCTTGAAGCCGACGTTGCCGGGGTTGATGCGGTACT
>CAZDUD010000213.1:0-3447 GCA_964508485.1 uncultured Hyphomicrobium sp. | reverse complement strand
GAGCGCGCGCGCGATGGCGAGCATCTGCTGCTCGCCGCCCGACAGCGTGCCGCCGCGTTGCGTGAGCCGCTCCTTGAGGCGTGGAAAGAGTTGCGTCACGCGCGCGAGGTCTTCCTCAAAATTCGCGCTTCCGTCGACCGCCGCGCCCATCTGCAGGTTTTCGAGCACCGTCATGCGCTGGAAGATACGCCGCCCCTCGGGCGACTGCGCGATGCGCAGCCGCGCGATCGCATGTGTCGAGAGCTTCGTGATCGGCTTGTCCTCGAACAGGATCTCGCCGTCGCGCGCACGCGGGCTGCCGAACACCGTCATCATGAGCGTGGACTTGCCCGCGCCGTTGGCGCCGATCAGCGTCACGATCTCGCCGCGGTTGACGTCGAGCGAGACGCCCTTGAGCGCCTGGATGTTGCCGTAGAAGGCCGAGACGCCTTGGATCGCGAGCAGGGGAGCGGTCATGGCCTGATGCTCCCTGCTTCGGCGCCGGCCACCTCCTCGTCGTCGACACCGAGGTAGGCAGCGATCACCTTCGGATCGGATTTGACCGCGTCCGCCGTGCCGTCCGCGATCTTCACGCCATACTCGATGACGACCACATGGTCGGAAATATCCATGACGACCGACATATCGTGCTCGATGAGTAGGATAGAGACGCCGGTCTGCGCGCGGATGCCGCGCAGGAGGTGCGTAAGTTCGGCACTCTCGCGGTTGTTGAGGCCGGCGGCCGGCTCGTCGAGACAGAGCAGCACCGGGTTCGTGCACATGGCGCGTGCGATCTCGAGCCGCCGTTGCGCGCCGTAGGGAAGGTCGCCGGCCGGATCGTCGGCGCGCGCCACGAGCCCCACAACCTCGAGCCACGCCTTGGCGAGGTCGACGGCCTTGCGCTCGGCGGCGCGATATTTCGCGAACCCCAGGAGACCGCCCAGACTGTAGTCGGACGCCGCCATCAGCGTCTTGTGCTGGGCGACGATGAGGTTCTCGAGCACGGTCATGCCGGGGAACAGCCGGATGTTCTGGAACGTGCGCGCCACGCGGGCTTCCGACGCGATGGCATGATCCGGCATGCGCTCGAGCAGGAACAGCTCGGGGGAGGCGCCCTGCGTACGCTTCTTGTCCGACCGCGTGAGCGCCTCGACCGCGTCCGGCGCGACTAGGCCGCCATGCGCGAGCGCAAGTCGACCGCTCGTCGGCTTGTAGAACCCGGTGATGCAGTTGAAGACCGTGGTCTTGCCCGCGCCGTTGGGGCCGATGAGCGCCGTGATGTCGCCGCGCCCCACCGTGAACGAGAAGTCGTTGATTGCGACGAGGCCACCGAACCGCATCGAGAGATGGTCGACCGTGAGCAGGGGATCGGAGAGCCAGCGCATGGGAGGGCCTCACTCCGCCGCCGTGGCCGCCGGCGCACCGCGCGTCGGCTGTGGCGTGAGGCGCACGGTCGGCTCGCGGGTTGCGATGAGCCCCTTCGGCCGCCAGACCATGAGCATCACCATGGCGAGGCCGAATAGTAGCATACGATACTGCGCCGGATCGAACTCGGGTCCGAACACGGCTTTCAGAACGCCGAGCTCGCGCAGAAGCTCCGTGCCGCCGACCATAACCGTCGCCGCGATCGCGACGCCGATCATGCTGCCGAGGCCTCCGAGCACGACGATGGCGACGATCATCGCGCTCTCCAGGAACTCGAACGACTTCGGGCTGATGAAGCCGTAGTGCGCAGCGAAGAACGCGCCCGCGAGGCCGCCGAAGAAAGCACCAGCCGCGAACGCCGTGACCTTGGTCGTCACCGTGTTGATGCCGAGCGAGCGGCACGCGATCTCGTCCTCGCGCATGGCTTCCCACGCGCGCCCGACCGGAAGCGTCCGCAGCCGCAGCGTCGCCCAGTAGGCCACGAGTGCCAGCGCGAGCACGAGATAGTACATGAACGCGAGGCGGTAGAACGGCGAGTATGGAATGCCGAGGAGCGACGTGAGCGAGCCCGCCTCAGGTCCGAGCGAGAGCCCGAGCAGCGTCGGCTTCGGAATGCTCGAGATGCCGGCATAGCCTCCCGTGACCGGCACCCAGTTGACGAGCACGAGCCGCACGATCTCGGCAAACGCCAGCGTGACGATGGCGATGTAGTCGCCCTTGAGCCGCAGCACCGGCAGGCTGATCATGACGCCCCAGAACGCGGCCAGGATGCCGGCCAGCGGCAGCACGATCCAGAACGAGAGCCCGAACGTCGTCGTCAGCAGCGCCGACGAGTAGGCGCCGACTGCGTAGAACGCGACGAAGCCGAGATCGAGCAGCCCCGCAAGTCCGAGGATGATGTTGAGGCCGAGCCCCAGCAGCACATAGACGAGGATCTGGATGCCGTAGGTATCGACGAGCTTCAGCAGGCCCGGCCCGCCCGACGACGAGATCGCCAGCGCAAGAAACGGATAGGCGAGGAGGAATGCGAGGCCGATACGCGGGAGGTATCGCAGGAAAGGATGCGGCGGCGCCGTATCGAGCGCCTTCTTCGGTGTTGCGCGCTCGAAGCCCGCCGGCCGCAGTAGCGAGATGAGGAAGACTGCGGCAGCGGCAACGGCAGCCAGCGTAAAGGCGAGCCCCCATCGCGGCGTGAGTACGAGCTGGTTGGAGAAATTGGCGTCCGTGCGCAGCGCCACGATCGGAAAACAGAGGCCGAGCGTAATGAGCCCGGCGATGAGCGCCTTCTTCAACGCATCTGCCGGCGCCCCCATGGCTCAGACCTTCTCGACATCGGGCCGGCCAAGCAGGCCGGAGGGCAGGAAGATGAGGACGATGGCGAGGATGGAGAACGCGGCGACATCCTTGTAGTCGATCGTGAAGTAGGCCGACCAGAACGTCTCGATGAGTCCGATCAAAAGACCGCCGAGCACCGCACCCGGAAGCGAGCCGATGCCGCCGAGCACCGCCGCCGTGAAGGCTTTGACGCCGGGCACGAAGCCATCCGAGAAGCTGACGACGCCATAGTACATCATCCATAGAAGCCCGGCGACCGAGGCCAGCATCGCACCGATCACGAACGTGAGCGAGATGGTGCGGTCCACATCGACGCCGAGCAGCGATGCCATTTTGCGGTCCTGCTCGCAGGCCCGTTGCGCACGCCCGAGCGGCGTATGGCGCACGACGTACCAGAGCACGCCGAGCAGCGCCGCCGTCACCACCATGATGACAAGCTGCTTCTCCGCGAGCGTGACGGTGCCGTCGCCGACCGGAAACTCGAGCACGTTGGAAAGGATCGGCTCGAGCGTCTTGTTGTTCGGCCCCTGCACGAGTTGCACGAAGTTCGAAAGGAAGATCGACATGCCGATCGCCGAGATCAGCGGCGCGAGGCGGAACGAGCCTCGCAGCGGCCGGTAGGCGAGCCGCTCGATCACCCAGCCCCAGAGGCTGGTCGCCGCTCCGCGTGGCCGCGGCCGGCCGGATCCAGTCGCTCCCGTCGGTACT
>CAZDUD010000212.1:0-3506 GCA_964508485.1 uncultured Hyphomicrobium sp. | reverse complement strand
CAGCGCGACTTTCGAGGCATCGCTGGCGCGGCTGAACATGCTTTCGCCGCAGAACTGCCGACTGCCTCGCGGGCGTGTGGGCCAATCTCAACGATCAGCTCAACAACCGCCTCGAGAGCGGCGATATCGAGGAAGGCCTCAACGCGGCGAGCCAGATCGGCGACGACATGATCCAGAAGCGGCAGCAGGGCTATGTAGTGCCGGACGCGTTCACGCACGGCTCGGCTGCGCAGCGCGTCGACTGGTTCAAGCGCGGGTTCCAGTCGGGACAGATGAAGACCTGCGATACGTTCAACTCGGGCGAGCTTTAGAGGTCGCCGTCGTCTGACGTCAGGGCTGCACAAAAGAAAACCCCTCTCCTCGCACGCGCGGGGAGAGGGGTTTTCTTTTGTGGTCAAATTTTAGAGTGCGTCGCCGGTGAAGCGGCTTACGGTGCAGGGCGTCGCTTTCATGGCCAGCTCCTGGCAGAGCCGCTTGGCCTCGTCGATCGAGGCGACCGGTCCGACGACCAGGTCATAGGTCTGCTCGGTTCCGGACATGTTGGTCGTGTAGCGCGGCTCGAGCGAGCGGAAGCTCGATCCGTGACGCTCGTTGAGCAGGGTCCAGCTCAAGCGCAGGCTGTCGACGGAGGGGCCGGTCGCGATCTGAACGCCGACCTGGCCGGCGGGAGCCGTCGGCGGCGTGGCCGCCGGTGTGACGATGGCCGGACCGAAGGTGATGGCGCCGGCGGCGGGCTGAGCGACGCTGCCGGTTTCGATGTCCGGCTTTGCGGCCTTCTTGGCGGCCGCTTCCTTGGCTTCCTTTGCGGCGAGCTCCTTGGCCTTTTTCGCCGCAGCTTCCTTTTCCTTCTTTGCGGTTTGCGCGTCGGCGACTTTCTGCGGCTCGGCGGCTGCCGTTTCCAGCGTGCCGACGCGGGCGGCGAGATTGCTTGTGGCGTCCGACTGGTTCGAGACCTGGGCCCGGACCTCGATCAGCTCGCTGCGGAACAGGTCGATCGTGTCGCGCAGCGAACGAACCTCGGCGACGGTCTCGGTGAGCGCTTTCTGCGTGGCATCGTTCTCCGCCGTCGCGCTGCCCGATCCGAGCAGACGCGCGACAAGATCCGGCTGAGTGGCCAGCAAAATGAGATAAAGCAGGGAAATGCCGGCTGCGACCGCCCAGATCAGCGAGTACCTCGTGAACGTGCGGCTCCGGGCATGCGGCGAACTCGGCTGAGGCAAGCTTTTTTCCGTCATGATCTCGATCCGGGACCTACTGAATGTGGTGGCCTTTTCACCGCGTCGCAGGCGGACGTGCGATCTCGACACCGACGCCGGGCGACGCGACTTCAACCCGTCTAAGGTGGTGTCTGAGTCGCCCTGGCGGGGCAACTTTGCGGGCCGATGCAACTGTGGACGATTTGGGGAAATCAGCCGGGTGACGGACCATCGCCTGTTAACACCGTTTCGGCCGTAAGTGCCCATTTGCGAACCGGAGTGCGGGGCGATAGCGTGCAGCCCGCATTGCCCGTCGTCACCAGGATCCCGTCATGAGCCGACCGTTGCTCACTGTCATACTTGCCGCCGGCAAGGGAACGCGTATGCGCTCCGCTCTCCCCAAGGTGCTGCACGCAATCGCGGGCCGGTCGATGCTGGGGCATGTGCTGGCGCTGGCCAAGGGCGTCGGCGGCGGCAAGCTCGCGGTGGTGGTGGGGCCGGGTATGGACGAGGTGCGCGATGAGGCCCTCGCCTCGGCACCCGGTGCGACGGTTTTCGTGCAGGAGAACCAAGCCGGGACGGCGGACGCGGTGCTGGCCGCGCGGGCGGCGATTGCGGCGCATACGGGCGACCTCCTGGTGCTGTTTGCCGATACGCCGCTGATCACGCCCGAGACCATTGGCAGGCTTCGCGTGGAGCTGGATCGCGGTGCTGAGGTTGCGGTGCTCGGCTTCGAGGCGCGCGAGCCAGGCAGCTATGGCCGTCTCGTCACTGACGCGGACGGGACGCTGACGGCGATCCGCGAAGCGAAGGACGCGAGCGCGGCGGAGCTTCAGATCCGGCTCTGCAACTCGGGGGTGATGGCGTTCCGGCTCGATCAGCCGCTTGCGGTGCTCGACAAGATCGGCAACGCCAATGCCAAGGGCGAGTTCTATCTCACGGACGCAATCGAGATCGTGCGCAAGGGCGGTGGCCGGGCCGGCGTCGTCGTCTGCGACGAAGACGAAGTGCTCGGCGTCAACGCGCGCGGGGAGCTTGCGCAAGCGGAGGCCATCTGGCAGCGGCGCGCGCGCCAGCGTGTCATGGCCGAGGGCGTGACGCTGATCGCGCCGGAGACGGTCTGGCTGTCGTTCGACACGGTGCTCGGCCAGGACGTCGTGATCGAGCCCAACGTGTTCTTCGGGCCGGGTGTCACGGTTGAAACCGGCGCGGAGATCAAGGCCAACTCGTATATTGAAGGCGCACATATCGGCCCCGGCGCCCGGGTGGGGCCGTTCGCGCGGCTGCGTCCCGGCGCGGTGCTGGGGCGGGACGTGCACGTCGGCAACTTCGTCGAGGTCAAGAACGTGGCGATGGGCGACGGCGCCAAGGCCAACCATCTCTCCTACCTCGGCGACGGGGCGGTTGGGGCGAAGGCGAACATCGGGGCCGGTACGATCTTCTGCAACTACGACGGCTTCTTCAAACACAAGACCGAGGTCGGCGAGGGGGCGTTCGTCGGCTCGAACTCGGCGCTGGTCGCGCCTGTCAAGATCGGGGCTGGCGCCTACATCGGGTCGGGCAGCGTGATCACCAAGGACGTGGCGGCGGACTCACTGGCGCTCGAGCGCAGCACGCAGGACGAGCGTCCCGGATGGGCGCTGAAGTTCCGCACCATGATGGCCCGGCGCAAGGCGACCCAGAGCAAGTAATGCGGCGTTAAGGTCGGTTAAGATTCGACATATTCTTTGATTTGAAAGCACGCACCGGCTTTCGTAGGCCAATATCAAAGTATCGGTATCATTTCTCCTTTCCATCCAGGGCAGCGAAGGGCTCACCGATGTGTGGCATCGTCGGCATTCTCGGCAGCAAACCCGTGGCGACGGACCTCGTCGACGCGCTTCGGCGGCTTGAGTACCGCGGGTATGACAGCGCCGGCGTGGCGACGGTCGAGAACGGGCACCTGGAGCGGCGGCGCGCGGAAGGAAAGCTGCGCAACCTCGAATCGCGCCTGCTGACTGAGCCGCTTTCGGGTCATACCGGCATCGGGCATACGCGCTGGGCGACGCACGGCCGGCCGACGGAGCGCAACGCGCATCCGCACATGAACGCCAAGGTCTCCGTGGTCCACAACGGCATCATCGAGAACTTCCGCGAGCTCAAGGCCGAGCTTTCGGCCAAGGGGCACCGGTTCGAGACCGATACCGACACGGAAGCCGTTGTGCATCTGGTCACAGATGAGCTCGAGCATGGGCTCGGGCCGATCGATGCGATCAAGGCGGCGCTCGGCAAGCTCGAGGGTGCCTTCGCGCTCGGCATCATTTTCGCGGG
>CAZDUD010000211.1:0-3762 GCA_964508485.1 uncultured Hyphomicrobium sp. | reverse complement strand
GCCGCTCCTCTGCATTGATGTACAAGCAAAAAGGAACGAAAATGAACATCATTCAAGAGCTCGAGCGCGAGCAGATGGACGCCGTGCTCAAGACCCGTACCGTGCCGGAGTTCGGCCCCGGGGATACCGTCAAGGTGATGGTGAAGGTCATCGAGGGCGACGGCAAGAACCAGTCGACCCGCCTGCAGGCCTATGAGGGCGTGGTCATCGCCCGCTCGGGCGGCGGCATCAACGAGAGCTTCACCGTCCGCAAGATCTCCTACGGCGAGGGCGTGGAGCGCGTGTTCCCGATCTATTCGCCCTACATTGCCGAGATCGAGGTTCTGCGCCGCGGCAAGGTGCGCCGCGCGAAGCTTTACTATCTGCGTGGCCGCCGTGGCCGCGCCGCCCGCATCTTCGAGCGCACGGACGTGCGTGCGCGCCGCCTCAACGCAGCCTGGAAGGGCTTCAAGAAGCCCAAGGGCGAGGCCGACGATCTCACGCAGATCAAGGGGATCGACGCCGATCTCGCAGCGCGTCTCAAGACGCTCAACTGCTACAAGTATGAGCAGATCGCCAACTTCTCGGACGACGATATCGCCAACGTGGACGAGGCGTTGAAGCTCAACGGCCAGATCGAGCGTGACGACTGGGTGAGCGAGGCGCAGCGGCTCATTGCGGAAGCCACCGCAGCGGAAGTGCCCGCCGAAGAGGCCAAGGAATAACGCGCCCGGCAGACACCCGGTCCGCGGATCAGATAAGACGGCGGCGCCTTACGGCAGCCGCCGTTTTGCTATGAGGTTTTAACTGTTCCCGCTCGGAGCGTTGCGCAGCGGGCGATTCGGATTACATTTCACGCGTATCCCACGGGGGAGAGGCCCCGCCATGATGTCGAACGTCGAAGTCACCCGCGCGCAGTTGCGCGAAACAGGTCAGATCAAGCGGCACGGGCCGGAAGCCTTCGCCGCCATGCGCAAGGCCGGGCAACTCGCCGCGGCCGCGCTCGACATGCTCGCGCCCTACGTGGAACCCGGCGTAACGACGGAGGAGCTGGACGACCGCGTGCTCTCGTTCGCGCTCGATCACGGCGCGGTGCCGGCGCCGCTCAACTACCGCGGCTTTCCGAAGTCCATCTGCACGTCAATCAACCACGTGGTCTGCCACGGCATCCCCGGGCCGAAGCCGCTGCGCGAGGGCGATATCGTCAATATCGACGTGACGCTGATCGTCGACGGCTGGCACGGCGATACGAGCCGCATGTACGCGGTCGGGCAGATCAGCCGGCGGGCGGAGCGGTTGATCGAGGTCACGTACGAGGCGCTGAACCGCGGCATCGCGCAGGTGAAGCCCGGCAACACGCTCGGGCACATCGGCGCGGCGATCCAGGAGTTCGCGGAGGGCGAGCGCTGCAGCGTGGTCAGGGATTTCTGCGGCCATGGCCTCGGCCGGCTGTTCCACGACCGGCCGAATATCCTCCACTACGGTCAGGCAGGCGAAGGCGCCGTGATCGAGCCGGGCATGCTGTTCACGGTCGAGCCGATGATCAATCTCGGCAAGCCGCATGTGAAGGTGCTGTCGGACGGCTGGACGGCGGTGACGCGGGACCGCGAGCTGTCGGCCCAGTTCGAGCATACGATCGGCGTGACGGAGACCGGTTGCGAGGTGTTCACGCACTCGCCGGCTGGCCTCGAATGGCCGTCCCGCAAGAGCTGATGCTGGTGTGACCGATGCACGATCCCGGCGCGCGAGATCCCAAAGCCGCTCCGGACGCGACTGCATCGGATGGATTGCCGGACACGCCGGAAACCGCGCAAGGCTCGTTCCTCGAAGCGCCGCAGCCGCTCTATACCGGCCATCGCGAACGGTTGCGGGCGCGGTTCCGTCAGGCCGGGGCGGATGCGCTGCCGGACTACGAGCTGCTCGAGATGGTGCTGTTCCGCGCCATTCCCCGCCGCGATACCAAGGACCTCGCCAAGCGGCTGCTGGCGCGCTTCGGCTCGTTTGCGGAAGTCGTCAACGCACCGGAGCCGCGGCTCAAAGAGGTCTCGGGCGTCGGCGAGGCGGTCGTCACCGAGCTGAAGCTCATCCGGGCCGCGGCGTTGAGGCTCATGCGAAGCGAGATCTCGTCGCAGCCGGTGCTTTCGAGCTGGAATCAGGTGCTCGACTATCTCCGCGCGGCGCAGGGCTTTGAGCACCGTGAGGCGTTCCGCATCCTGTTTCTCGACAAGAAGAACCGGCTGATCGCGGACGAGGTGCAGGGCCAGGGGACGGTCGATCACACGCCGGTCTATGTGCGCGAGGTGGTGAAGCGGGCGCTGGAGCTTTCCTCGACGGCGATCGTGCTCGTGCACAATCATCCGTCGGGCGATCCGACGCCGTCGCGTGCCGATATCGACATGACGCGGATGATCGTCGAAGCAGGGCGGCCGCTCGGCGTCGCGGTGCACGACCATGTCATCGTCGGGCGCAACGGGCATGCGAGTTTCCGTGCGTTGCGATTGATATGAGCTCACGCAAGAGGAGGTCGGCGGTCGATGACGACGTTCTTCGATCGAAGGCTCAGGGCGCGTCCCGTTCATTTCGACTGGCTGCCGCCGGGTTTTGCGGGTGACTGGGCCTACAGGCGTTTCTGCCTTCCGCGATTTTCCACGCGGCGGAGCCCCGATCATGTGCTGCTTGCGGATCGGGCGCGCTTTCATCTTCGGCATGCGACGTGGGTGCGCGTGCCTACGATCGAAGGGGACGTGCAGGCCTATGTGTTCGAGCCGACCGGCAAGGGACCGCATGCGGGCGTCCTCATTGCCCATGGCTGGACCAGCGAGGCGTCGTTCATGGCGGTATTCGCCGAGCAGCTTCGGCGGGCCGGATTTCGCGTCGTCGCGTTCGATCAGCCGGGGCACGGGAGAAGCGGGCAGCGGCGTGCGAGCCTGATCGATTGCGCGCGCGCTTTGTTGCAGGTGGCCGAGGCGCTCGGGCCGCTCCGGTTCGCGGTCACGCATTCGATGGGCGGGCTCGCGACGCTGCTCGTCGGCGAGGGCGGGCCGCCGATGGCGCGCGCGTATCCGTTCGAGCGCTATGTGCTCGTGTCATCGCCCAACCAGTTCTCGACCATCACACGGGAATTTGCGGACGAGCTTCGCCTCGGGGCGGCGGCGACGCGCGCCTTCGAGCAGCACGTGGAGCGTGTGGCGCATCGCCCGATCGCGACCTTTACGGCGGCAAAGCTGCTTGCCGCGACGGACCGGCCGGCGTTGGTGATCCATTCGCGCGATGACACGGAGGTGGGATTCCACAACGCCGCGGAGATCGTGGCGGCGTGCCCGAAGGCGCGGCTGCTGGCGGTGGACGGCCTGGGGCACCGGAATATTTTGTTTGCGCCGCCCGTGATTCGCGCAGCCCTTTCCTATCTAACCGACGGTTGATAGGTGCCGGCTTGCGTCCAGCGGGACTCGCGCCGACCGCGGCCGTTGATTATATGAGGGCAGCCGCTGCGCCGGAGGGGCGCTCTGCGGCAGGGCTCCGGCATTTGAATTGTCGTGCTTCTTGTCGGAAAACCGGTTTCCACTTTTCCGGAAGCACTTCCCTGGCCAGAAGGGTCGATCATGAGCAAAGCCAAGCATTCCCGCGTCATCATCCTCGGTTCGGGGCCAGCCGGCTATACAGCCGCCATCTATGCCGCCCGCGCCATGCTGAAGCCCGTCATGATCCAGGGCAACCAGCCGGGCGGGCAGCTCACCATCACGACCGACGTCGAGAACTATCCGGGCTTCGCCGACGTGATCC
>CAZDUD010000210.1:0-3830 GCA_964508485.1 uncultured Hyphomicrobium sp. | reverse complement strand
CTTCCATCACCGGCTTCGAGGCGAGCGCGCCGAGATTGCCGAGACCGAGGATCGCCGTGCCGTTCGACACAACAGCTACGAGGTTGCCCTTGTTCGTGTAGTCGTAGGCGAGCGACGGGTTTTCGGCGATGGCCTCGACGGGAACCGCGACGCCCGGCGAATAGGCGAGCGACAGGTCGCGCTGGGTGACGAGCGGCTTCGTCGGCGTGATTTCGAGCTTACCGGGCTTGCCCTGTGCGTGAAACTGCAGCGCTTCCTGGGCGGTAATGCGCGTGCGCTGGGATTTGGTGGCCATGCGGCGGATCGATCAGGTGGTGTGGATAGGGGGCTCTCCGGGAGCCCCTGGGCGAGGAGGGCCACCCTACGAGCCCGGGGTGCGGCGCACAACCGCTCATTCGTCCAACTTTTGGCTGCGACGGCTATTCATTCAATTATTTGGATGGAAAACGTACGCCGTGTGATGGAACCGTCGAGCGAGGCCTCGATGGCAAAGGTATCCGAACCGGTCTCGCCCGGCCGCGCGGTGTAGTAAATGCCCGTCCCGAGCACGCGCCGCCCGATGCAGGTACCGGAGGCGCTGGTGTTGATGGTCGTCTCCTGCCCTGGCTCGAACGAGACGCTGCCCTTGGCGGGCGGTTGCGTCACCGTGATCGTCGGCGCCGCCAGGCTCTCGCAGTTCTCGCCGAACCCGGCCATCACGAACACCCGCGCCCGGCGACCCGCAACGACGGGGTCGCGGCGCACGCCGTCAGCCGCATTGGGAGCAGCCGACGCCGGATCGGGGGGAGGGCCGGACGAGGAGCAGGCCCCGAGCGCGCAAAGCACGCACGCCAGCGACAGAGCGCGGCGGATGACATTCGAGATCAAGAGGACGGCCTTTCCCTGCGCCGCGGTTGAGGCCGCACTCTGCCACGCAAGGTAGGCACGATCACGCCGCAAGTCGCCGCTGTGGAGAAAGCGCAAAAAAAAAGACGCGCCGGATCGGAGGGGCCCGGCGCGTCTGTACGAGACGAGTATTTTACTGTGTGAGATAGAGCTCGTTGATCTTGAGAGCGATGTCGCGGAACGCCTGCTGAAGCTCGCTGGCATCCTCCGGCGTGTACGCCTTCGACGAATCCGTGGCACACTGGTTCATCGTCTCGATTGCCACATCCGTGTCGAGTGCAAAGCCGACCGTATAAATCGTGACACCGGCAGCTTTCATGGCGGTGCAAAGCGAGCGTGCCTGCGAGGTGGAATCGCCGTTCACCGCCTCTCCGGCGCCGCCCGTGCCGGTGCGCACGCCATCCTTATTATATTGAAGATTGTACTCGCCGTCCGTCATCAGGATTGCGATCTTGCGCGTGCCGCCGCCCGGCGCGGCCGCTGCGGCATCCGAACCCCAGAGCGCGTTCCAGTTGGAGGAGAGCGTATACCAGGCCCAGGCCGTGCCGATCTGACCAGCCGTACTGCCCGACAGCTGGAGACCGGCGATCCTCGCGTTGAGCAGGTCCTTGTCGCTGCTCAAGGGCACGAGTTCGTCGGCCGCCGACAGCCCGCACGTTCCGTACTTCTTGCTGTCGATAATCTTGACGCCGCTGTTGTTGAACAGGGTCATGACATAGTTGCCGTTGCCCGGAGCAGCATCGGTATACTTGTCGGAGCCCGCGCGCTCGACGACGCACTCGGTCGGATAGTAGTCCGTATTGACGTCGACCCACTTGTAGACGAAGCCGACCCTCTTCCATTCCTGCGTCGTGAGCGTGACCTTGTCAGCCGGTGTGCCGCGCGCCGCCGCATTGGACGACGAAGGCAAACGCACGCCTTCCGCGAACGGCACCAGGGCTATGCGCACGAAGTTGGCGCTCGAGCTGTCGGAGATGGTGATGTTGACGAGGTCGGTCGCCGCGGTCTTGAGAGCGGAGATCTTCTTCGTCGCATAGGTGTCCTTCATCGAGCCCGTCACGTCGAGCATCATCGAGATCTCGACATCGCTATTGGACTTGCCGCCCGCCTTGATTTGAGCTTTCGAGAATTTGGCCTCGGACGCGCTGAACAGCGGAAGACGCTTGATATGAGCGAAGTTGAGGAAGGTCGTTTGCAGGTACGCGTTTCCGGACGCTGAAAAGCTGGTGTTGTCGTCGGCGACGTCGAACGCGATCGTATCCTCGATGACCGGGATGCGATCCTTTGTGTTCTCGGTATAGAACTGCTGCGCCGCGAGCCGTGCGCCCTCGACGTCGTTCTCGTCGAGTTGAAGCACGCGGCCGCCCGCAAGCACGGCCGCGTCCATGGCGGAGATCGTCTGGCTGCGCGCCTGCGTCCAGCGGCCAAGGTCGACCGCGGCGCCGACGAACAGCGCCAGCGCGACGAACATCAAGGCGAACATGACGGCGACGCTGCCGCTCCGGTCGTCGGAGAAGCGGCAGAGCAGCGCCGCGAACGACCGGCGCGAGGTCAAGGAGGAGGTAGATGCAATACGCGAGAACATGAGCATGGCTCCCGAGGAAGGGGACCACACTCGTCCGGCATCCGCTTAAGACTCGTAAATTCCGATATCCTGCAGTGGACAGACTGATGAAATATACATCTTGAGGTAAACGAGCCCGTAAGGGCCTCCCGAGAATTCGATACTTAGGTGACAAGGGACCGGGAAATCCGAAGAAATGGCGCGTCTAGCCATCCGGGGCCGGTGCGCCGGGGCGGGTGGTCGTCTATACTGCACTGATGTCTTGCTGAAGCCGTGCCGCGCGGCGCTCGGAAATCATGATCGATAAGCTCGAACTGCTGCTTGCTCTTGCGCGCGAACGCCACTTTGGCCGGGCGGCAGAGTCGGCTGGCGTCACGCAGCCCACACTCTCTTCCGCGCTGAAAAGCCTGGAGGACCAGCTCGGCGTGCTGATCGTGGAGCGCGGGTCCCGGTTTCGGCGCTTCACGCCCGAAGGCGAGCGGATCCTGGATTGGGCGCGGCGCATCGTGGGCGACTCCCGGGCCATGCGCCAGGAGATCGAAGCCTTGAAAAAGGGTTTGAGCGGCCACCTTAAGCTTGCGGTTATCCCGACCGCCTTGCCCTTCCTGGCCGAGTTGACCGTCCCGCTGCGGCAGCGCTACCCGGACGTTCACCTGACCGTCCTGTCGATGACCTCGGATGCCATCCTCGCCAAGCTCGAGAACCTCGAGGTCGACATCGGCATTTCCTACGTCGACAACGAGCCGCCCCCGCGCTTCGAGACCATCCGCATCTACGACGAGCGCTATGTGCTGCTCGTTGCCCCCGAAAGCCCGTTTGCCAAGCGGGATAAGGTGACGTGGCGGGAGGCCGGCCAGCTTCCTTTGTGCCTGCTGACGCCCGACATGCAGAACCGGCGCCTGATCGATCGCCATCTGGCGGAGGCGGGGGCACCCCAGACCCCCACGCTGGAAAGCAATTCCATGCTTGTTCTCTACGCGCACGTAAGAAGCGGCGAATGGGCCAGCATCCTGCCCTCGCGGCTGGCCGAGACCCTGGATCGCCCGAGCCGGCTGCGGCCCATACAACTCGTCGAGCCGACCGTCACACATAAGATCGGCCTGGTCGTCACCAAGCGCGAGCCCCATTCGCCGCTCGTCGCGGCGTTCATCGCCCACGCAAAGCGCGTCGGGGCCCCGCTCGCGGCTGTCGTGGCTTGAAAGCGTGTTGCGGCAGCGGAACGATGCGCCGCGTAGTCTGATAGACGTGATCTATCGTCGCACGAATACGCGATATTGATCTTTCGAGTCTGAGGGGTGATCTAGGCTGTAATAACTATAAACAGCGTTGGAGGACGCCATGAGCCGCTTCGAGCCCTGGAGCGAGGAGCGAACGGTCGAGA
>CAZDUD010000209.1:0-3890 GCA_964508485.1 uncultured Hyphomicrobium sp. | reverse complement strand
TGCCACCGCCGCCGAGCAGCTTCTGATCGTGCCGCAGGACTTGCGCACCGCCGACCCGAGCTTCTGGGATGAGGTCGAGGGCGGGCAGTTCGGCCTCGCGGGTGCGGTCGCGCTCGCCGACGATACATCGCCGTTCGATCTCATTCCGCCGAGCGAAGGATGGTCCCGCGCGCTGCACGGCTTTGCGTGGCTCCGCCATCTGGATGCGGTGGACCGGCCGGAGGCGCGCGAGATGGCGCAGCTCCTCGCCGCCGAATGGGCCATGCGCCACCGCGGCGGGGGCGGCGGCCTGGCATGGGAGCCCCAGGTCACCGGGCGCCGGTTGATCTCCTGGATCTCGCATTCGAGTTTGCTTCTGGAGGAGGCCGACGCCGAGACCTACGAGATCATCACCGAGAGCCTAGGGCTGCAGCTCGTGCGCCTCGCCGCCAACTGGCGCACGAGCCCGAGCGGCTATCCGCGTCTCCTGTCCCTGCTCGCCCTACTGCTGGCCCAGCTCTGCATTTCAGGCCATGAGGGGCAGGTGGGCGAAACGGAGAAGCTCTTCGTGCAGGAGCTAGAGCGCCAGATCCTGCCCGACGGCGGCCATGTCAGTCGCAATCCCGGCATTCTCGTCGAGCTGATCCTGGATCTTCTGCCGCTCGGTCAGTGTTTTGTCGCGCGCAGCCGACGGACGCCGCCTGAGTTCGCCGCGGCGTTAAAGGCCATGCTCGGCATGCTGAAGTACATGCGGCTCGGCGATGGAATGCTGGCGCGCTTCAACGGCATGGGCGTGGCCTCGCCCGCCGGGTTAGCGACCGTGCTCGTCTACGACGACAACCCGGGCGCCATTCCCGCGCGCGCGCCGGCTTCGAGATACATCCGCCTCGAGCGCGGGCCGTCGATCCTGATCATGGATGCGGGCCCGCCGCCGCCGCTCGAATCGGCCGCCGAGGCGCACGCGGGCTGTCTCTCCTTCGAGTTCAGCGTCGGCACGTCGCTGATGCTCGTCAATGGCGGCGCGCCGTCCTCCGCCAACGTCGAATGGCGGGCCGCGGCGCGCGCGACGGCAAGCCACAACACGCTTTGTCTCGGCGAGAAGTCGTCGTCGAAGCTCATCCGCCACCGGATGCTCGAGGAGCTGGTGGGTGGACCGCCGATCCGATTCCCGGAGGAGGTCGCCGCAAAGGTCGAGACGCACGAGGGCGGCATCGAGGTCGCCGCCCGGCACGACGGCTACATGCGCCGCTTCGATCTCATGCACCACCGCACGCTGGCGCTCGGAGCCACGGGCCGCCGCCTGCTTGGCATCGACCGGCTCGCAGGTAGGCACGGCACCATGCGCTTGCGCCAGGACGTGCCGTTTGCCATCCACTTCCACCTGCACCCCGCCGTGCGCTGCCGGCGCAGCGACAACCCGAGCATCGCCGTCATCGAGCTGCCGAGCGGAGACACGTGGTGGTTCAGCCTCGAGGGCGCGCGGCTTGCGATCGAAGAGAGCACCTACTTCGCCGACTCGGCCGGCCCGCGCCGCTCGCTGCAGATCGTGGCCCGGGGTGCGACCTTCGGCGAGACGGAAGTCCGCTGGGTGCTCGAAGGCCAGGACTAGACTCGGTCTCGTAAACGGCCGAGACTCACGGAAAAAAGCGTCCAAGGACAAGACCGACCGATGAAAGATCCGAACCCCAGAATCCGCCGCGCGCTGATCTCGCTGTCCGACAAGGCAGGACTGGACGAGCTCGCTCACGCACTTGCCGAGTGGAACGTGGAGCTGATCTCGACCGGCGGCACGTCCGCAAAGCTGAAGGGGATCGGCCTCGCCGTCACCGACGTGGCCGACGTGACGGGCTTTCCCGAGATCATGGACGGCAGGGTTAAGACGCTGCATCCCGCGATTCACGGCGGCCTCCTCGGCGTGCGCGGCAACGAGGAGCACATCGCGGCGGCCGAGAAGCACAAGATCGCTGCCATCGATCTCCTGGTCGTCAATCTCTACCCGTTCGAGCAGACGCTCGCGAGCGGCGCATCCTTCGACGAGTGCGTCGAGAACATCGACATCGGCGGACCGGCAATGATCCGCGCCGCCGCCAAGAACCACGCCTCCGTGACGGTGATCGTCGACCGCGCCGACTATCCGGCGTTGCTCGCCGAGATGGCGGCGAACCATGGCAAGACCACGCCGGAGTTCCGCAAGCGCATGGCGGCGAAAGCATACGCACGTACGGCGGAATACGACGGCGCCATCAGCAACTGGCTCGGCGCGGTGGCCGCAAGCGCAGACGGCAAGGCCGACGGCTTCCCGCCGACCTATTCGACGCAGTACCGCAAGGCAATCGACATGCGCTACGGCGAGAACCCGCACCAGAGTGCGGCCTTCTACGTCGCACGCGAGCCCGAGCCCGGCACGGTCTCGAGTGCGCGCCAGCTTCTCGGCAAGGAACTCTCCTACAACAACATCGGCGACAGCGACGCGGCCCTCGAATGCGTGAAGTCGTTCACCGACAAGCCCGCGTGCGTCATCGTCAAGCACGCCAATCCGTGCGGCGTCGCCGAGGCCGACACACTACTCGCCGCCTACGACCGCGCCTACAAGACCGACACGGAATCGGCCTTCGGGGGCATCATAGCTTTCAACCGCGAGCTGGACGGCGCGACCGCATCCGCCATCGTCGAGCGCCAGTTCGTCGAGGTCATCCTCGCCCCGTCCGTGACCGATGAGGCCAAGGAAGCGGTGGCGGCAAAGAAGAACGTGCGCCTGCTCGTCACCGGCGAATGGCCGCTCGTCGCGCCGCCGCGCCGGGATACGAGGACGGTCGCGGGCGGCCTGCTCGTGCAGGACGCGGATCTCGCGCTCTACGACCGCCTGCACGTCGCCACCAAGCGGCAGCCCACGCCGGCCGAGATGGCGGATCTCCTGTTCGCCTGGAAGGTCGCCAAATTCGTGAAGTCGAACGCCATCGTCTACGCCAAGGACAGCGCGACCATCGGCATCGGCGCCGGCCAGATGAGCCGCGTGAACTCCTCGCGCATTGCCGCCATCAAGGCCGAGATGGCAGGGCTCGACGTCAAGGGCTCAGCCGTTGCCTCCGATGCCTTCTTCCCCTTCGCGGATGGACTGCTGGCGGCAGCGGCAGCCGGTGCGACGTCGGTCATCCAGCCCGGCGGCTCGCTGCGCGACGACGAGGTGATCCGCGCCGCCGACGAAGCCGGCCTCGCCATGGTGCTGACCGGCATGCGTCACTTCCGGCACTAGCACTAGATGGCGGATGGCCCCCGCATAACGCTCCGCCCTGCGACGCGCGCCGACTTTGACCTGATCCGCCGCTGGCTGGCGCGGCCGGACATCCAGGAGTGGTGGGGGCCCATGTCGGCCACCGAGGCCGAGGTCAATCTCGCACTCGGCGCCGAGCACGCCATCTGCCGGCTCATCGAGGCGGACGGCGAGCCCGTGGGCTACGCGCACGCCGTCGATGCCACGCTCTGGGGCGACAACCTGCCGGACGAGTTGGAGCCGGGCACCTGGGACCTCGATCTCTTCGTCGCCGCCGAGGAGCACCGCGGCAAGGGCGTCGGCCAGGCGGCCCTCGCCATGCTGCGCGACGAGGTATTCGCGACCACGCTCGCGGTCGCCGTGTGCATCTTCCCGTCGGTGAAAAACGAGCGCGCCGTGCGGGCTTACGAGAAGGCGGGCTTCCGCTGGCAAAGCGTCTGGCACGACCCGCACACCGGCCCGGCCTGGTTCATGGTCTCGAAGCGCGGCGATCCGTGAGCTTGAGGCTGCGCCTCAAATACCTATCCCGAATCTCCTCTTCACTCCATGGCCGCCGTCATCGCGAAGCGATGCTCCGCATCGACAGGCGGCCATCCAGCGGCAGCT
Source organism: uncultured Hyphomicrobium sp. (assembly GCA_964508485.1). GTDB lineage: Bacteria > Pseudomonadota > Alphaproteobacteria > Rhizobiales > Hyphomicrobiaceae > Hyphomicrobium_C. Next base: position 34 of record CAZDUD010000209.1, on the reverse strand, counting down.
TGGCAGGCGTCCCACATTTGGTCCTGGATGGCTG
>CAZDUD010000208.1:0-3929 GCA_964508485.1 uncultured Hyphomicrobium sp. | reverse complement strand
AAATACATCGTCTGCAATGCGGACGAGGGCGACAGCGGCACCTTCGCCGACCGCATGATCATGGAGGGCGACCCCTTCCTGCTGGTCGAGGGCATGACGATTGCCGGCATCGCGGTTGGCGCGACACGCGGCTACATCTACCTGCGCTCCGAGTATCCTCATGCCGAGACGGCGCTCAACGCCGCCATCGCCGCCGCCAGGAAAGCGGGCTTCCTCGGCCCCAAGGTGGCGGGCTCCGACCATGCCTTCGAGCTCGAGGTGCGCATGGGCGCCGGCGCCTATGTCTGCGGCGAGGAGACCTCGCTGCTCGAGAGCCTCGAGGGCAAGCGCGGCCTCGTGCGCGCCAAGCCCCCGCTGCCCGCGCACAAAGGCCTGTTCGGCCAGCCGACCGTCATCAACAACGTGCTCTCGCTCTGCGCCGTGCCGTACGTGCTGGCCGAAGGCGCCAAGGCGTACGCCGACTACGGCATGGGCCGCTCGCGCGGCACGATGCCGATCCAGCTCGCCGGCAACCTGAAGTTCGGCGGCCTGTTCGAGACCGCGTTCGGCATCACGCTGGGTGAGTTGGTCGACGGGATCGGCGGCGGCACGCTGTCGGGCCGCCCGGTGAAGGCCGTGCAGGTGGGCGGGCCGCTCGGCGCCTATTTCCCGCGCGCGCTGTTCGATACGCCGTTTGATTACGAGGCGTTTGCTGCCAGGGACGGCCTCATCGGCCACGCCGGCGTCGTGGTTTTCGACGAGACCGCGAACATGGCCAAGCAGGCGCGGTTTGCCTTCGATTTCTGCTCGATCGAGAGCTGCGGCAAGTGCACGCCCTGCCGCATCGGCTCGACGCGCGGCCGCGAGACGATGGACAAGGTGATGGCGGGCGAGGACACCGCGCGCAACCTGGCCGTCATCGAGGATCTCTGCAACACGATGAAGTTCGGCTCGCTTTGCGCTTTGGGCGGCTTCACACCATATCCCGTTATGAGCGCGTTGACGCATTTCCCTGAAGATTTCGGCCGGCCGGCGCGGAAGCTGGCCGAGGCAGCGGAGTAGGACCATGGCCCTGATCAAAGAGACCGACTTTGGTACGCCGGAGTCCAAGTCCGAGAAGATGGTGACGCTCACCATCGACGGCGTCGAGGTGACGGTGCCGGAAGGCACCTCCATCATGCGCGCCGCGATGGAGATGGGCACCGCGATCCCCAAGCTCTGCGCCACCGACATGCTGGAGAGCTTCGGCTCCTGCCGCCTCTGCCTGGTCGAGATCGAAGGCCGCAACGGCACGCCGGCCTCCTGCACCACGCCGGTCGCACCGGGCATCGCCGTCCACACGCAGACGCCGCGCCTCGCCGCCATCCGCAAGGGCGTGATGGAGCTCTACATCTCCGACCACCCGCTCGACTGCCTGACCTGCGCCGCCAACGGCGACTGCGAGCTGCAGGACATGGCCGGTGCCGTCGGCCTGCGCGACGTGCGCTACGGTTATGACGGCGCCAACCACGTGTTCGCCAAGAGCCGCCTCGACGGCGCCGCCAACGATCAGTGGCTGGCCAAGGACGAGACCAACCCGTACTTCACCTATGACCCGTCGAAGTGCATCGTCTGCAACCGCTGCGTCCGCGCCTGCGAGGAAGTGCAGGGCACCTTCGCGCTGACCATCTCCGGCCGCGGCTTCGAGAGCCGCGTCTCGCCCGGCATGAACGAGGACTTCCTCGCCTCCGAGTGTGTCTCGTGCGGCGCCTGCGTGCAGGCCTGTCCGACGGCGACGTTGACCGAGAAGGGCGTCATCGACATCGGCCAACCTGAGCATTCGGCCATCACCACCTGCGCCTACTGCGGCGTCGGTTGCGCCTTCAAGGCCGAGATGCGCGGCGAGGAGGTCGTGCGCATGGTGCCGTGGAAGGACGGCAAGGCCAACCGCGGCCACTCCTGTGTCAAGGGCCGCTTCGCCTACGGCTACGCCACCCACCAGGATCGCATCACGAAACCGATGGTGCGCGACAAGATCACCGACCCCTGGCGTGAGGTGTCGTGGGAGGAGGCCATCGGCCATGTCGCCTCCGAGTTCCGCCGCATCCAGAACCGGTACGGCCGCACGGCCGTCGGCGGCATCACCTCGTCGCGCTGCACCAACGAGGAAGCCTACCTCGTCCAGAAGATCATCCGCGCCGGTTTCGGCGTGAACAACGTCGACACCTGCGCCCGCGTCTGCCACTCGCCGACCGGCTACGGCCTGAAGACCGCCTTCGGCGAAAGCTCGGGCACGCAGGACTTCGACTCCGTCGAGCACTCGGACGTCATCCTCGTCATCGGCGCCAACCCTCCCGATGGTCACCCGGTGTTCGCGAGCCGCATGAAGAAGCGGCTTCGTGAGGGCGCCAAGCTGATCGTCGTCGACCCCCGCCGCACCGACCTCGTGCGCTCGCCGCACATCAAGGCCGACTATCATCTGGCGCTGCAGCCCGGAACCAACGTCGCCGTGGTCACCGCCATGGCGCACGTCATCGTCACCGAGAAGCTCTACAACGAGAAGTTCGTGCGCGAGCGCTGCGACTGGGACGAGTTCCAGGAGTGGTGCGCGTTCGTCTCTGAGGAGGTGAACTCTCCGGAAGCCATGGAGAAGTACACGGGCGTCAAGCCCGAGCTGATCCGCGGCGCGGCCCGCCTCTACGCGACCGGCGGCAATGCGGCCGTCTACTACGGCCTCGGCGTCACCGAGCATTCGCAGGGCTCGACCACGGTCATGGCCATTGCCAACCTCGCCATGGCGACCGGCAACATGAGCCGTCCGGGCGTCGGCGTGAACCCGCTGCGCGGCCAGAACAACGTGCAGGGCTCCTGCGACATGGCCTCGTTCCCGCACGAGCTGACGGGCTACCGTCACATCTCGGATGCGGCCACGCGCGCCATGTTCGAGCGCGAGTGGAACTGCACGCTCGACCCGGAGCCCGGCCTGCGCATCCCGAACATGCTGGATGCCGCCGTCGAGGGAACCTTCAAGGCCATCTACATCGAGGGCGAGGACATCCTGCAGTCCGACCCCAACACGCATCACGTTGCGGCCGGCCTCGCCGCCATGGAATGCGTTGTCGTCCAGGACCTGTTCCTGAATGAGACCGCCCGCTACGCGCACGTGTTCCTCCCCGGTTGCACCTTCCTCGAGAAGGACGGCACCTTCACCAACGCCGAGCGGCGCATCCAGATGGTGACCAAGGTCATGTCGCCGAAGAACGGCTACGCCGATTGGGAGATCACGCAGCTGATCGCCCAGAAGCTCGGCCTCGGCTGGAACTACAAGGACCCGTCCGAGATCATGGACGAGATCGCGCGGCTCACGCCGACCTTCAAAGGCGTCTCGTTCGAGAAGATCCGCAAGATGGGCTCCATCCAGTGGCCGTGCGACGACCAGCACCCCGAGGGCACGCCGATCATGCACGTGGGCGAGTTCGTGCGCGGCAAGGGCAAGTTCATGCTCACCGAGTACGTGCCGACCGATGAGCGCACCGGCGCGCGCTTCCCGTTGATCCTCACCACCGGCCGCATCCTCTCGCAGTACAACGTCGGCGCCCAGACCCGCCGCACGGCGAACACGGCCTGGCATCCCGAGGACGTGCTCGAGATCAATCCGTTCGACGCCGAGCATCGCGGCATCAAGGACGGCGACTGGGTGACCGTCAGAAGCCGCGCCGGCGAGACCGCACTCCGCGCCGTGATCACCGACCGCGTGGCGACCGGCGTCGTCTACACGACCTTCCACCACCCGATGACCCAGGCCAACGTCATCACCACCGACTTCTCGGATTGGGCGACCAACTGCCCCGAGTACAAGGTGACGGCAGTCGAAGTGGCGCGCTCCAACGGCCCGACGGAGTATCAGGAGGAGTACGAGGAGTTCTCCGACATCACCCGCCGCATCGTCCCCGCCGAGGCCGCGGAGTAGG
>CAZDUD010000207.1:0-3953 GCA_964508485.1 uncultured Hyphomicrobium sp. | reverse complement strand
GCCTGGAGCGTGAATCGGCGGTCTGAACCACACGGTTTCCGCCGGCTGGCCGAGCACCCCGGCCGGCGGAGCGTACCTCGAGGTCCCGGGACCGCCTCGGCCCAGGGCCTCGAGTTTTTTCTACCCGCCTGATATCGCCGTCAGGACGTGAACCCGTGCACCGTGCCTGAGCGCCGTCTCGAGCGATGCACGCCGTCCGTCGATGAAGATGTTGATGTGGCGCCGCACGCGCGGGGTTGAATCGCAGAGCCGGTCGCGCATGCCGGGCCAGCGCCGATCCAGCGCAGCGACCATCTCGCTCACCGTCCGCGCCTGAACCTCGACCTCGCGCACGGCCGCCGGAAAGAGATCGAGCAGCGCGCGCGGCAAGACGACCGAGACCGTCCCCACCTCGCCTGCCTCTCGCCCTACGCTCGACATATCGGTTAGCCGTCGATCACCAGCGTCTCGACCGATGAGATGACCGGAAGGTGCTGCGCAAGGCACGTCCAGCTTTCGCCCTCATCCGCACTCGCGAAGAGCGCTCCGCCCCCGGTGCCGAAATAAACGCCCGCCGGTTCGAGCCGGTCCGTCGCCAGCGCCTGGCGAAGGACACCGAAATAGGCGTTCTGCTGCGGCAACCCCTTGCGCAGCGCGGTCCAGGAGGCGCCGCCGTCGCGGGTACGCCACACCGCGGCCTTCGCATCCGGCATATAGCGCCCCTGGACATCGCCGTTGAGCGGTAGCAGGTAGAGCGTATCAGGGTCGCGCGGATGCGCCGCCGCCGGAAACCCGAACGTCGACGGCAACCCGGCCTCGATGCTCGACCACTGCTTGCCGCCGTCGTCGCTCCGGTACATGCCGCAATGGTTCTGCTGATAGAGGCGATCCGAGCCGCCGGGGGCGAGCACGATGTTGTGCACGCATTGGCCCAATTCCGGATAGCGCTCCTCCTCGGGATTGAAATCGGCACGCGTACCGCGGTTGCGCGGCTCCCATGTGGCTCCGCCGTCACCCGAGTAGAACACGCCCGCCGACGAGATGCCGACCCAGATCCGCTTCGCATCGTCGGGATGCGGCACGATCGAATGCAGGATGAGCCCGCCGCCGCCCGGCTGCCAATGCTGGCGCGAAGGGTGATCGCGAAGCCCCGCAACGTGCGTCCACGTTTCGCCACCGTCTGTGCTCTTGAACAGCCCTGCCGGCTCCACGCCGGCATAGAGTCCATCCGCACCCTGCGCGAGGCTCCAAGCCGCGACGACCGGATCCTCACCTTCTGCGTAGTTCAGGCCGGCGCTGGAATGCGTCCACGTCTCGCCGAGATCCGTCGACTTCCAGATGGCACCGCCGAACCATGAGTTTCCGCCGGCAGCGTAGATCGTGCCCGTCGCCGGGTCGGCGATGGTATGCTGAATCGGCCAGGTATTGCAGAACGGACCGCGGAGCTCCCAGGAGCGACGCGCTTCGTCGCTCTCGAGGATAAAGGCACCTTTCTTGGTGCCGACGAGAACAAGCACCTTCCTCATGGTATCCTCCCGCATTCTAGGTTTGAGGCGGCGCTGCGGGCGCGCCTTCGGCCATTGCCTTGAGATCGGCCAGGCCCTTCTCGAAATCTCCGCCGACCATCCGGTCCACATCGAAGAAAAGATGCATCACCTTTGCGAGCAGCGGCACAGACCCCTGCATGGCCCACGTCACCTTTGTGGAGCTGCCTTCAGGCACGAGTGTGAACGTGATGTCGTTCTGGACCGAAATCGGGCGTTCCATGTTGAGGTCGATGTCAACCCGGGACGGCGCGGTCGAATCCGTGATCATGAGCCAGCCCTTGCCGACCTCATGATTGCCGTCCCAGTCGTGGCGTTGCCCTTTGCCGCTGTCCGGACCGCTAAACACTTGCGTGATGTTCGGATCTTTCTTCTCGAACGGCGACCACGTCGACATCTTCCTGAGATCGTTGATCAGGGGAAAGATCGCCTCGGCCGGTGCCGCGATGCTGATCGACCGCGAGACCATGAACGTGTCAGGCCGTGTCGAGGCGTAACCCACGACGCCGGCAACCGCCACCACAAGACCGAAAAGGATGTAAAGCGCTGTCCTGAGCATAGTTTCCTCCCAAACGAACGACCTAAGGACGACTGGGCGGCTCGAGGACCGACACCCCAAGCAGAAGATATTTTCAAGGCGCCTTGCCGCGCGGCCGCTGACCCGGCTCCGGACCTTGCGCAAGCCGGTCCAAATGCAGGCGGATATGGGCCGCTTCCTGCGCGGTGTGAGCGAGTGCGATTGCACGGTCATAAGCTTCCCGCGCTTCCGCCACACGCCCGAGCTGCGACAGCAGCGCCCCCTTGAGGCCGAAGAAGTGGAAATATCCGGAGAGCTTCGGGGCCAGCGGCTCGATGGTCGCGAGCGCCACCTCCGGCCCCTGCACCTTGCTGATGGCCACCGCACGATTGAGCGTGACGACCGGCGACGGTTGCGCCTGCTCGAGCCCGGCATAGAGGAAGTCGATCTGCACCCAATCTGTCTCCTCATAGCTCGGCGCAGTACAGTGCAAGGCCGCGATGGCCGCCTGCAGTTGATAGGGTCCCGGCCGGCGATGGCGGATGGCCTTCTCGATCAGCGCCTCGCCTTCCGCGATCATCGCCCGGTTCCAGAGCCCGCGATCCTGGTCCTCGAGCAGCACGATGGCCCCGTCCGCATCGAGACGCGCCTCGGAGCGCGCATGCTGAAGCAGCAGCAGCGCCGTGAACCCCAGGATCTCGGGCTCGGCCGGAAACAACCGCAGCAGGAGGCGCGCAAGCCGGATCGCTTCCTCGCAGAGCGGCTTGCGCACGTGCACCTCGCCGCCGCTCGCGGAGTAGCCTTCGTTGAACAGGAGGTAGATCATCGCCGCCACGGTGCCGAGCCGCTCGCTGCGCTCGACCGGACCCGGCGTCTCGAACGCAACCCCGGCCTCGGCAATGCGCCGCTTGGCCCGCGTGATCCGCTGCTCCATGGCACTTTCGCTGACCAGAAAGGCCTTCGCGATCTCGCCCACCGTGAGCCCCGAGACCACGCGCAGCGCCAACGCGATCTGCTGCGTGGACGGCAGGTCCGGATGACAGCAGGTGAAGAGCAGCCGCAGGATGTCGTCGCGGTAGTGCGCATCGTCAAGCCGGTCGACGAGCGCTTCCTCCGCGTCGTCGAGGTCGGACAACAACGCATCGTCCTCCGGCAGCGCCTCCGATTTTTTGTCGCGCCGGATGGCATCGAGCGCCACGTTGCGGCCGACCATGATAAGCCACGCAGTCGGATCCCGCGGCGGACCGTTCTGCGGCCACGCCTTGAGCGCTTTGAGAGAGGCTTCCTGGAACGCCTCCTCGGCCCGGTCGAGATCGCGGAAGTACCGCAGCAGCGCCGCCATGGCCTGAGGCCGTGCCCCGGAAATAGCCGCGTCGAGCCAGGCGAGATCGGTCACCGCGCCTCTCTCCAATCGACGAAGAAGCCGACAGGCCGCACCTCGTGCGCCCCGCCGGGGTTGGCCTCCGAAAGCTCCCGCGCAAACGCAAGCGCCTCCTCGAGACTGTCGCAATCGATAAGGTAGAAGCCGAGGAGCTGCTCCTTGGTCTCGGCAAAGGGACCGTCGAGCACCATCACCGGCTCTCCGTCCTTCCGAACGGTTGTAGCGGCCGTCGTCGGCATGAGGCGGGCGACCGGGCCGAGCTTGCCGGCCTTGGCCCGCGGCTCCTGCACGGCCATGAGCTTGGCCATCACCGCGTCGTCGTGCTCCTTGCTCCACGAGCACACGGCATTTTCTGCGTGATAACAAAAGATCGCGTACTTCACGGGGGCCGCTCCCTGCTGTCTCTACATCAAAGACGAGCGAGACTAGTCGATCCCGACCGGCTCCGCCAAAAACCGGAGAAATTTTCAAAAAAGTTCAGCCCGTTCCGCCGGGAACAGCGGGCGGGCGGGTTCCGGCGCAAAGTCTCCCC
>CAZDUD010000206.1:0-4068 GCA_964508485.1 uncultured Hyphomicrobium sp. | reverse complement strand
GCCAGAACGAGATGTTGTTCATGCGCGGGAACGCCATGTCCGGCGCACCGATCATGAGCGGCACGAACCAGTTGCCGAAGCCGCCCATCGTCGACGGCATGACCATGAAGAACACCATGATGAGACCATGGCCGGTCACGAACACGTTGAACATGTGCGGGTTGGAGAAATACTGCATGCCGGGCTCTGCGAGCTCGAGACGCATGGCCACCGACAACCCGCCACCGATGATGCCCGCGATCATCGCGAAGATCAGGTACATGGTGCCGATGTCTTTGTGGTTCGTGGAGAACAGCCAGCGACGCAGCCCGGTTGGGGCGTGATCGTGATCGTCGTGGCCGGCGTGTGCGGTGCTACCCATTGTTCGAAACCCTTGTTGACCTGGGTGTTTCCATTCCTGGCTTAGTCGGGCGCTCCTCCCCCGAGGAAGCGACGCCCGCTGCGATTAGCGCGCTTGCGACGAGGAGCTGTCGGCGACGGTCTTGGTGCCGGCCTGCTCGAGAGCAACCTTGTCGAGGATTTCGCGCGCCTTCTTGCGATCCTTGGCCTGCATCGCGCCGGCCCACTCGTTGAACACGCTCTCCGAGACGACGCGCACGGCGATCGGCATGAATGCGTGATTGAGGCCGCAGAGCTCCGAGCACTGGCCATAGAACACGCCTTCCTTCTCGGCCTGGAACCAGGTGGAGGTGATGCGGCCGGGCACGGCGTCGGTCTTGGACGCGAAGGACGGGACGGTCCAGTTGTGGATCACGTCGTTCGATGTCACGAGCACGTGCACCACCTTGTTGACCGGCACGACGATCTCGTTGTCGACCGAGAGCAGCCGCGGCGAGGGGATGCCCTTCTGTTCGCGCTCTGCCACCTCTTCATCGGTCAGCATGTTGGAGGTGACGTTGAAGTTTCCGTAGTCCGGGTACTCGTGCTCCCAGAACCAGGCGTTGCCGATCGCCTTGATGGTGAGATCGGGCTTCGGATACGTGTACTGATTCATCAGAAGCTTGAACGAGGGGATGGCGATCACCACCAGGACCAGAATGGGAATCACGGTCCAGGCCACCTCGAGGAGCGTGTGATGCGTCGTCGTGCTGGGTGTCGGATTGCTCTTCTCGTTGAAGCGGAACATCACGTAGAGGAGCAGGATCAGGACGAAGATCGCGATGGCGATGATAATGATGTTTGTCAGATCGTAGAAGCTGTGCAGCTCGTGGGCGATTGGCGTGGCGGCTTCCTGAAGGCCCATCTGACCGGGCACGGCATGCCCAAGGCCGTTCGCGGCCATCGCCGTCGCCGGCGCAAGAAGCAGGGCTGCGAGCCCGGCCAGCGCCTTCTGAGGCATACACGTGAGAATCCATTTCAGCATTAAATGCGCTCCCCGATTCCGTATCCCGGCGACGATGCCGGAAATCTCCCTGATGTCGGTCGTTCGATCGTGCCGAACGTTCCGGCCCGGCGTCACCGCCAGTTCAGCGGGAACCCGACGCACCGCATCTCGCTGCACTCGCCACCATGAGCGCGCGCGGTCATCGCGGACTCCCCCAAACCGACACACAGCACAATCGTCAAACTTGTCTCAAGTCAAGTTTTCTGCGTCATAACCACGCGTTGCCGACGCGGAAGGACGAGAGAGTGCCTTTTGCATCGCAACAAGCTCCTGACGCGGAGCAGCCGTCACACGCTGGACACGGCCCCTTTGGACAGGTGTCGAAGATACGCGCACGAGTCCCACTTTGGCCTTTTTCCTCGCCGAGACGAGCGAAGTGCGCTAGAGGCGCTCGCCGTTGGTTTGTGCGCTTTCGGCCCCTTTTGATCCGCGGTTCATCAAGGACGTTCCGATTCCCATGGCAATCACTGAAGGCCGGCCCGTAAGGGTGGTAAGCATCGCCCGGCGACACCCGATTGGCATCTTGTGCACTGCATTAGGCATGCTGCTAACGGGACTTACGGGGACGGGTTTTCTCATCTCCGATGCCGCCGCTCAGGATGCGAAGGAGGCGGCCCTCCAGCAGCAGTTCGGCGGCGAGGTGAAGGGCCAGTACGGCGACTGGCAGTACGTCTGCAAGCCGCCGCCGCCGGGCGCCAAGAACGAGGTTTGCGCGCTCGTCCAGAGCGTGACCGCCGAGGACCGCAAGAACGTCGGCCTCACCATCTACTTCCAGAAGTTTTCCAACGGGGCGAAAGTGCTGCGCGTGTTCGCGCCGGTTGGCGTGCTGCTGCCGCCGGGCATCGGCCTCAAGGTCGATGGCGCCGACATCGGACACGCGCCGTTCCTGCGGTGTCACACCTTCGCCTGCTATGCGCAGGTCACGGTCGACGACAAGCTGATCGATAGGCTGAAGTCGGGAAAGACGGCGATCTTCATCATCTTCCAGACCGAGGAAGCCGGCATCGGCATCCCGATCTCGCTGGCAGGCTTCGGCGACGGGCTCGGCGCGCTCAACTAGCGGCACACCCCGCACGCGACCAGATCAGGAAACGAGCAACGCCCGGAGCCTGATCGGCACCGGGCGCGAGGAATGTATCTAGACGGAAGGTTTGCTGTCAGGCGACGCGGCGTTGTTTGCCGACTGCCGGCTCGCCCCGCGCAGGCGCGCTCTCCTTGCGGCCTGTGCCGTTGAAGTTGATGTAGTCGCGTTCCGCAGCACCCGACCGCCCGTTCGAGTAGGCAAACACGTCGGCGCCGGCCCACGTGTCGAAGATCTTGCGGTAAGTCTCGCCATACTGCTCGGCGGCCGTGCGCCAGAACGCCATCTGCTCGTTGAGGACATCGTGCGGCGAGCGGCATTGTGCGAGGCGCGCCGGAATCTGCAGGTAGGCTTGCGAGCGGCGGTTTGCGAGCCCGAAGACCTCAAGCTGGCACCGTGCTGCGGCTTTGAGCGGCGCATTGAACCGCTGCGAAGCCGCAACCCCGGCGTCACTGGACAGGAGACCGAGGTTCTCGAACGCGACAACGTAAGGCTGGACCAGATATCCGAAGGGTCCGAATGCGTTCGGATCGAAGTCTGATTGGTGACCCACACCCATCGCATTTACTCCCTCACCATGGACCGGGCTGCACTTGGCCCTGATCTCGTGATTGCTATTTCAAAACCTAGGCACGACAAGTCGCGAATGCAAATGATCAGGATCAATTCGATAAGAAGAAGACAATAACGAAATGTTGATAAGTATTGCGGCCCGTGATCGCCTAGCCGATACGGCGATGATTTCCACGCGTTGCGGCAGCAAGCGTCATGAGCGAGTGATCTAAGCTCGCTAAAGGAGCGCAAAACCCGAGTTTCCGAGGTTGCCATGCCCCACGCTCCCCGCCCTCCTGCCGTCGCCTTCGAAGCCGCCGAGGACGAAGGCTCGAACCCCACCCGCAATCCGACGCTCGGCGACATGGTGGCCGCCAGGCTGTCCCGACGCGACCTGATGCAGGGCCTCGCCGCCGTCTCCGTTGCCTCCGAGGTTCTCTGGCCGCAGGCGCTCTCGGCCGCCGAGGCAAAAGAGCAAGCACCCTCGCCCCCGCCGTTCGACTTCGCGGAGCTTTCCGTCGCACCGTCCTCCCCGACGCATCATGTGGCGGAGGGCTATGACGCCGATATCCTGATCCGCTGGGGCGATGCCGTGCTGCCTGACGCACCCGCGTTCGCACCCGGCAAGCCCGACGCCGCCGCACAGAAACTGCAGTTCGGCTACAACAACGACTTCCTCGGGTTCATCCCGCTCGAAGGCCGGCCGGACCACGGCCTGCTCGTCGTCAATCACGAGTACACCAACGGCGAGCTGATGTTCCCGGGCCTCGCGCCGAGGAGCGACAAGAACGCCGACTTCTCTGCCGTGACACGCGAGATCGTCGACGCCGAGATGATGGCGCACGGCGGCTCGGTCATCGAAATCCGCCGCGAGGGCGGCAAGTGGCACGTGGTCCCGAACTCGAAGTATGCCCGCCGCATCACGGCCGAAACCGAGATGGCCATCTCGGGTCCCGCGGCCGGCCACCACCGCATGAAGACATCCGGCGACCCGGCCGGCACGCGCGTCAAAGGCATGCTCAACAACTGCGCGGGCGGCGTGACCCCGTGG
>CAZDUD010000205.1:0-4173 GCA_964508485.1 uncultured Hyphomicrobium sp. | reverse complement strand
GCGCCGACCTCGAGCCTCGACATGATCTTCAAGCCGGAGATCGCGAGCCGCTTCAAGGACTGCGGCATCGCCATGGCAGACAGCCCCGAAGGCATCATGTCGATCGCGCTGCGCTATCTCGGCTTCGACCCGTTCTCGAAGAACCCCGACGAGATCAAGAAGGCGGAAGCGCTCCTGCTCGCCACGCGCCCCAACATCCGTCACTTCAACACGGGCGCCATCATCAACGAGATGGCCGCTGGCGATCTCTGCCTCGCGTTGGGCTGGAGCGGCGACGCCTTCATCGCCGCCGGCCGCGCCGAGGAAGCCAATGCCGGCGTTACGGTCGATTATGCGATCCCGCGCGAAGGCACCGAGATCTTCTTCGACGTGATGACGATCCCGGCCGACGCACCGCATCCCGAGGCCGCCCACGCGCTCGTCAACCACCTGCTGTCGCCGCGCGTGATGGCACAGATCACGAACAGCCTCTGGTACCCGAACGGGAACGATGCCGCGACGGAGTTCGTCGACGAGGCCATCCGCACCAATCCCAACATCTACCCGCCGAAAGAAACCACCGCAAAGCTGTTTGCCGCCGTGCCGCGCGATGACACCTCCCTCCGCCTCGTCACCCGGAGCTGGATGAAGTTCACCACCGGCGCCGGCCTCTGATGGTTGCTGAACGTCACCAAAGAGTGGACCTCCCAAGGAGCACGATCATGAACGAGATGCTCAAACTCCCCCTGCCCTGCGAGACCGACACGGCCGTCTTCGGTACCAACATGCTTGGCGGCTCCCTCGAGCCGACCTTTTGCGGCATCCCCTCATTCATGCGCCGCCGCCTGACGCGCAACCTCGCGGGCGTGGACGTCGCTGTCTGGGGCATCCCCTTCGACGCCGCGGTCTCCAACCGTCCGGGCGCGCGGTTCGGACCGCAAGGCGTGCGGCGCGCCTCTATGATCCTCGGCGGTGAGCCGCAGTATCCGTTCCATGCCGACCCGTTCGAGCACATGGCCGTTGTCGACTACGGCGACTGCGCGCTCGATTACGGCCGCCCCGAGACAGCACCACACCAGATCGCGGCCCAGGCCCGCGAGATCCTGGCGAACGGCACCAAGCTGCTCTCCATCGGTGGGGATCACTTCGTGACGTGGCCATTGCTCAAGGCGCATGCGGAAAAATACGGACCTGTGGCGCTGGTGCAGTTCGATGCCCATCAGGACACGTGGCCCGACGACGGCGGCCGCATCGATCACGGATCATTCGTCGGCCGAGCGGTGCGCGAGGGGATCATCCGGCCCGAGCGCTCGATCCAGGTGGGCATCCGCACCCACGCGCCCGAGACCTGCGGCATCGACATCGTCTACGGCGACGACGTTGCGACGCTCGGCGTGCAGGGCATGATCGACCGCATCCGCGCACGCGTGGGTGACGCCAAAACGTACCTGACGTTCGATATCGACTGCCTGGACCCCGCGTTCGCGCCCGGCACCGGTACGCCGGTCGCAGGCGGCCTCTCGTCGCGCGAGGCGCTCGCTATCCTCCGTCATCTTGGCACGCTCGACATCGTCGGCGGAGACGTGGTGGAGGTCGCCCCCGCCTACGACCACGCCGACATCACATCCATCGCCGGCGCGGCTGTGCTGCAACACTATCTGGGGCTGCTCGCCGAGCGCATGATCCAGCCGAAGGCCTGAGTCGTACCGCCTTTCGGCGGTCGGGAGACAAGGCTCCTGCGATGTCGCAGGAGCCTTTTCTTTGGGCCGCATCAAGCCATATGAGACCCAGCCCACTTTAGCGGGAGGCCCGACTTCATGTCTGAGAAGCTTTTCACGCCACTGACCCTTGGCACGCTGACTCTTCCGAACCGCATCGTCATGGCCCCGCTGACGCGCAACCGCGCAACGCCGGACGGCGACGTTCCAAATTCCCTGATTGCCGAGTACTACGCCCAGCGCGCCAGCGCCGGCCTGATTATCAGCGAAGGCACGCAGATTTCACCCGAGGGCAAGGGCTACATCCAGACGCCGGGCATCTACAGCCCCGCGCAGGTCGCGGGCTGGAAGAACGTGACCGATGCTGTCCACGCCAAAGGCGGTCGCATTTTCGCACAGCTCTGGCACGTCGGCCGCGTCTCGCACACCTCGCTTCAGCCGAACGGACAAGCGCCCGTCGCGCCTTCCGCAATCACAGCGAAGACCAAGGCGTTCACGCCCGCAGGATTTGCCGACGCGTCCCCGCCGCGCGCCCTCGAAACGCCCGAGATCAAACGCGCCGTCGAGGACTACCGAAAGGCCGCCGAAAACGCGAAGGCAGCCGGATTCGATGGCGTGGAGCTGCACGGCGCCAACGGCTACCTCGTCGATCAGTTCCTGCGTGACGGCTCCAATAAGCGCACAGACGAATACGGCGGCAGCATCGAGAACCGCACCCGCTTCCTGACCGAGATCCTCGCCGCCCTGACGTCGGTCTTCCCGGCGACGCGCGTCGGGGTGCGCTTCAGCCCGTTCTCGACCTTCGGCGACATCTCGGATTCGAACCCCATGGCGACATTCGGCGCCGCCATCACCGCGGCCAGCAACGCGGGCCTGGGCTATCTGCATCTTGTTGAGGGCGAGACCGGCGGCACGCGCGAGCTTCCTCCGGGCGGCGACATCGCAGCGCTGCGACGGCTCTTTAATGGCGCCTACCTTGCCAACAACGGCTACGACCGCGCAGGCGCTATCAACGCCGTAGAGACCGGTGCCGCCGACCTCATTGCCTTCGGCAAGCTCTTCATCGCCAACCCCGACCTCGTCGCGCGCCTCCGGCGCAACACGCCACTCAACGAGCCCCAGCCCGCGACCTTCTACGGCGGCGGCGCCGAGGGCTACACGGACTACCCGACGCTCGAAGCCAAGGCTGCATGATGCAAGGAAGAATGGCCCGCCCCACAACAACGGCGGGCCATTCTATTGGATAAAAATTGGAACCACTGTATTTCACAATAGCCATATTGGTTCCCAAATAAGCCAATGGCATCTTCTCCGCAGACACCGGGCAGAGGCACAGCGCCTCGCCCCGGAAATTCGGAGAGAAGCCATGATCACCGTTCGCAAGAGCAAAGAGCGCGGCGCCAGCAACTTTGGCTGGCTCGACAGCAAGCACACGTTCTCGTTCGGCCATTACTACGACCCGAGGAACATGGGCTTCGGCAAACTGCGCGTCATCAACGAGGACATCGTCGAGGGCGGCGCGGGATTCGGCACCCACCCGCACGACAACATGGAGATCATCTCCTACGTGCTCGACGGCGCACTCGCCCACAAGGATAGCCTCGGCACCGGATCGGTCATCCGTCCCGGCGACGTGCAGCGCATGTCGGCCGGCGCCGGCATCGCCCACAGCGAATTCAACGCCTCGGAGAACGACCCAGTCCACTTCCTTCAGATCTGGGTGCTCCCCGAGGCGCGCGGTCTCGAGCCGAGCTACGAGCAGAAGTCCTTCCCGGCCGAAAACCGGAAGGGCCGCCTGCAACTCGTCGGTGCCCATGACGGACGCAATGGTGCGGTGACGATCCACCAGGATCTCGACCTCTTCGTTGCCAACCTTGAGAAGGGCAACGAAGTGAACCACGCACTCCGCCCGCGCCGTAAGGCCTGGATTCAGGTCACGCGCGGCACCGTCACGGTCAACGGAACCCCCGTAGGCCAGGGAGACGGCGCCGCATTGACCGACGAGGCCGAGGTGCGCATCGCCGCCAACGACAACGCCGAGGTTCTCCTGTTCGACCTCGGTGCCTGACCACGCGTTGCCGGACGGAGCCAACAAATCCCCGTCCGGCCCATCGTTTTACTTCCCGAATTCAGAACCCGAACCTAAGGCCACCACCATGACCAAAGTCCTTGTCCTCTACTATTCGAGCTACGGCCACATCGAGCGCATGGCGAGCGCCGTCGCCGAAGGCGTACGCGAAGCCGGCGCCCATGCCGACATCAAGCGCGTGCCGGACCTCGTCCCGGCCGAGGTCGCCGAGAAGAGCGGCTTCAAGCTCAATCAAACGGCACCGGTCGCAACCGTCGATGAGCTGCCGGGCTACGATGCAATCATCATCGGCACGCCGACTCGCTTCGGCAACATGGCCTCGCAGATGAAGATCTTTCTGGTTCAGTCCGGCGGCCTTTGGTTCCTGGGCAAGCTGTTCGGCAAGGT
>CAZDUD010000204.1:0-4326 GCA_964508485.1 uncultured Hyphomicrobium sp. | reverse complement strand
GAGAACTATCCGGGCGCGATCCTGTTCATCGACGAGATCCACACCGTGATCGGCGCGGGTGCGACATCGGGCGGTGCCATGGACGCCTCGAACCTGCTGAAGCCCGCGCTGCAGTCCGGCACGGTGCGCTGCATCGGCTCCACGACCTACAAGGAGTACCGCCAGCACTTCGAGAAGGACCGTGCGCTCGTGCGCCGCTTCCAGAAGATCGACGTCAAGGAGCCGACGGTCGAGGACAGCATCGCCATCCTCAAAGGCCTGAAGCCCTACTTCGAGGAGTTCCACAAGCTCAAGTACACGGGCGAAGCCATCAAGGCCGCGGTGGAGCTGTCGGCGAAGTACATCCACGACCGCAAGTTGCCCGACAAGGCGATCGACGTGATCGACGAGACGGGCGCCTCGCAGATGTTGGTGCCGGAAGCGAAGCGCAAGAAGAAGATCACGGTGAAGGAGGTCGAGGCCACCGTCGCCACCATGGCGCGCATCCCGCCGAAGACCGTCACCAAGTCCGATGCGGAGGTGCTGAGCAACCTTGATAAGGACATGAAGCGGCTCGTGTTCGGGCAGGACAAGGCGATCACGGCGCTCTCCGCTGCGATCAAGCTCGCACGTGCGGGCCTGCGCGAGCCGGAGAAGCCGATCGGCTGCTACCTGTTCTCGGGCCCCACCGGCGTCGGCAAGACCGAGGTCGCAAAGCAGCTCGCGGCCCTCATGGGCGTCGAGTTGTTGCGTTTCGACATGTCGGAGTACATGGAGAAGCACACGGTCTCGCGGTTGATCGGCGCGCCTCCGGGCTACGTCGGCTTCGACCAGGGGGGCCTGCTGACCGACGGCATCGACCAGCATCCGCACTGCGTGTTGCTGCTGGACGAGATCGAGAAGGCGCACCCCGACCTGTTCAACATCCTGTTGCAGGTGATGGACCACGGCAAGCTCACGGACCACAACGGCAAGTCGGTCGACTTCCGCAACGTCATCCTGATCATGACGACGAATGCGGGCGCGAGCGACATGGCGCGTCCGCCGATGGGCTTCAACCGCGAGAAGCGCGAGGGTGAGGATACCGAGGCCGTGAACAAGCTGTTCACGCCGGAGTTCCGCAACCGTCTCGATGCCGTCATCGCCTTCTCGGGCCTCCCGCCGGAGGTCATTGCCAAGGTGGTCGAGAAGTTCGTCTTCCAGCTCGAGGCCCAGCTCGCCGACCGCGGCGTGATGATCGAGCTCTCGGAAGGTGCTGCGAAGTGGATCGCCGAGAAGGGCTACGACGACAAGTTCGGCGCCCGGCCGTTGGCGCGCATCATCCAGGAGCACATCAAGAAGCCGCTCGCGGATGAGCTGCTGTTCGGAAAGCTCGAGCATGGCGGCACCGTGAAGGTGCTCGTCCAGGGCAAGGGCGAGGACAGCTCGCTCACCTTCGAGATCATCCCGGCCGACCCGTCGAAGAAGCCTCGGAAGGACGAGGACGACGAGGACGCCGACGAGGATGGCACGGAGGCGGCGCTGGTTGAGGCCACGCCGCCCCGCAAGGCCCTCCCCGGCCCGAAGGAGAAGAAGGACAGGTCGCCCCGCTCGTCGGGCACCGGCGCCGTTCCGAGCGTGCCGCGGAAGAAGGAGGACTAGCGTCCTCGCGTCCAGCCAAAAAGAAACGCCGCGAAGCCCCGCTTCGCGGCGTTTTTTTTGTACGGGCGTCCTAGGCGGCCATGCTCTCTTCTCCCGAGGAAAGGCCGAGATTGGCCGCGATGGTCGCGATCAGCCTTTGCTCTTCCGCCGAGAATTCGTCGTCGACATGTGCGATGGCGAGCAGGTACCGAAGCATCAGCGAGCGGCCATCCTCGGTCAAAGCATCACGCAGCAGAAGCGCAAGCTCAGCCGGCTCCGGCAGGTTGTTATGGTTGGCGACCGTGCTCCGGAACGCCGCGTCGTCGAAGCCGTCGAGAATTTTCTGCCCGATTTCCGATGCGAGAGCGATCTCTTCCGGCAGCACTTTGCGGTCGGCCGCGATGACCGACGCAGCGAGACTGTAAGCGACCTGCGTCAAGTTCAGCGGCGCCGCAGGCTCGGGAACGCCGGCTTCCTTCAGCACCTTGCGCACGGCGTCGAGGTTGGTTCGCACGAAGGCCGCCCGCCCGATTCCGTAAAGGATGAAAATCGGATTGAGGATCAATGCAGTCGGGCTGAACCATCCGATGAGCGCAGACTTCCCGGTTTCCTTGAGCAGCTCGCTCTTCACGCACGGGCGGCACCCGACCAGCGTCTTATGGCCGTGCTGCACGGCCAGGAGGAAGCCGCGCACGAACGGAAGCTTGGCCGACGTTTCGAGGTAGTTCGAATTGCAGTAAGGGCACTTGTAGGCGATGAACTCTTGGGACATGGCAACCCCCGCGCCTGAAATAATGAATTTAAAATAGGAAGGCCGCTCGGCGAGCCGAGCGGAGAGAAGTTGAAAGAAAATCTGTATAGAAACGATGCTATGGCCCTTACAGCGGATTGGCAAGGCCGCTGAGAGTGCGCGGGATATCGGGCGCTCAGATCTCCACGCAGATCTTGCCGAAGTGCTGCGCGCCCTCTTCGTAGCGGAACGCATCCGCGAGACTTGCGAGCGCAAACGTCTTGTCGATCACCGGCTTGATACCGGTCGCATCGAGGCCGCGGATCATGTCGATCTGATGCAACCGGCTGCCGACGATGATTCCCTTGAGCTTGATCTGCTTGGCCATCAGCAACATGGTCGGCACCTCGCCCTTTAGGCCGGTCAGGATGCCGATCAGCGAGATGTGCCCGCCGACGCGCACCGCCGTGATCGACTGTGCGAGCGTGCCAGGCCCGCCGATCTCGAGCACGTGATCGACGCCGCGCTTGCCGGTTAGCTGGCGTACCGTATCTCCCCAGTCGGGATCGGCCTTGTAGTTGACGGTGAAGTCCGCACCCATGGCGCGTGCCCGCTCGAGCTTGGCGTCCGACGACGACGTGACGATGGCCGTTGCGCCCATCGCCTTGGCGAATTGCAGCGCGAAGACCGCGACGCCGCCCGTGCCGAGGATGAGTACGCTGTCGCCTGCCTTGATCCCTCCCTCGGCCACGAGCGCCCGCCACGCCGTCAGCGCCGCACAGGGCAACGTGGCCGCTTCGAGGTGGCTCCATCCCTTGGGCGCATGCGTGAACCACGTGGCCGGCGCGACGACCGTCTCGCGCGCATAGCCGTCGAGGCCGTCGCCGGGCACATGGCTGAAGTTGCCGTGCGGGGGCTCGCCGGCCTGCCAGTACGGGAAGAAGCACGACACCACGGCGTCGCCGACGCCGAACTCCGTGACATCCGCGCCGACCGCCTCGACGACGCCCGCTCCGTCCGACATGGGGATGCGCCCGTCAGAGGCCGGGATCGCCCCGACCGCGACCGCGTAGTCGTGATAGTTGAGCGAGTTGGCCTTGAGCGCGACGCGGATCTGGCCCGGCCCCGGCGCGCCCGGATCGTTCATGTCGGTAAGCTGCAGCTTGTCGAGCCCGCCCCCGCGCGGAACCTTGATGGCTTTCATGAGAGCTTATCCCCGTTTCGGCGTTATTCCCTGCCGAACGAGTTACGCGCCCCGCGCGCGGATTGCTAGCCGACGAAAGGATGAAAGTGCTGCCGTCTGCATGATACCGGACATTTTTCCCTGTCTCGCCAACATCGCCCCGGCCGGCCTGAAAGGCCGGGCCGCGCTAAAGCGCGGCGCGCATCTGCGCGCCGGGCGATGTTGGCGAGGCAGGAGACCGCGAGGACCGGGGCTCTACTCCGCCGCCGCCTTCGTGTACCCGTACTTCTCGTTGAGCTTGTTGATGAGGTCTGCCGCGGCCTTCGGGATGTTGGTACCCGGCCCGAAGATCGCTTCCGCGCCCGCCGCATAGAGCGCGTCATAGTCGTGCGGCGGGATCACGCCGCCGACGACGACCATGATGTCCTCGCGGCCATCCTTGGCAAGCGACGCCTTGAGATCCGGCACCAGCGTGAGGTGGCCCGCCGTCATGGTCGAGACGCCGATCACATGCACGTCGTTCTCGACCGCCTGCCGCGCGGCTTCGTCGGGCGTCGCGAACAACGGCCCGATGTCCACGTCGAAGCCGAGGTCCGCGAACGCCGAGGCAATCACCTTCTGCCCGCGGTCGTGCCCGTCCTGGCCCATCTTGGCGATCAGGATGCGCGGGCGCCGCCCGTCCATCTTCTCGAAAGCGGCCGCCATCTGGATGACGGTTCCCACATCGTCGTTCATGGCGCCAGCCTCCGATCTGTAGACACCCGAGATGGCGCGGATCTCGGCGCGGTGCCGCGTGAAGACGCGCTCCATCGCC
>CAZDUD010000203.1:0-4480 GCA_964508485.1 uncultured Hyphomicrobium sp. | reverse complement strand
GCGCGGCGAAGGCCAAAGAGCGAGCCGCTTCCCCCTCTGGTCAGGGAGGCGGGGCCGCCGCAGCATCAGCGACATCTCTCCCGACGAGCCGCCGCGGTGACGGATTGCTCGCGGACGTCTCCCTCGGACTGCCCGCGCTCTCACGCGCGGTCAAGTTGCAGGACAAAGCCGCCAAGGTCGGTTTCGACTGGCCGTCGCTCGCGCCCGTGTTTGACAAGATGCGCGAGGAGCTGGCCGAGCTTGAGCACGTCGCCCTCCCCGCCGATCCGCGCGGCGCGGCACCGGACCGCAGCACCGAGCGCACGACGAAGATCGAGGAAGAGTTCGGCGATCTTCTCTTTGTGATGGCCAACGTCGCCCGCCACCTGAGGCTCGACCCCGAGGCCGCGCTACGCGCCGCCAACGCGAAGTTCGTGCGCCGCTTCGCCCACATCGAGCAACGCCTGGCCGAGCAGAATCGCACGCCCTCCGACTCCACCCTCGCCGAGATGGACGCGCTGTGGGACGAGGCAAAGGAACACGAGCAAAAGTAGCCCAACGCGATGTAACAAACTGCTTCCGCCTCACAGTCGATCGGCCTCGCGGCGGAGGGCTTACCGAACTCTACGAGATAACCGGTCCTCCATGTACCGTCCCGGCGGAGCGCCAAGCACTTTGCGAAACATGGTCACGAAGCTTGGCACGCTCTCATAGCCGAGATCGGACGCAACCTGCTGGATCGAAGCGCCGCTGGCCAGCCACTTCACGGCAAGCACGACACATAGGTGTTGGCGCCAGCGGCTAAAACTCATGCCGGTCTCCCGACTGATCGCGCGCACCAGGGAGCGCTCACTCATACCTGCGCGCTTCGCCCACACGTCGAGCGTAGCGCGCTCCGCGGGCGAAGCCACCATATCGGCCGCAATATTGCGCAAGCGCGCGTCGACTGGCATCGGTAAATGAAGGTGCTCAACCTGTGCGACAGCGAGCTCATCGAGCAGCACGGCCACCAGATGTGAATTGGCCCTACTTTCTTCGTAGCAGAGAGGCAAGGTGGCCATACGCGCAATCACCTCGCGCAGAAGCGGTGTCACCGCGACCGCACAGCACCTCCGCGGCAGGTCTGCTGCGACCGCTGGATCGACGAAGGCGCTAAAGCCTTCGCGCAGCCCGGTCGCGTTGACGGTATGAAGCGTCCCGCTAGGGATCCAAAGGGCACTGCGCGGCGGTACGACCCACAGTCCGCCTTCCACCTCACAACTGATCGCCCCCCGCTGTACCAGCACGATCTGCCCCTTCGTGTGGTGATGAAGGTCGAGTTCGATACCGAACGCACCGTTCGTCTCGAATCCATAGGCAACTACCGGCCGTGGCACGTCGTCGGGCTCGACCCAGTCGGACGCGACGGAAAGGTCGTTCAGGAGAGGCATGATCCTCCTTCGAACGCGACAGGCGAATTGGCGAACTTGAATAATGATCTGTCCTGACTTCGGAATGACGCCAGGGCGATTTCCCAATATCCGATCAGTGCGAGGCCGTCGAGACCTCAAGGCCCAATGATCGGAAAGGAAACTCATGAATACGCTGAGCAGCGGGCGTGCCGCACAAGTTTTGGACCGGCTACATCAAGACGCCATAGCGGCGGACGGAGACTACATGAGCGGGGTCATGGCCGACATGGAGCTTTCCGGCAAAACGCTGGAGCAAGCTGCAGCCGAAATGATCGCGGAGGAACGCAAGAACTACCGCGCGATCTATCGCGATTATGCTGATAATTTCCTCAACGTGTCGCCTGCCTTTGGCCGCTTCCTCTACATGCTCGCCCGCGCCTGCAGGGCGACCCGGATCGTCGAGTTCGGAACTTCGATGGGGATCTCGTCGATCTATCTCGCCGCCGCACTCCGTGATAACGGCGGCGGGCATCTCATCGGCACAGAACTCGAGCCGTCCAAAGTCATGCGTGCGCGCGCCAACATCGACGCCGCAGGCTTTGCCGATCTGGTGGACATTCACGAAGGCGACGCGCTTGAGACGCTCAAGGATGTCGGCGGGGAGGTCGATCTAGTTCTGCTCGACGGGGCATTTGCTCTTTATTTGCCGGTACTCAAGCTAATCGAACCGCATCTGAAATCCGGAGCCGTGGTTCTTGGAGAGAACGCGCTTGAGCCAAGCTATCAAGCCTATGTGCGTGATCCCGCGAATGGTTATCTCACACAGACCGTCCCGATCGACGAAGGTCGTGGCAATGAATTCAGCGTGAGAACCTAGCGAGGCATGGTCCCACTCAGGGTCAACAGTGGACCACTCTCCTGCCGGCACCTACCCTTTTCCCTCGCGTATTAACGCCGCCACGTGCTCGCGCCGGACGCCGAGACCGAGCACGCGCGCCGGGATACGCTGCAGAAACGGAAACCGCTGCATCAAACGTAGCGCGAGCGGCGGCTTTGGCTGTTCCGTGAGCTTGAGCGTCGGCCCGATGATATTGTTCTGCGCCGCCACCTGGATCGCCTGCGTGACGCGCGTCGGAAACATGCGCCGCGTCTGAACCGCCCGCAGATCATCGACGCTGACCTGGCCTTCCTTCAGCGGCTTGGCGAGGATGTTCGCCGTGGCGACGGCATCCTGCACGGCAAGGTTCACGCCGACACCTCCAATGGGACTCATGGCGTGCGCCGCATCCCCGATGCAGAGGAAGCCCGGCCGATACCATTGCTGCAAACGATCGACGCGCACGGTGAGCAGGCTGACGTCGTCCCAGCTTCCAATGGCGAGCGTCCGCTCGCGCTCAAGCTTGAGACCCGCGGCAATCGTATCGCGGAAAGCCTCGAGTCCCGCCGCCTTGAGCGTATCGAACGCCCCCTTCGGGATGACGTAGGCGCATTGGAAGTAGTCACCGCGGAAGATCTGAACGAGGATGGAGCCCGCCCCAAACCGCCCCATGGTCAGGCCCGCTTCCTCGGGCTTTGCCGGTAGCCGAAACCAGAGCGCGTCCATAGGCGCTCCGAGATCCTCAACAACGAGGCCCGCGCGCTCGCGCAGCACCGACTTGCGCCCGTCGGCCGCGACCACCAGGTCCGCCCGGATCTCGACCGGTCCTTCCGGTGACGTCGCCTTGACCCCGACAACCGCATCACCCTCCTCGACGAGATCGGTCGCCTCCGTGCTCATGCACAGCGTGAAGGTCGGATACTTCGCGCCCTCCGACGCGAGGAAGTTCAGGAAGTCCCACTGCGGCATCATCGCGATATAGGGCTCGCGCACCGGCAGATGCGTGAAGTCCGCGATCATCACCGGCGTCTCGCCAATCATTCCGCCGAGCTTGCGCACCTTTTGATGCGGCAGCCTGAGGAAGCGATCAATGAGGTCAAGCTCGACCATCACCTCGAGCGTCGACGGGTGCACCGTATCGCCGCGGAAATCGCGCAGGAAATCCTTGTGCTTCTCGAGCACGACGACCTCGACGCCCGCCCGCGCCAAGAGATAGCCGAGCATCAGACCAGCCGGTCCCCCGCCGGCAACGCAGCATTGGGTCTTCGATACAGCCGCCGCCATCACGTCTCCTGCTCGAAGCTCGAATTCGGCCCACTCCCCACCAACACCATGGCCGGGCTTGACCCGGCCATCCAGGGGCTAAGCATTCAAACGTTGATACAAGCACCCCCTGGATGGCCGCCTGTCGATGCGGAGCATCGCTCCGCGATGACGGCGGCCATGGAGTAAAAAAGGAGCATAGCATCTTGCGCGATGCAATGCTGCGAGGCGCAGTTCATGTACTAAGGCAGCGAAAGCCCCGCGAGTTCGAGCTGCCGCAGAAGCCGCATCTTCTTTTCCGAGGCGATCCGCACGCGCGTGACAATCTCACCATCGTCGCGCGTCTCCTGCGAGAGCACGTCCGCATTCTCGTGCATCCAGGCGAGCAGACGCCCTTCGTGCGCAGGAAGTGTGAGCGTGAGGATCTCGTCCGCAATGCCGAGCCGGGCATCGATCGTATCCAGCAGGCGTGACACGCCTTCGCCCGTCACGGCCGACATGAGGACGGGCGGAGGCACACGGAACCGCGCCGCCGCTTCAGCTTCCGCGCGTGTGACCGGCGACAGAAGATCGATCTTGTTCCACACCTCGAGAATGTGCCCGTCGGCAGCCTCCGTTTCGACGCCGAGGTCGCCGAGCACGCCTTCCACATCGCGCGCTTGCGCCTCCGTCTCCGCATGCGCGATGTCGCGCACATGCAGGATCAGATCCGCTTCGATCACCTCCTCGAGCGTCGCGCGGAATGCGGCCACGAGTTGTGTCGGCAGGTCGGAGATGAACCCAACCGTATCGGAGAGGATGATGCGCCGCCCCGACGGCAGCCTGACCTCGCGCATCGTCGGATCGAGCGTCGCGAACACCTGGTCCATGGCGAGCACGCCCGCACCCGCGACGCGGTTGATCAGCGTCGATTTTCCGGCGTTCGTGTAGCCGACGATGGCGACGATCGGATACGGCACCTTGCGCCGCC
>CAZDUD010000202.1:0-4484 GCA_964508485.1 uncultured Hyphomicrobium sp. | reverse complement strand
GAAGCCGTCGCCGGACAACATCCTCGATCTCTATCTGCAGAGCCTGGATGCGATCGGCATCGACACGCGCGTGAACGACATCCGCTTCGTCGAGGACGACTGGGAGAGCCCGACGCTCGGCGCGTGGGGACTCGGCTGGGAGGTCTGGTGCAACGGCATGGAGGTGACGCAGTTCACCTACTTCCAGCAGGTCGGCGGCTTCGACTGCACGCCGGTCGCCGGTGAGATCACCTATGGGCTCGAGCGGCTCGCCATGTATGTTCAGGGCACGGATCGTGTCTTCGATCTCAACTTCAACGGGCGCACCGACGATAAGAAGCTGACCTACGGCGACATTTTTCTGCAGGCGGAACAAGAGTATTCGCGATTCAACTTCGAGTACGCGGATACGGCCCTTCTGCTTCAGCATTTCCGCGATGCTGAAAAGGAATGCAAGTCGCTGCTTCAGAAGGGTGCAACGGACGGCAAACACCTGCTCGCATTGCCCGCGTACGACCAGTGCATAAAAGCATCACATGTTTTCAATCTTCTCGATGCGCGTGGTGTGATCTCCGTTACCGAGCGGCAGGGGTATATCCTCCGCGTCCGCGAGCTCGCCAAGGCGTGCTGCAAAGCCTGGCTCGAGACTGATGGAGGCCGCTAGTGGAGACTATTTTAGGTTTGGTTGTTATCGGAGTTCCGGCGCTGCTTATCGGCGGCATCCTGCTCGGCCGGTATCGTCCGGTGTTCTGGATGTTCTTTGCCGCTCTGATCGTCGGCCTCGGCTATCTCACCACGACGGGCACCGTCGACGAGGTCGGCAAGCAGGCGATCGGCTACATCGGTACGCCGCCCTCTGAGACGCCCGCTGCTGCGCCTGAGCCTGCCGCGGCGCCCGAACCGGCTCCAGCACCCGCTGCGGCGCCGGAGCCCGCGCCCGAGCCGACACCGGCCCCTGAGGCTGCACCGGCTCCTGAGCCCACGCCGGAAGCTGCTCCCGCCCCGGAACCGACGCCTGCTCCCGAGGCCGCGCCTGCGGCTCCCGAGGCGCCCGCTCCGGCACCTGAGACGCCAGCTACCGAGCCGGCTCCCGCGCCGTAATCCGACTTACGTCAGGGGTAGACAATCCAGGCCGAGGACATGCTGTCCGCATGTCCTCGGCTTTCGGCGTTTGACCCGCTAAGTCACGGGTTGCCGGGGTGCGGCCGGGCTCGTATGTGTCTTGCGGTCCGCCGCTTCGCGCGGGCCCTTCACGACGTTTCCTAGAGCCGTTCCGACTTCGTTGGAACCGCGGAACGGCTCCAGGTCTTTATTTTGGTCGTGCTTCTTATCGGAAAACCGACTCCCACTTTTCCGGAAGCACTCTTGAGGCGCACCCGATGGCCGAATTGCTGCTCGAGCTTTTCTCCGAGGAGATCCCGTCGCGCATGCAGGCGCGGGCTGCAGACGATCTCAAGCGGCTCGTGACCGAAGGTCTGCGCGCGCAGGGTCTTGCCGTCGGGGAGGCACATAGCTTTGCGACGCCGCGCCGGCTCGCGCTTGCTGTCGAGGACGTGCCCGCGCATTCGCCGGCCGTCTCCGAGGAGCGCAAGGGACCACGCGTCGGTGCGCCCGAAAAGGCCGTCGAAGGATTTCTTAAAGCGGCCGGGCTTGCCTCGCTCGGTGACGCGGAGATCGTCAAGGACGACAAGAAGGGCGACTACTACGTCGCGCGTATCGA
This sequence comes from uncultured Hyphomicrobium sp., assembly GCA_964508485.1. GTDB lineage: Bacteria > Pseudomonadota > Alphaproteobacteria > Rhizobiales > Hyphomicrobiaceae > Hyphomicrobium_C. Next base: position 2,785 of record CAZDUD010000202.1, on the reverse strand, counting down.
GAAGCCCGGACGGGCGGCAGCGGAGATCGCGGCCGAGGTAGTGGCCGGCGTGCTCGCGAAGTTCCCGTGGCCCAAGTCCATGCGCTGGGGCTCGGGCACCTTCCAGTGGGTGCGGCCACTCAAATCCGTCATTTGTCTCATCGACGGCCGCGTGGTGCCGCTCGAGGTCGCGGGGCTCACGGCGTCCAACGCGACGCGCGGGCATCGTTTTCACGGCAACGACGTGTTCGAAGTGACGGGCTTCGAGGACTACGCGGATAAGCTTGCCGGTCATGCGGTGATGCTGAACGCGGCCGAGCGCGCGGAGGAGATCCGCGAGCAGGCCGAGGCGCTCGCCAAGAAAGCCAAGCTCGAGCTGATCGCGGACGAGGCGCTGCTGGCGGAGAACGCGGGTCTCACCGAGTGGCCCGTCGTGCTGATGGGAGAATTCGACAAGAGCTTCCTTGACGTGCCGCCCGAATGCCTCATCACGTCGATGAAGACACATCAGAAGTGCTTCTCGCTTCGCGACCCCAAGAGCAAAGCGCTCGCCAACAGGTTCATCCTTGTCTCGAACCTGACGGCGGCGGATGGCGGCGCGCAGATCGTCTCCGGCAACGAGAAGGTGATCCGGGCGCGATTGTCTGATGCCAAGTTCTTCTGGGATCAGGATCTCAAGCGGCCGCTCGACGAGATGGCCATCGCGCTCGACGGCATCACGTTCCACGAGAAGCTCGGCACGCAGAAGGAGCGCGTCGAGCGCGTGAAGGAGCTGGCGTTCCAGATCGCAGGCGCGGTCGATGCCGATCCGCAGGATGCGCGGCGCGCTGCCGAGCTCTGCAAGGCGGATCTCGTCTCCGGCATGGTCGGCGAGTTTCCGGAGCTGCAGGGGCTGATGGGCCGCTACTATGCGGAGAAGGCTGGGACCAGCCCCGCAATCGCGCGCGCCATCGAGCTGCACTACAAGCCGAAAGGCCCGTCCGACACGGTGCCGAAGGAGGAAGAGGGCGACTCGGTGGCCATCGCGGTCGCGCTCGCCGACAAGCTCGACACGCTGGTCGGCTTCTGGTCCATCGACGAGAAGCCGACAGGCTCGGGCGATCCCTATCAGCTTCGCCGCGCTGCGCTCGGCGTGATCCGCATCGCGATCGAGAACGACCTCCGGGTGCCGCTCCTGCGCACCTTCGATCACGCCTACGCGCAGCTCAAGCACGGTGTCTCCAAGAAAGGAAACCTGTTCCTGTTCGCCAAGGTGGTGAACGACAAAGCGCAAGAGGAGATGGCGCGCTCGTCCTGGGTCGAAACCGATGACGATGCGAGCTGGAATGCCATCACGGTCTGGTCGGTGAAAGATCCCGAGGCGTATCTGAAGGACAGAGAGAAGGATATTCCGCTCCCGGCGCTGGTCGGGGCCTTTGCGCTTCCGTCCGTGGTCAAGCAGGATCTGCTGTCCTTCTTCGCGGACCGGCTCAAGGTCTATCTCAAGGACAAGGGGGCGCGGCACGACCTCATCGACGCCGTGTTCTCGCTCGGCGGACAAGACGATCTGGCGCTCATCGTGAAGCGCGTCGAGGCACTCGGCGAGTTCCTCAAGACCGACGACGGCGCGACCCTGCTCGCCGGCGTCAAGCGCGCGTCCAACATCCTCGCCATCGAGGAGAAGAAGGACAAGACGAGCTACGCCGGCAGCTACGACTTGAAGCTCCTCAAGGAAAAGGAGGAGCTGGCTTTGGCGGCGGCCATCGAGAGCGTGAAGCAGGATACGGTGGCGGCGATCAACGTCGAGAACTTCAAGGGTGCGATGAATGCGCTCGCGGAGCTGCGGGCGCCGGTCGATGCCTTCTTCGACAAGGTGACCGTCAACGATGCCGATCCCAAGCTGCGCGAGAACCGCCTCAAGCTGCTCTCGGAAATCCGCGCTGCAACTCTGACCGTTGCCGACTTCTCAAAGATTGCGGGCTGACCCCCAATTGCTCCGGAATTTCAGCCCCTTGGAACCAATCGGCCCGTTCGCCGTTCCGTGCGATGAGCAACCGTAGGCGGACGGGATCGGTACGTAATCGCCCGTAATTTCCAAGGCTCCGATTCAAGGTACGCTCATTACATCTTGAAAGGGGAGGCGAAAATGCCAGACGCCTGCCAGTCGACTGCGTTCAGTATTGCCAAGGATGGCAAGTATCACGACGCGACGTTCAGCGTCGAAGGCGACGTCGTCTCCGTGATCTACTGGGGGCGGGACGGCGTCACGCGGAGCGCGGCGCAGGCGCGGGACCTGGAGCGGCCGGAACAGACGGCGTGTCAGCTTCTGAGCCAGATTATCGACGCGCAACCCCAGTTCACCTAATCAGAACTACCGAGCGTCAGGCTGCGGATGCCTGCTCGGCATCTTCATACGCGGCCGTTGTGGCGAGCCAGGCTTCCTCCGCTTCGGCCAGGCGTTTCGCCGTCTGGCCGCGTTCGAGCGAGATGCGGCTCGCCTTCGCGGCATCGGCGTAGAGATCGGGTGAGGCAAGCTCTGCGTCGAGCTTCGCAAGCTCGGCCGTCAATTTCTCGACCGCCTTCTCCGCAGTCTGCATGGCCTTCTTCAGCGGCGCCAGCTCGGCGCGGCGGTCGGCGGCGGCCTTGCGCTGGTCAGCGCGGCTCGCGCGGCTTTCCGTCGTGGCATCGCCCGCGGCTGTCCGGCGGTCTGCCTTCGGCGTGCGCGCCTGCAAGAGCTCGGCGCGATAGCTCTCCATGTCGCCGTCGTAGGGTTTCACCGTGCCGTCCGCCACCAGCCACAGGCGGTCGGCGGTGGCTTCGACGAGAT
>CAZDUD010000201.1:0-4690 GCA_964508485.1 uncultured Hyphomicrobium sp. | reverse complement strand
AGCGTCTCTCCCTCGGTCGAGATGCCGATCGGCGCGATGACCGGAATGAGATCCGACTTCGAGATAACGTCCACGATGTGCGGATTGACATGCAGCGGGTCGCCCACGTAGCCGATGTCGACATCCTTCAGCTCGTTGCTGGCAGGATCAGCCATCTGCGTGATCTTGCGCGCGATCATGAGGTTGGCGTCCTTGCCGCAAATGCCGACCGCCTTGCCGCCCTGCTTGTTGATCGCCGACACGATGTCCTTGTTGATGCGCCCGGCGAGCACCATCTCGACCACCTCGACGGTGGGTTTGTCGGTGACGCGCAGCCCGTTCACGAACTCCGACTTGATCTCGAGCTTGTTGAGCATGGTCGCGATCTGCGGCCCGCCGCCATGCACGACGATCGGGTTCACGCCCGACTGCTTGAGATAGACGATGTCCTTGGCGAACGCGTCCGAGAGCGCCTCGTCGCCCATGGCGTGGCCGCCGAACTTGATAACCACGGTCTGCTCGTCGTAGCGCAGCATGTTGGGCAGCGCTTCCGCCAGGATGCGGGCCTGGACGTGGGCCGAAACCCCTTGCGTATCGAGTGCACCCTGGGTCGTCCGTGAAGTGTCGGTCACCTTCGCCATAGTCCCTTGCAATCCCTGCTGCCGCCGTTGGACGGATGTCCGCGCCGGAACGCGGGGAGCACGCCCGGCCCCCGGCCCGTCACGGCGAGCACATATAACCTGTGGAGGGCCGGCCTCAACGGAATTCCCACACAATCGCGCGCCAAGATTACGCGTTGAGTTCTTGGGAGTTGCGGTCCAACTTAGCCCGCACTCTCATCATAACGTCATATCCCGCATAAGAGATTCGATTAGGACGCGGGGAAACGCTCGCCCGGAGCACGAGCCCTTTTACGGCACCGGCAGTGCAGCGAGCGACCCCGAGAGGAACCTGAATGACGACCATGATCGTCGACGACCTCGGCCGAATTCCCATGTCGCCCTACCTGACGGCGACATTGACGCGTGCCGCGGACTACGCGACGGCGCAGTCTCACCGCGAGGTGACGCTCGAGCATCTGTTGCTGGCCCTCGCCGAGGACCCGGAAGCGACCGTCGTCCTTAAGGCCAGCAACATCGACCTCGCACGCCTGACCGCGGAAGTGTCCGACTACCTCGGCCGCTCCGAGGACCGCATCGACCCGGCAAGCGGCCAGTCCATTGCCATCTCCGCGGACCTGCGCCGCATCCTCGAAGCTGCCGCCGCGGCCGCCAAGCAGGGCCGCCGCCGCGAGATCAACGGCGCCATCGTGCTCGCTGCCATCGTCGGCGACGGCAAGAGCACGGCCGCCCATCTCTTACGCGTGCAGGGCCTGACGTTCGAGGAGGCGATCCGGGCGCTCCAGCGCGCACCGGCCGCGCCGCCACCCCAGCAAGCCGCCCCGCCTTCGCAGCCGGCACCCGCACCCGTACCCGTGCCGGAGTATGAGCAGGAGCCGGAACCAGAGCACGAGCCGCATCATGTCCCCGATCTCGGGACACCTCCGCCGCCCGACCTCACGCGCGAGGCCAGCACCGAGGAGATCCTGGCGTCGGCCCGCGGGCGCCTGCAGAACCGCCCGGCAGAGAGCGCCGGTCCCGCCGCACCCCCGGCGCCACCGTCACCGCTCCCGCGAGCGAACTATCCGGATTTGGGCGGTCCGCAGCATCCGGCCCCTGCGCCGCCACCCGCGCGGCCCGAGCCGGCCTTCGAGCACGATCATCCGATTACCGCCGGCCGTGCAGCCCAGCGCTCCTCAGACAACTTCTCGACCTTCGGAGCCGAACGTCCCGGAGTGCCTGGCGGACGTCACGAGCCGGACTGGTCGATGGAGGCGAGCGGGCATCCGCTGCCGCCATCCGGGCCGCATCCGGACCTGACGCCACCCGTGCCGCCAGCACCACCATCTGAGGCCGCTCCGAGCGCTCGCAGACCCATACCGCAAGGAATGGCCGGAGCCGCGCCGCCACCCGAGCGCCGGCGCGCTGCGTCGTCCGGTCCCTTCGTCGGTTCGTGGCCGCTGATCGAATCCGGTCAGCTCGTGGAAAACATCCCGCGCCGCATGCGCGTCGGCGTGCCCGTCGTTGCCGAAGCCCGCATCGCGCGTGCCGACGTCAAGGCGCTGGCCGACGGGCTCGCGGGCGGCGGCGCAGCCTTCCACCATGAGGTCGTGGTCACGAAAGCCATGTCGGTCCGCCTGCGCGCGCCCGACGGCGGCTTCACGATCGAGAACCGCTCGCCCGAGACGCAGTGGATCGAGAATATCCTCGGCATCGGCAACGACGACTTCGCAAGCTGGCGTTGGACCGTGACGCCTCGCGGGCGCGGACGCAGGCAGCTTCAGCTCATCGTCTCGGCGCGCACCATCGGCGCCGACGGCATGACGGCGGAAACGGCGCTCCCCGACCAGATCGTGGACGTGAGGGTGTCGATCAACTATGCGCGCACGGCCGGCCGCTGGATCGGCTGGATCTCCGCGGCCGTGATCGGCGGTCTGCTCGCGAAGTTCGGCGAGCAAGCCTGGGTGATCCTGCAGCTCCTCGCCGCGAAGTACCTCGGCATCTGATCTCCGGCCGGAGGATGCCCATGGGCGAAGTGATCATTCGCAGCTTCGAGCCCATCGCGACGCCAAAAGCCCGCGTGCTCATTCTCGGCAGCATGCCGGGCATCGCGTCGCTCGAAGCCGGCCAATACTACGCCCACCCGCAGAACGCGTTCTGGCGCATCATGGGCGAGCTGGTCGGTGCAGGACCGGAGAAGCCCTACAAGGAGCGCGCCCGCATCCTGAAGTCGCAAGGCATCGCCGTATGGGACGTGCTGCAGTCCTGCATTCGGCCGGGCAGCCTGGACTCGGACATCCGCGACGAGGTGCCGAACGACTTCGCAGCCTTCTTCGCGGCCCACCCGCGCATCCGCCACGTCGGGCTCAACGGCGGCAAGGCCGCAGCGAGCTTCAAGCGTCACGTGGCCCGCCATTGCCCGCCAGATATCGTCGTCACAACGCTGCCCTCCACGAGCCCCGCGCACGCCGCCCGCCGTTTCGCCGAGAAGTGTGCACTCTGGCGCGCCGCACTTCCACTCTGATCCAGACCATGATCGCTTCGGACCCTAACGCTCCGATCGTCGCACCGCCTATCAGGCGCGACGTGAATCGGCAGCGCGGGGAAAGTCCGAAGCGTGAATCATCGGTCTCGTCAAAGACCTGGAGCGCGATCCCGATTCAATCAAAACTGATCGCGCTCTAGTCGCGCAGCAGCGCCGCCAGTGTCGCGCGCAGCTCCGGAATGCCGGTGCCTTTCTCGGAGGACGTCGCAAGCACGGTCGGAAACGCGGCCGGATGATCCTTGAGCACCGTCTCCGTAGCCGCAAACACCGTACCGAGCGCCGGCACGCTGATCTTGTCCGCCTTCGTCAGCACGATCTGATAGGGGACCGCCGTCGCGTCGAGCATTTTCATGATCTCGCGGTCGGGCGGCTTGATCCCGTGCCGGCTGTCGATGAGGACGAACACGCGGCGCAACGTCGGCCGCCCGGAGAGATAGGCACGGACCAGCCCCGTCCAAGCCTCGACCTTCTCCTTCGGCGCCTTTGCGAAACCATAGCCCGGCATGTCGACGAGATAGAGCGCGTCCTCGGCGGGCGCGAAGAAATTCAGCTCCTGCGTGCGCCCCGGCGTGTTGGAGGTGCGCGCAAGACCGCCGTTGCGCACCATGGCGTTGATGAGGCTCGACTTGCCGACGTTCGAGCGCCCGGCGAACGCGACTTCCGTCCACCCGTCGTCCGGAAGGCCTTCGAGCGCCACCACGCCCTTCACGAAGCGCCAGGGCCTAGCGACGAGACGCTCCCCCGCAGCGAGATCCTCGGGGCTGAAGAGCGCCGCGTCGGTCATCCCTTGGTTTCGGACTTGGATTCGGTCTTGTTGAGACCGAATAGCCGCCCGATCGGTGCAAACGTACGTCGGAGGTTGCCCACGAGATGGATGTCCGCACCCTGCTTGTGGGAGATGTACCACTGCTGCGCGATCGACAGGATGTTGTTCCACGCCCAGTAGATCACGAGCCCGGCCGGGAACGCGGCGAGCAGGAACGTGAACAGGAGCGGCATGAACGAGAAGATCTGCTGCTGGATCGGATCCGGCTGCGGCGGGTTGAGCTGCATCTGGAACCACATCGTGAGGCCCATGATGATCGGCCACACGCCGATGTGCAGGAACTCGGGCACCGCAAACGGCAGCAGGCCGAACAGATTGAAGATCGAGGTCGGGTCCGGGGCCGAGAGGTCGCGGATCCAGCCGAAGAACGGCGCATGCCGCATGTCGATCGAGACGAACAGCACCTTGTAGAGCGCAAAGAAGACCGGGATCTGCACCAGGATCGGCAAGCAGCCCGCCAGCGGGTTGATCTTCTCCTTCTGGTAGAGCGCCATCAGCTCCTGCTGCTGCTTGGCCTTGTCGTCCTTGTAGCGCTCGCGAAGCTGCTCCATCTGCGGCTGGAGCTTCTTCATCTTCGCCATGCTCTCATAGGACTTGTTGGCGAGCGGGAAGAAGGCAGCCTTGACCAGCACCGTGACGGCCAGGATGGCGAGCCCGAAGTTGCCCAGGAACTGGTAGAGCCAGTCGATGAGGTAATAGAGCGGCTTGGTGATGAAATAGAACCAGCCCCAGTCGATGAGC
>CAZDUD010000200.1:0-4744 GCA_964508485.1 uncultured Hyphomicrobium sp. | reverse complement strand
CCGAGGCCGCCGTGCAGGCGCTGCAGGACCTCGGCATGCATCGCAAGGTGCAGCTCATCGTCTCTGGCGGCATCCGGAACGGCGCCGACGTCGCGAAGGCGTTGGCGCTTGGCGCGGACGCGGTCTCGATCGGCACCGCAGCGCTTGTCGCGCTCGGCGACAACGACCCGGCCCTCGAGGGCGAGTACGAGAAGCTCCACACCACGGCCGGCGCCTACGACGATTGGCACGAGGGTCGCGACCCTGCAGGCATCACCACACAGGATCCGGAGCTGTCGCAGCGTCTCGACCCGGTGCGCGCCGGACGCCGCCTCGCCAACTACCTGAAAGTGATGACGCTCGAGGTGCAGACCATCGCGCGCGCGGCGGGCCACAATCACGTCCACAATCTTGAGCCGGAGGATCTCTGCGCGCTCACCATCGAGGCGGCCGCCATGGCGCGTGTGCCGCTCGCGGGGACGAGCTGGATCCCGGGTCAGGGCAATTTTTGAGTTTCCTATTCTCAGTCTGGATGCAAAAAAATGAACATTCAAACGAGCGTCATCGAGGGAAATGCCATGGATCTGGCTCAAGTCGCCAAAGAGCGCGGTATCCGCTACTTCATGATCTCATTTACTGATCTCTTCGGCTTCCAGCGCGCCAAGCTGGTCCCGGCTGCGGCGATCGCCGAGATCCAGAAAGACGGCGCGGGCTTTGCCGGTTTTGCGACCTGGCTCGATATGACGCCCGCCCACCCCGACATGTTCGGCATGCCGGATCCGACCGGGCTGATCCAGCTTCCCTGGAAGAAGGAGGTGGCCTGGGTTCCGTCCTATCTGATGATGGAGGACAAGCTCGTTGCCCAGGCGCCGCGCGTCGTCCTGAAGAACGTCATCGACCGCGCCGCCGAGAAGGGCCTGCGCGTCAAGACCGGCGTGGAGTGCGAATACTTCCTGATCAACCAGGACGGAACCGCGATCTCGGATTCGCGCGACCAGGCTTCCAAGCCCTGCTACGACCAGCAGGCGTTGACGCGGCGCTATGATGTGATCTCCGAGATCTGCGACCACATGCTGGAGCTCGGCTGGGGTCCCTACCAGAACGACCACGAGGACGCCAACGGCCAGTTCGAGATGAACTGGAACTTCGACGACGCGATGATCACGGCCGACCGCCACTCGTTCTTCAAGTACATGGTGAAGACCATTGCCGAGAAGCACGGCCTGCGCGCGACGTTCATGCCGAAGCCCTTCGCCGGTCTCACCGGCAACGGCTGCCACGCCCACATCTCGGTCTGGGACGTTGCAAACGGCAAGACCAACAAGTTCTACGACGACACAGACGAGATGGGCCTCTCCCAGCAGGGCTATAACTTCCTCGGCGGCATCATGCAGCACGCGGAAGCCCTCGCCGCCATCACCAACCCGACCGTCAACTCCTATAAGCGCATCAACGCGCCGCGCACGCTCTCCGGCGCAACGTGGTCGCCCAACAGCGTGACCTGGACCGGCAACAACCGCACCCACATGGTGCGCGTGCCGGGTAAGGGCCGCTTCGAGCTGCGCTTGCCCGACGGCGCGGCCAACCCCTACCTCCTGCAGGCGGTCATCATCGCCGCCGGTCTCGACGGCATCGAGCGCAACGCCCATCCCGGCAAGCGCCTCGACATCGACATGTACCAGGAGGGGCACACGGTCAAGGACGCGCCCAAGCTGCCGCTCAACCTGCTCGACGCCATCCGCAACTTCGACAAGGACGCGGGATTGAAGCAGGCCCTCGGCAACGAGTTCTCGGCCGCCTACATCAAGCTCAAGACCGGCGAGTGGAACAGCTTCGCCACCCACTTCACGCAGTGGGAGCGCGACCACACGCTGGACGTCTGAGAACTTCCAGCCCACGTGTTCCTGGGGCCGGCGGCGGGAGATCCCGCTGCCGGCTTCTTTTTGTCGGAACGCGCGGCCGTTGCCTGTTGCCCGCCGCCTGTCTATAGCCAAACCGGAACGCGGCGGCAGGGGACACCATGGGCGCGAAGGAGCAGCGGCTCGCAATACTGGCCGGAGGCGGCGGACTCCCGCGCGAGATCGCCGACAGCGCGGCGTCGCGCGGCATCCCTGTATCTATCGTCGCCATCGACGGAGAGGCGGACGCCGACTTCGGCGCCCATCCCGTGACCGTCGTCAATTGGGGCCAGATCGGCGCCATGGTTCGCGCGCTCAAGGCGGCCCGCGCGACCGATCTCGTCATCGTCGGGCGCGTCCATCGCCCTGAGCTCAAAGGGCTGAAGCCCGACCTCGGTCTCTTCCGTTATCTGGCGAAGATCGTGCGCATTGTCGCCGCGGGCGGCGACGACAGCGTGCTGCGCCGCGTGGTGCGCTTCTTCGAGCAACAGGGTGTGAAGGTCATCGGCCCCGGCGAGGCGGCGCCCGAGCTTCTGATCGGCGAAGGCCCGCTGGGCGCCGAAGCGCCATCGCCGGCCGACCGGACCGACATCGCCAAGGGCCTCGAGCTGATCCGCACGCTCGGCGCTTATGACATCGGCCAGAGCGTCATCGTCGCACGCGGGAACATACAGGCGATCGAAGGCGCTGAAGGAACAGACCGCATGATTGCGCGCGCCGCCAGGCAGTGCCCGTCGGCGGGTAACGTGCAAGACCGGAGCGGTGTGCTCGTCAAACGCTCGAAGCCGGGCCAGGACCTGCGTGTCGACATGCCGGCCATCGGTCCCGCGACGGTCGATGCCGTGCGTGACGCCGGTCTCGCCGGTATCGCTGTCGAGGCCGGCAAGGTGCTGGTCGCCGGCCGCGCCGAGACCCTGAGCCGCGCCGACGCGGCGGGCATTTTCGTGGAGGGCGTGTCCGACGGTGAGGTGCGCGGCACCCGGGCGCGATTCAATCCCAAGACGGACTCCATGTCGTTCCGTACGCTCGGCACGGTAAAGCCGGAGCTGCATGCAATCCAAGACGCCACGAAGGCCGTGACGGTCGTCGACGCGCTCGCGCCTTTCGAGGCCGGGCGCGCCGCCGTTGTAGTGCGCAACCATGTGCTGTCCGTCGAAGCGGGAGGCGAGGGCGTCGATGCAACCCTTGCCCGCGCGGCGGGTCTGCGCCAGTGGGCAAGCCTCACGCACAGCCGCCGCGGCATTGCCGCCGTCAAGTCGGTGCGCGACGTCACGCCCGCTGTCATAGAAGCCGCAGCATCCGCAGGATATGCAGGCATCGCAATCGCGGATCCTGACGCTGCCGACGTCACCACATTGAAGGCAATGATCGACACGACCGACGCCAAGGGCCTGTCCGTGCTGCAGCGGGAGGCGGCGGACCAGCGCACGGCCCGCAAGCCTCTGGCCGAAACGGACGATGTGCGCCTCTTCATTGTCGCGGGCGAGCACTCTGGCGACGCATTGGGCGCCAAGCTCATCGCCGCCCTGAAGAAGCGTCTTGGGCCGCGCCTCAAGCTGGCCGGCGTCGGCGGCGAGGGGATGGAGCACGAGGGCTTCGTCTCCGACTTTCCCATGTCCGACGTCGCCGTCATGGGACCGCTCTCGATCCTGCGCCACCTGCCGCGCATCGTGCGCCGCGTCCACGCAACCGTTGACAGCGCGTTGCGCTTCGCGCCGCACGCCGTCGTCATCATCGACAGCCCCGAGTTCACCCACCCGATTGCCAAGCGCATCAGAAAGCGCAGCCCGGGCATTCCGATCATCGACTACGTGAGCCCGAGCGTGTGGGCTTGGCGGCCGGGCCGCGCCAGAAAGATGCGCCCCTATGTGGATCATATCCTCGGCATCCTGCCGTTCGAGCCTGAAGCGCACCGGCGCCTCGGCGGGCCGCCCTGCTCGTACGTCGGCCACTCCCTCATCGAACGGCTCGACTGGATGCGCGCGCTTGATCCGGAGCAGCTGCGCACCCGCCTCGGTCTCGATCCGGAGAAGCCGGTTATCGTCGTGCTCCCAGGCAGCCGCTCGTCGGAGGTCGGCCGCCTGATGGAGCCCTTCGGCGACACGCTGCGTCTGCTCGTTGCGCGCGGAACGGAGCCCGAGGTCATCATCCCGTGCGTGCCCCACGTCCGCGCGCTCGTGGAGCGCGGCCACCGCACTTGGCCGGTACCGGCGCATATCGTCGAGGGCGACGAGGACAAGATCCGCGCTTTCAGGCTCGCGCGTGCGGCGCTCGCCGCCTCTGGAACGGTGACGCTGGAATTGGCCCTCGCGGGAACGCCCATGGTGGTCGCCTATCGCGTCGACCCTCTCGCCGCGCCGTTCCTCCGCCGCATGATCAAGGCACCGACGACGGTGCTCGCAAACCTCGTGCTGGGTGAGAACGCGTTCCCCGAAATGCACCAGGAGCAAAGCAGCCCCGAGAATCTGGCGAACGCCCTGACGCCGCTTCTCTCCGACACGCCGGAGTGGCGGGACCAACTCGCGGCCCTCGCACGCATACCCGATCTAATGCACATCGAGAGCGGCAGTCCCAGCGAAGCCGCAGCCGACATCGTTCTCGACTACGCCGTGCGAGGTAAAAGCGTACGGAATAACGAACCCGCAGGATAGAGGTCTCGCCTCCGCATCGGAGACGGCGACCCACCAAAACTCCATGGCCGGGCTTGACCCGGCCATCCAGGGCCAAAATACGCCAACGCCGATCCAAGCTACCCCTGGATGGCCGCCGCAAGGGCGGCCATGGAGCAGAGGGAAGGTCTTCTGGCTGTCACTCGCCCGGCTTCGGGAACGGACGACGCGCGGGGCCGACGTAGAGCTGGCGCGGGC
>CAZDUD010000199.1:0-4814 GCA_964508485.1 uncultured Hyphomicrobium sp. | reverse complement strand
AGTAGATGTCGGTGCCGTCCTCGAAGATCACGTAGACGAACGACACGCCGAAGAACGAGAAACCACGTACCACCTTCGATCGCGGCACCGACAGCATGGCCGTCGACAGCGGATAGGTGACCTGATCCTCGATCACCTGCGGGGCCTGCCCCGTGTACTCCGTGTAGATGATGACCTGTGTGTCGGAGAGGTCGGGGATGGCATCGAGCGGCACTTTGGTGATGGCGTAGAGTCCCGCGCCGGTCGCAAACACCGTCGCCAGCAGGATCAGCACCAAGTTGCCGGCCGACCAGCGGATGATGCGCGCGATCATGGCTTGCCCTCAGCCTTCGAGCCGGTGTCCGCCGTGAACGCCTGCAGCGCAGCCTTGAGGTTGCTCTCCGCATCGATGAGGAAGTTGGCGGAGACGACGACCTTCTCTCCGACCTTGATCCCGGCCGTGATCTCGACGAAGCCGTCGCCTCTGAGGCCGACCTTCACGCGGCGCGGCTCGAAGCGGCCTGCGCCAAGCTCGACCAGCACGACCTGCCGATTGCCGCTGTCGATCAAGGCCGACAGCGGGACCACGAGCTTCTCGGCCTCGCCTTCGCCTGCGTTGATCACTACATCGGCAAACATCTCGTGCTTGATGCGGTGATCCGGGTTGGCGACCTCGATGCGCACCTTGGCCGTCCGCGTCGCCATTTCCAGCTCGTGCAGCACGAAGGTGACGCGGCCCTCGAACGTCTCGCCCGCGAAGGCGCGGAAGCTCACCCTTGCGTTCGATCCGACACGGATCTGCGCCATGTCCTGCTCGGCAACATCGGCAATCACCCAGATCGAGGAGAGATCGGCGAGGCGCAGCATCTCCTCGCCCGCTCGCATCATCATGCCCTCGATCGCCTTCTTCTGCATGACGACGCCGCTCACGGGCGCGGGCCAGTCGAAGGAGATGACGGGCTCGCGCGTGCGCTGCAATTGGGCGAGAACTGCTTCCGGGATCTGCAGATTGTGCAGGCGCTGCAGCGCGCCGCCCTGGTCGCGACCACCGGCAGTACTGGCCGACGTGCGGTAATCAACCTGCACCCTCACCATCTCGGCGCTGTAGATGCGGAACAGCGGCTCGCCCTTCTTCACGTGGCGACCGGTTTCGTTGACGTAGAGCCTCTCGATGAAGCTGTCGGCACGCAGCGCAACGGTCAGCAGCGTGCGCTCGTCGGTCTTGGCGACAGCCGGCGCTCGGATCGGCCGCACGAGACGGCGCATGGCGGCCGGCTCGGAGCGCACGCCGGAACGCTGTATCTTGGCGACGCTCACCTTCACGATGCCGCCTTCGTCCTCCTCACCCTCGTAGACGGCGATGTAGTCCATCCCCATCCAGTCCTTCTTCGGCAACGGCGAGGTGTCGGGCAGGCCCATCGGGTTACGGTAGTAGAGGAGCTTCTTGGCCTCACCGCTCGCTGTCTTCGTTGCGCGCGCGGCCACTCGCCTCGTCTCGCCGGACAGCAGCGGCTCCTCGTCCTCGTACACCGGTACGAACTCGCGGCCGTCGGCGGTTCCGGTTGGCGTGGCCGAGTATCGCGGCTCTCCCGCAGGATGTTTCCAGTAGAGGATACGCCGTGTCTGACCGGCTCCAGCATCAGAGACTGCCGCTTGCCCGGTTTGGGGCCCCGATACTTCTCTGGATTGGCCATTGCTGCCGCTGAGCGAGGGCCACTTGCCCGAGCCCAGCCGGTACCCGCCGGCCAACATCGCCACCGCGACGGCCAGGACGACGTAGGATTGGCTTGTCTTTGGCATGGCGCGCCTCACTCCCCGGCTTTGAACACGACGGTGCCGATGACCGTCTCGTGCTCGCCCTGAATCTTGGCCATCAGCTTCAGCGCCCACTGGCCGGCCATCGTCAGGTCCGCCTTGAACCGGTAGACACCCGGCGGCCCAGCCGGCTCGGCCTTGGAGTGCTTCGCGGTCATGGCCTCCATGTCGTCAGGCGACATGTCGAGGCGGGTCTTTACGATCAGTGCGTCGGTGACCGGCTTGCCGGACAGCTTGTGAACGAGGCGCACCAGGAGGTCGCTGTCCGGCGCATTCTTCACCTCTACGACGACGGGCTGGAACTCATAGTCCGTGGCGGCCGCATAGGCAGCTGATGCGCCGATACTTGTCGCCAGCGCTAGGGCCGCGATTGCAAGTCTGTTCATGGTCATTGATCTGATCCGGAGCGGAAAAGTGTCGCCGCAAGCCGTTGGCCGCAGCAGAAACGCCATATCGAAGCAACACGCCGGGAGGCGTTGCTGCCGGTATGACCACACGCCATCGTCAGGATCAGGCTCGAGGAGGAGGTGCTGGTGGCGCGCCCGCCCAGTCGGGTGGCTTCGGCGGGTCACTGCGGTCGTTGAGTAGATCAACAACATATGGAACCGCTACCGCCGCAACCATCATGGCGATCACTTGCGCACTGCACTTGGCAAGACAGGCACCGACATCTGCGCAGGGAGCTTGGGACGGCGCATCGCAGCATGCGCAGGCAGAGCCGCTCGCCGACTTTTGCGCCTGCATGGCCTTCATGCAGTCGCTCATGGCGTCGTCGGAGACCGTACTCACCACAGCGTCCGTACCCATGCTGGCGCGCATCTGCATGGCCGCCCAGGCCGAGTTAACCGGCGCAAGCGACAGAGACAGGGCGATCAAGATCGCCAAGATGACGCGCAGGCGGTGCAAGGTGATGGGTCCTTTTCGCAACGAGTTTATCATGAACGGCCTTACCGATCCGTCAAGACACGATTGCGTCACGGTTCGGAAGTCCACCAGGAACAAACATGCGGAATAGTGCGAGAGCGGAAGCTGATGGCGAGGGCTAGCGATTGAATCGTCAGCCTTGTCGTTGTCTTCTCGGTTTGCAGAGCGCCCAGATTGAGCTACGCCGGAAGCCCATCTCAGCGTGCGCGCCTACCGACCTCAAACAAAGTATCCTTGACTGAGCGCGGGTTTCAGACGACCTACAGTCCCCTTCGCCGCTTCTTTATCCCCTCAGCCGCTTCGTCCAGCTTCGTCAGTCCCTGAACGAGCTGGGTTCTGAGCGTCTTGAGGTTTCCGAGTGGGTCGTCCTCGCCCTCGAGCAGGTCGAGACGCAGGCAATCGGCGATCACGGAGCCGAGTGTCTGTTTGGCAAGACCGCCGGCCTTGCTCGCTGCCGCCATCGTCTCGCTGTCCAGTCCCTCGGCGTCCAGCACGATCCGCCCGTCCGGCGCCAGGCTGACCGACAGCCGCGCGCAGACCAGAACGGTGCGCTCGATCAGCCGCGCCGGCAGCACGAGTTCGACCCCGATGTTGGCACCCCGTGCACCACGCAGGCCGGCCACGTAGGTCTCGGCGATGTCGTCGTCCTTGCCTGCGGCGCGCTCGAAGTACGGCGTGACCGCGATGCTCTTGGTCATGGCGCTCCCCCACTGGCGTCAATGGGCCCGGTCCGGCAATCGTCGAGCACGCCGCAGAATATCCTGAAATGGGATAATCCGGAACTGGGATTATTGGGAAAGGCCGTCAGCAGCACCGGCCACCCGCAATGCGCGACACTCTGCGCTCGCCCGCCCAGGAACAGCTTCGAGCCTTGCTGCGCCGGCTTCGCCGCGACGCACGGCTGACGCAAGCTCAGGTCGCGGCGCGCCTCGAAAAGCCGCAGTCGTTTGTCGCCAAGTATGAGCAGGGCGAGCGCAAGCTCTCCGCCGTCGAACTCGTCTATGTCGCCCGCGCGCTCAGCGCCAGGCCAGAGAGCATCATGGCGCAACTTGCCAGCGCAATCGACCAGATCGATCGCTGATTGGATCACGTCCGCTGGCCGCAGCACGGACATCTGAGGCCTTTCCCCGGCGCGTCGCCACTCCGTCGCGCGCAATGTCTACTAAGACAAGATAAACGCAGAGCAACTATGCGACCATAGCATTCGAAAGCAACGGAGTTAACGTTGACGTCGGTCAATCTGAAAATCCAGCCAGGCGACCACGTCGACATGGCGGGTCCGCCCTCGGCTGAAGTGGCCTCGGGCGGCCGGGCTCTATCGCGCGGCAGAGCCGGCCGCGCGACCGAGCCGCCGTGCTGAAGTGCCGGCGTCTCGGCGCATTTGCGTAACGATCCCTCCCGCGGTGCCCGCAGCACGCGTCCGTGCCGATATGCACCCAGATCAGAACGCGGATCGAGCGTTGTGACGTTCGCGACTTCGCGGTCCCATCGACGCTCTGATTGCCTGCGACGGCACCGATTGTGACGATCGGCACTCTCCGCACGCTTCGTTCCGGCGCGCACTCATGCCCGAGACGCGGTTGTGCGCGCCCGCGCATCTTGCAGGCTCAGCAAGCTCACGCTTGTGGCCGGCGCCGCCACGCTCACGGCGTACTCGCTGTCGCGGCCCACGCTCGTGGCATCTCTCCCCGGTGCATCCACGCGCGTCCGGACCCGCCTCCCGCCACTGCTCCTCACCCTTCGCCCGCGAGACCACGCCCGCCGATCAGCGTGCGACGGTGCGGCAATCGTCTCCTTGAAGACAACCCGGCGAAAAGCCGGGTCCTCCACTGCGTTTCGGCCCTACAGGTGTCTTCGTCGCCGACCGCCGCGATTCCGCGCACGCCGGCGGGGATGGTCCCGCGCCGGAGACAAAGAAGGAGCAGTCAAATGGCTACCATCGGTTCCGTGACGAAGCGCGACGACGGCCGCTACGAGGGCGAGATCAGGACGCTATCGGTCCGCGCCGACATTATGGTCCTGCCGACGGGCGACAAGTCGGCGCCGAACCAGCCGGACTACCGCGTTCTGAGCCAGGGCATCGAGATCGGCGCGGG
>CAZDUD010000198.1:0-4824 GCA_964508485.1 uncultured Hyphomicrobium sp. | reverse complement strand
GGCAGTCCCAGCCCGGCACGTAGTTGGAATCGAAGCCCAGCATCTGCTGGCTCTTCACAACGAGGTCCTTCAGGATCTTGTTCAGCGCGTGCCCGATATGGATGTGGCCGTTGGCGTAGGGCGGGCCGTCGTGCAGCACGAACTTGGGCCGGCCCTTGGAGGCCTCGCGCAACTCCTTGTAGAGATTGCGCTCCTGCCAGCGGGCGAGGATCTTAGGCTCGAGGTCGGGGAGGCCTGCGCGCATCGGAAAGTCCGTCTGCGGCAGGAACAGGGTCTCGCTCCAGTCGCGCCCTTCGGCCGCCTTCTCCTTTGCGCCCTCGTCCTTTGCCATCTCGCCCGCTTCCGATGCTCGCTGATTTGCCGGGGGTTCTAGCAACCCCGCGGCCCCGACGCAAAGGCCGTCAAACCGCCGCCTAGCCGGCCATGCGGGCCCGATCGGCGGCTTTCGAGGCCTGACGGGCGGGGCGGGCCTCGAGGCGGGCGGCGTAGTCCACGAACTCCGGCCGCTCGGGCAGGACCCTGAAGCCCAGCATGTAGGAGATGCCGCAGCCCATCATGACGTCCGCGGCGGTGAAGCGGTCGCCGAGCAGCCAGGGTCCGGGCGTCAACGCGGCGGCGACCGTGTCCAGGACATCCGACGGCTTGCCCCAGCCGGCCATGGAGGGTGGCGTCTCGCGCTTCAGCGCCATGTCGACGCACGCGGGCTCGAAACAGCTTCCGTAGAAGAAGAGCCAGCGCAGATACGCCGCGCGGTCGGGATCGCCGATGGCGGGGGCGAGGCCGGCCTCAGGATACTTGTCAGCAAGATAGACGAGGATCGCGGGTGTCTCGGTGAGGATGATGTCGCCGTCCTTCAGGACGGGGATCTTGCCCATCGGGTTGATTTTCAAGAACGCGGGCGACTTCTGCTCGCCAGCCTTGAGGTCGATGGGCACGATATCGAACGGCTCGCCAAGCTCGTGCAGCATGTAGTGCACGGTCGTCGAGCGCGATTGCGGGTTGTGGTAGAGCGTGAGCACGCAAGCCTCCCATCTTTGGCCTTTAGGGACCTTCGGTTCTTCATTTTCACACCATGGCCGCCCTTGAGGCGGCCATCCAGGGGTGACTTGCTCTACGGTTCCGCATGTGGCTCTGGATGGCCGGGTGTCGATGCGGAGCATCGCTCCGCGATGACCCCCGGCCATGGTGTAAAGGAGAGCAGAAGGCTAGCGCCAGTCACCGAGGGCGGCGTTGACTAGGGCGAGGGCTGCGACCGCCGCCGTGTCGGCGCGCATGATGCGCGGCCCGAGCGAGATGGCAACGGATTGCGGCACGGCACGGATCATGTCGCGCTCATCTGGCGAAAATCCGCCTTCGGGGCCGACGAGGACGGCGAGCGGCCCGGGCTTCAGCGTCGCGAGGGCGGCGAGCGGGCTCGCCTGCTCCGCGCCTTCGTCGCAGAAGATGAGCGTGCGAGTTGAACCCCATGACTGCAGCGCGGTCGCGAGTTTCACGGGCTCGGCAATTTCCGGCACGCGCAGGATGCCGCACTGCTCGGCGGCCTCGATGGCGTTGGCGCGCATGCGCTCGCCGTTGACGCGCTCGGCAACCGTGTGGCGCGTGAGCACGGGCACAAGCCGCGCGACGCCCATCTCAGTCGCCTTCTGCACCATGTAGTCGAGGCGGGCGCGTTTCAGCGGCGCGAAGAGGTAGTGGAGGTCGGGTCCGCCGGTCTGCTGGCGCGTCCGGCTCACGGCTTCGAGCGTGGCGCCGCGTTTGCCTTCGGCGGAGAGACGCGCCCGCCATTCTCCATCGCGGCCGTTGAAGATCAGGATCTCGTCGCCGTCGCTAAGGCGCAGCACGCTGCGCAGATAGCTTGCCTGCTCGGGCGTGCAGGGGATGCGCGCGCCCTCCGCCAGGGAGGGTTCGACGAACAGACGCTGCGAGGTGAAATCGTGGACGGCCATGGCGTCTCCATATCCGAAGCCGCGGCGCGATCCAACCTGCGTTGACCGCCGACCCGTGCTCGGCCTAGCATCCGCCCCGCGGTGCAAGCCGCATCCGGACCCGCGGGAAGGGCTGAGCCCACTTGCATTTGCACGCTGACAACTGAACCTTTGTGCAGCCGAAGTTGCGGGTCGTCGGTTCTCATGCACGGAGGTTTTCATGACCCGGCTTCCGGACCGGCCCAATCTCGGTCATCTGAAAAAGCAGGCCAAAGAGCTGCTCGCGCTCTATCGCAGCGGTGCGCCTGATGCCATCTCGCGTTTTCGCGACGCCCTGCCCGCTGCGCGCGGCAAGACAGATGCGGCGATTGCCGGGCTCGGCTTGCGGCTTCACGATGCACAGTCGTGTGTGGCGCGCGACTATGGATTCGCGTCGTGGACGGACTTGTCGAGCTTTGTCGCCGCGCGCAATGCGCAGGCCGGCGACCGGGATACGGCGATCCTCAATCTGCTCGGCCTCATCTATGCCGGCGATATCGCGGGCGGGACCAACCGTGCGCGGCCCGCCGTCGCCGCACGCGTTCTCAACGAGCGCCCGGATCTCATGGGCGATCCGTATCTTGCCTGCGCGGTTGGCGATGTTGACGCGCTGCGCGAGGCGACACGGCGTGATCCGGCGTGGGTCAACCGGCCCGGCGGTCCGCTCGCGCTGCCGCCTCTGGTCGCGGTCACGCATTCGAGCCTCGGGCGCCTGCCCGCGTTTCGGGAGCGGTTGCATGCGGCGGCACGGCTTCTTCTCGATGCGGGCGCGGACCCTAATCAAAGCGTTCAAAGCCGCTGGGCGGCGTCGCCAAGCGCGCCGTCCGAGGATTTTCCGCTTTCGGCGCTCTACGGCGCGGCGGGGCAGAACCACGATCCGGCGATGACCGCGCTTCTGCTCTCGCGCGGGGCCGATCCCAACGACGGCGAGTCCCTTTACCATTCGCTCGAGAGTCCGGACTGCACGCGGCTTCTGCTCGAAGCGGGAGCACGCATGACAGGCACCAACGCGCTCTATCGTTCGCTCGATCTCGACGATGCGGAGCCGCTTCGGTTGCTGCTCGCGTACGGCGGCGATCCCAATGAGCCGGCGACAAGCCAGCCGACGTCGGACTGGGGCACGCCGCTCCTCTGGGCGATCCGGCGGCGGCGGTCGGCGGATCATTTCGCGGCGCTGCTCGATGCGGGCGCCGATCCCTCGGCCAAGACGCCCAACGGGGTCAGTGCCTTCGCGCTCGCGCTGCAGTTCGGCTTGCCGGAGGTTGCGGCCCTGTTGCGGCAAGCGGGCGGTGGCGAGGCGCTGTCGCCGGAGGCGCAGTTCGTCGCCGCCTGTGCGTCGGGCGACGAGGCGGCGGCGCGCCAGCTTCTGTCTCAGCGGCCCGCCATGCTCGCCGCGCTCTCGGACGCGCAGCTCCGCCTATTACCGGAGCTGGCGGCGCAAGGGGCGGGCGATGCCGTGCGTGTCATGGTGAAGCTCGGCTGGCCCATCGCCACCCGCGGCGGGGATTGGGATGCCTCGGCGCTGAACCATGCCGTGTTCCGCGGCGATGCGGCACTCACGCGTTTTCTGCTCGAGCAAGGCGCGCAATGGACGGAGGAGCACGGATTCGGGGACAATGTGATCGGTTCGCTGTCCTGGGCTTCCTGCAACACACCTGTCGATGGCGGGGATTGGCCGGGATGCGCGGAAGCCCTCGTCGCGTATGGACTCCCCGCCGCGCACCGGGAGCCCGGCGGCTCGGACGTCCTGATCGTGGCGGGCGTCCGCAGGCGCTTTTCCGAAGATGTCGCAGACGTTCTTCTTGCCGCCACCACATTGATCGGTGACTGAGTTGCCGGGAAACCATGCGGCGGCTAACGTCAGCCGCGCAACGGACGACGAGGAGCCTTTTCGAATGATGGCGCGTGCGGCCAATCCGGATCAGGAGCCCCCGCTCGGAGGCGGTGCGGCGGCCGTTTCCGACGCGCCCACCGGCAACTGGGTGGACGTGTACGCGCCAACCGCCTGGCGGCCGTATCTGCGGCTCGCCCGCGTGGACCGGCCGATCGGGACGTGGCTGCTGCTGTTCCCTTGCTGGTGGTCAGTGACGCTCGCAGAGGTTTCCAACGGACGCCCGTATCCGAACCCCGTGACACTGCTCCTGTTCGCCATCGGCGCCATCGTCATGCGTGGGGCCGGCTGCGCCTACAATGACTACGTGGACCGCGAGTACGACGCGCGCGTGGCGCGCACGGCGAGCCGTCCCATCCCGTCCGGGCAGGTCACGCCCGAGGCGGCGCTGCTGTTCGTCGTGGCGCTGTCGCTGACCGGCTTCCTGGTGCTGATCTCATTCAACCGCTTCACGATCCTTCTCGGCATCGCCTCGCTGGCGCTGGTCGCCATCTATCCGTTCATGAAGCGCGTGACCTACTGGCCGCAGGCGGTGCTGGGGCTTGCGTTCAACTGGGGCGCGCTGATGGGATGGGCCGCCGTCAAGGGCTCACTCGCGCTGCCGGCGCTGCTGCTCTATGCGGGCTCGGTGCTGTGGACCATCGGCTACGACACCATCTACGCGCATCAGGATGCCGAGGACGACGCGATGCTGGGCCTCAAGTCCACGGCGCTGACGTTCGGGCAGGATACGCCGTTCTGGGTCGGCAGCTTCTACGTCGGGGCGCTTCTGCTCTGGATTGCGGCCGGGTTCCTGGCCGGCACGCATCTCGTGTTCTTCTTCGGCGTGGCGCTCGTGGGCCTGCAGATGGCGTGGCAGGTCTCGACGCTCAACACCGCCGACGCGAAGAACTGCCTGCGCCGGTTCCGCGCCAACCGCGACGTGGGCGCCGCGATCTTCCTCGCGCTCGTCACCGACACGCTGCTCTC
>CAZDUD010000197.1:0-4875 GCA_964508485.1 uncultured Hyphomicrobium sp. | reverse complement strand
CTTCGAGACGACGAACTTCGTTTGCGGCAGCGGGCCTTCGGAAGCATCCACCAGCACCACCACGCCGTCGACCATGTTGAGGATGCGCTCCACCTCGCCGCCGAAATCGGCGTGGCCCGGCGTGTCGACGATGTTGATGCGCGTGTCCTTCCACACGACGCTCGTGCACTTGGCAAGGATGGTGATGCCACGCTCGCGCTCGAGGTCGTTGGAATCCATCGCTCGCTCGGCAACCTTCTGGTTGTCGCGGAACGCGCCGGACTGCTTCAGGAGTTCGTCGACGAGGGTCGTCTTGCCGTGGTCGACGTGCGCGATGATCGCGATATTGCGGATATTCATGGGTTGTCCTGATGAGGTGTCGACGCAACCCACGATAGAAACGTGTGCGCCGCAAAATTTCTGGCGCGGAGGTAGCACACCCGCCGCCGAACCGCCAGTGACAGGAGCGCCCAGCCGGCAAAAGAGCTGCCACAAGGGGCCGTTAGCCCGCCCGCGATCTCGGCTCGCCCGGCCCTTCGTTGGCCTGCTCGGCCTGGTAAAGCCGGGCCAGAAACGCGTCCACGTCCGGCCTCGGAGACGGCGTCCCTTCCTGGCGCGCACGCTGCCGTTCCTGCTGCGCCCTGGCGCCTCGCGTCGCCCCGGGCTGCTTGAGCCGCCGCCCGGCCGAGATCAGCAGCGGGTGCGCCGGCGCGTCGAGGTCCAGTTCCTCGAGCATGGTTTCGCGCAGCGCATAGAACGACTGCAGGATCGCCTCGCGCGCGAGCTTCTTGTCCTCGGCTGGGATGTCGGCCCGCTTCCTGGGGTCAAGCGACTGCAGCGCGCGGCGCATGTCGTGCAGCGGCGCATAAGGGTAAAGGCCCACGAGGCTGTCCGTCTCGCCCGCATTCGCATAGACGATGCGCATGTTGTCGATGGTCTCGGAGATGCGGCAGAACGCGGCGAGATAGTCGTCGGTCGAGACGTAGGGCTTCTCGCAATAGGTGTGGAGCGCCGATTTGGTGCGCACGATCCCGCGCCACTCCTCCTCCAGGCTCTCGACGAACTTGGACCGCTTCTGGAACACGTTGGCGAGATAGGCCGCAACCACCGTCACGAACACAAGCGCCATGTCCTTGAGGTACTCGTAGAGATCTTGCGCCGCCCGCTCGATCGGCGTGCCGGCGAGGCCGGGGATGCGATCGGCGAACTTCGACGCAAGCGAGAGGGTGAGCACGAGGCCCAGCCAGAAGTAGGCGCGGCGGAGCGTGCGGTTGAGCGAGGCGCGGGTCATGGGGCGGGCATTTCGGCAAGCGCGGGAAGGAAAAGCCTAGCGTGAGCGTGCAACCGCGGCATTTCGAGGGCAATCACAACGGCACCCTGTTCACCTCGTCCGCCCATATCAGCACCCCGAAAACAACGAAGAGCGCAACGACCCACAAACCGACGATCCAATAGACGCGCTCCTGCATCTGCTTCGCGGCAGCCCCGTACTTGCCGCGGGAGATGTCTTGCGCCATCTGCACGCCGCTCGCGAGATGCCGCGGCGCCGCGTTCTGCCGTTGCATGAGGCTGCGGCCTCCCGGCGTCTTCCGGATGTTCGTGTGATACCACCACGAGAGCGCCGCCATCGGCAGCACCATGACGGCGAAAGCGGCCACGAGATACCAGAACCGAAATTCGGCGTCCTTGAAGGCTTCGAAGATCGCGTCCATCGCCGCTTCCGTCGCGTGTCAGAAATTCACGTTTTGGATCACCCAGCTTCCGCCAAACGCGATCAGTCCCGCGACGATCACATAGGGCAGGATCGTCACCAGTACGCCAAGCAGCCCGATGAAGGCCTTGAGAATCTTCTCGGCCGCTTCCCACAGCTCCCACAGCGCCTTGTAAAGCACGTAGACAATGGCGATCACGACGATCGCCAGCACGACGATCTTCCAGACTGGCAGGCTCTGCCAGTCCGATTGAAAAATCGCGATGATCTGGCCAAACGACCACGTCCAGATGAGCTTGATGAAGTCGAAGATCCAGGCAATGCCCTGCTGCAGGAATTGCACGACCTTGTTGATGATCTCGTTCATGTCCCACGCTCCCTCGCCACCCCCGGCACGGAAAGTCTAGTCGTCACGGTGCGGGATGTCGAACGACGGCTGCAGGGATCGTGCTTCGCAGCCGCGAAGACTGTCACCGCGTCGTCATGAACTCGTCATGTCGGCATAGCCCGCCGCGCCCCGAGAACCGTGCGCCTTCATAGACGAGATAGGCGCCACCAAGCAGGAGCAGGCTGGCAATGGTCATTTCTGCTGAGTTGTTCAGAAGAAACGGCGATCCGCGAACCGCGCTTCCCCGTTACGCCTTGAGTCGCGCGATCGCGGCGTCCGCGAGCGCTTCGAGTTCAGGCAAGAGCACGACGCTCTCCTGCTCGTTGGGATCCGTGCGCGCAATCACCGCCGACGTCGGCTGGTCGCTGAGATTGACCGGCAGGTGCGGAACGCCCGCAGGGATATAGGCGATGTCGCCGGCCTTCGTGACCATGTGATGCTGCAGCCGGTCGCCGAAGAGCGTGATGGCCTCGCCTGACAGCACATAGAGCGCCGTCTCGTGGCTCTCGTGCAGATGCGCCTTTGCCCGGCCGCCAGGAGGCACCGTGACGAGATGCATGCAGATGCCCTTGGAGCCCACGGTCTCGGCGGCAACGCCGCAGAAATAGGTGAGCCCTTGCTTGCCGTCGTAGGTATCGGCCGCATGGATGACGCGGCAGGTCGGTTCCTGCGGCTTGCTCATGATGAGGCCTCCTTGAGGCCGCAATAACTTGCGCGGCCAGCTAGTTCCACTGGATCATGGCGATGACGTACGCCGCGTACACGGCGAGCAGGATTAGGCCCCGCCAACGCCCGATGACGCCGGACGGCGGCGGGTATGTCAGCGCCACCGATGCAAGACCAAGGATCAGCGCCGGAGCAACCTCCTGCACAGAGATGCCGATTGGAGAGATGCTCGCTGTCAGGCCGACAATCAACAGGCCATTGAAGATATTGCTGCCCAGGATTGTTCCGAGGCCCACCTCTTCGTGTCCCTTCAATCCCGAGATGATCGCGGTCGCCAACTCGGGGACGGACGTTCCGAGCGCGACAAGCGTGGCGCCGATCAGAAACGCGTCGATCCCATGCGCCGTCGCAATCGCGGTCGCGCCCGAGACGATGAGGCGGCCTGCCATGATGAGCAAAGCGAGGCCCGCGACGCCCTCGAGAATGGCGCGCGTCGGATTAGTTTCTCCGAGGACGCGTGCGGCGGTCGCGCCGCGCTGACGGCGCACCTCAAAAATGACCGCCACGAGCCAGCCGACAAACAGCGCCAGTAGAAGCAGTCCGTCGATACGCGATAGCAGGCCGTCGACAAGTAACGCGGCGACGAGAACGGGAACGACGAGAGCAGTTGGAAAGTCACGCCGGAGCGTGTCCCTGGGCACCGCGATTGGAACAATCAAAAGTGCAACCGCCAGGATCAATGCAACATTGACTATGTTGCTGCCGAGCGCATCGCCAAGCGCAATGCGTGGTGTATCCGCAAGGGCCGCATTGAGGGCGACCGTGAGCTCCGGACTCGATGTCGCGAACGCGGCAATCGTCGCCGCGATGATGCCGGGCGAGATCCGCCACGCACGGGCGAGCCCGACGGTGCCGCGCACGAACAACTCGCCGCTTCCGCCTGCGCAGATGACACCGGCCAACAGTGCAAGGTAGTCGGTCACGAGTCCCCCAACGAGAAACCTCGCCGCAACGCCCTTGGAACCCACGGTCTCTCCGCGATGACGCCGGAAAGATCGTGAGCGCTACGTCAGAGGCTCGGTCTTGACCGGGCGCTCCGCATCCCACACCGCCACTTTCGGCTCCGCGCCATCTGACGCTAGCTGCCAGAAGGCCGTGAGGCGACCTGCGTCGTGAAATTCTTCAAGACGCGAAATCAGGCCGTGCTTGAAATAGAAGACCTGCCGGTAGTTGCCTTCGAGCACGACGCCCGTTCCGCGATGTTCGAGACGGTAATACGCTTTGGTCCGTGCACGTGTGCCGTCATAGTCGAACGTGAGGATATGGGAATCACAGCACGTTGTCCGAAGAACGGCGGCCAGTGTCTCGCGAAAGGCAGCCTTGCCTTTGATCTCCACCGGTCCCCCGGAAGGGTCGCCCGCGTTGCACCAGTACTCCATGTCATCGGTGTACTGGGCGAACAGGCCGTCGAGATTGCCCCGCCTCCATTCCGCATGCGAATTGTCGATGAGCTCGCGTGCTTGCGTATGGGTCAGCATTCGTTTCACGAAACAATGATCAGATGGCCAATTATGCCACGTGGTCGGACATGCCGCCACATGAGGCGGGGTGCGGCATGCTCTACCGCGCCGCCTTGCGCTGGCTGCTGTGGTACTTGCGCGGGATCTCGCCGGCATCCGCCAGAGCATCGAGGCAGCGGCTCGAGATGTTGCCGCCCGCCGAACGCATGCAGGACCTGAGCTGAGGGGTATCGAGCTTGTAGGACGGGCAGAACTTGTAGAAGTCGGATTTGCAGGCCGATTTCACGCGGCCGCTGTAGGCCTGCGCGGCCCCGGCGGCTGCGAGCGCCGTGAAGCCGACGGCAAGGGCCGCAGCAAGAGTCGTCTTGGTCATGATCGGTCTCCTTGTGGGATGACGCAGGTTGTACCCGCGGCGTGTTGCTTACTTCCCTCGGTTCCGCATTTCGAGCGTGCGCAGCCGGAGCGCATTGAGCTTGATGAAGCCCTGCGCGTCCTTCTGGTCGTAGGCGCCCTTGTCGTCCTCGAACGTGACGAGGGTCGAGGAATAGAGCGACTTGGCACTTTCGCGGCCGACGACGATGACGTTGCCCTTGTAAAGTTCGAGCGTCACC
>CAZDUD010000196.1:0-5012 GCA_964508485.1 uncultured Hyphomicrobium sp. | reverse complement strand
TGCGCGCCCAATACAAGGAGCTGTTCGAGCGCCGGCACGGGGTGAAGCTCGGCTTCATGGGCTTCTTTGTGAAGGCCTGCATCCAGGCGCTGCGCGAGATCCCGGCCGTCAACGCCGAGATCGACGGCGAGGACATCGTCTTCAAAAATTACTATCACATCGGCGTGGCGGTCGGCACCGACCGCGGCCTCGTGGTGCCGGTGCTGCGCGACGCGGACCGCATGTCGATTGCGGAGATCGAAGCGAAGATCGGCGAGTTCGGAAAACGCGCCCGCGAGGGCAAGCTTTCGATTGCGGAAATGCAGGGCGGCACGTTCACGATCTCGAACGGCGGTGTGTACGGCTCGATGCTTTCGACGCCGATCCTCAACGCGCCGCAGGCCGGCATCCTCGGCATGCACCGCATCGAGGAGCGGCCCGTGGTCAAGAACGGGCAGATCCTCGCGCGGCCGATGATGTATCTCGCGCTCTCCTACGACCATCGTCTGGTTGATGGAAAGGAAGCCGTGACGTTCCTCGTGCGCGTCAAGGAATGCCTTGAGGATCCGCAGCGGTTCATTCTCGAGCTTTAGTCCTCCCCGCCTTTCACGCTTTCCGGAGATGTGCCGACGATGGCTGACCCGTACGACCTCATCGTGATTGGCAGCGGGCCGGGGGGCTACGTGTGCGCCATCCGCGCGTCGCAGCTCGGCCTCAAGACGGCGATCGTCGAGAAGCGCGCGACGCATGGCGGCACGTGCCTTAACGTGGGTTGCATCCCGTCGAAGGCGTTGCTGCATGCCTCCGAGCTTTTCGAGGATGCGGGGCACGGCTTCGGGCGCATGGGTATCAAGGTTTCGCCGGAGCTCGACCTCAAGCGCATGCTTGCGTTCAAGGATGAGGGCGTGAAGGGCAACGTCGACGGCGTGGCGTTCCTGCTCAAGAAGAACAAGATCGATGCGTTCCACGGCACGGGGCGCATTCTCAAGGCCGGACAGGTCGAGGTGACGGCGGCGAGCGGCGGGCAGCAGGTGCTCAACACCCATGCCATCGTCATCGCCACGGGGTCCGATGTGGCGCGACTGCCGGGCATCGAGATCGACGAGCAGCAGATCGTCTCCTCGACGGGCGCGCTCTCGTTTCCGAGCGTGCCGGAACGCTTGCTCGTGGTCGGTGCCGGCGTGATCGGGCTCGAGCTCGGATCGGTGTGGCGGCGCCTCGGCTCATCCGTGACCGTCGTCGAATATCTCGACCGTATCCTGCCGGGTATGGACGGCGAGGTCGCGCGGTCGCTCGAGCGGATCTATGGGAAGCAGGGCCTGACATTCCGTCTCGGCACGAAGGTGGTGGGCGTCAGCCGCGCCGAAGGTGGGCTCGAGGTGACCCTGGAGCCTGCCCAGGGCGGTACGCAGGATCGCGTCGAGGCGGATGCCGTGCTGGTGTCCATCGGACGCGTGCCGTTCACGGACGGGCTCGGCCTCGATGACGTGGGTGTCGTCCGCGACGGCAAGGGTCGCATCACCGTCAACGGACAGTTCGAGACCAACGTGACGGGTATCTACGCCATCGGCGATGTGATCGCGGGGCCGATGCTCGCGCACAAGGCCGAGGATGAGGGCATGGCGGTCGCGGAAATCCTCGCCGGTCAGGCCGGTCATGTGAATCACGATGTCATCCCGAACGTGATCTACACGACGCCCGAGGTGGCCTCCGTCGGCAAGACCGAGGAAGAGCTGAAGGCGGCAAGCGTGGCCTACACTGTCGGCAAGTTTCCGTTCACGGCCAACGGGCGCGCGAAGGTCAACAAGACGACGGACGGGTTCGTCAAGATCCTGGCGGATGCCACGACGGATCGCATTCTCGGCGTGCATATCGTCGGCGCGAACGCGAGCGAGCTCATCGCGGAGGCGGCGGTGATCATGGAGTTCGGCGGCTCGGCCGAGGATCTCGCGCGCACGTGCCATGCGCATCCGACGTTGTCGGAAGCCGTAAAGGAAGCAGCACTCTCGGTCGATAAGCGCGCGATCCATATGTAAGCGTGCTAGCCGGCCTATCCACCTGCTGGAGGCTGCTGGACGATGCAACCGTACCAGCCGAGGCCCTTGTAGCTTTCGTAGCCCGGGGTCAGCGCGAAGCCGACGAGTGTGTTGCCGGGACCGTAATAACTGCCGGCTTCTCTGCCTTGCGTATTGAGCTCGATCCGCTCGTGCAGGACGCCATTTCCGTCGCTCGAGGCAATGACGCAAAAGCGGCTGTCGAGGAGCAGGCAACGGGTGCGGCCGCGTTCGTCACCGACGAGGCGCACGCCTTCGACAACCGATTGCGCCTGGGTCTGCCAGTCGAAGAAGATGCCGATGACGCCCGTCACCTCACCGTGGGTGTCGCCATCCTTGCGGATGGCGGTGGCATAGGTTGCGACCAGCTTGCCGTCGAGCGTGGTGTTGCGGGCGATGTCGTCAACGACGAAGTCTTCGCCGCTTGTCGTGGCGAGTGCCTTCCTGAACCAGTTGGCACCGGATACATTGGTGCCTTTCGCGCCCGGATAGCGTTCCGGGCGGCCGTTGGCGAGCACCCTTCCGTGCACGTCGGCGATCCAGAGATCGAGATATACGGTGTACGAATTCAGAATGACGCCAAGACGTTTGGCGGCGTGATTGCAGCGTTCGGGCATGGGGTTGGCCGCGCACTCGACGACGGCGCTGTCAGTTGCCCACCAGCGGACGTCGCATGAGCGTTCGTAGAGATTGCGATCAACGATATCGATCATGTTGAGGGCGAGGTCCGCGAGGCGCTGGCCGCGTACCTGACCGACCAGCGTGCCGCCGATCGTCTGCATTTCCGAAAGTTTCTTCGACATGTCTTCCGACATGGAGCGAGAGATCTTGGCGATGAGATCAGAGAGCGTACGAACCTCCTCGGCAACAACGGCGAAGCCCTTTCCTTGTGTGCCGGCCCTCGCGGCTTCGATCTTGGCATTGAGTGCGAGAACGCGCGTGTTTGAGGTGATCTCTTGGATCTCACCTGCCTTCGACCGCGTGAGGTCGGATACGCTTTCGGCGAGTGCGAGGATTCTCTCAGGCATGCCTGGCTTTCTGAAGGACGAACTGGATCAGATAAATGACGCGTCCAGTGTCCAGGCAGCGCACTTAAGGAGAGCTTACGGAAGGGATGCACTTTTGGTCGCAGCATATTCCGCTTAGTGTTTGAGCAAACGACGTAATTTTAAGCGCGCGGATGGGCCTGATCATAGACCGCGAGGATGCGCTCGCGGTCGACCTCGGTGTATACCTGCGTGGTCGACAGCGAGGCGTGGCCGAGCAGCTCCTGGATCTGTCGCAGATCGGCACCTGCGGCAAGCAGATGGGTCGCAAAGGAGTGGCGGAGCGCGTGCGGCGTTGCGGTCTCCGGCAGTGCCAGCTCGTCGCGCATGCGGGCGATGGCAAGCTGGATGATACGCGGCGACAGCGGCCCGCCATTGGCTCCCACAAAGAGCGGGGCCGATGCATCGAGCGGATACGGACAAAGCGTAAGGTAACGCTCGACCGCGCGTTGCGTGACGGGGAGTATCGGAACGAGGCGCTCCTTGCCGCCTTTGCCGGTGATGCGCAGAACATCGCGACCCGTCACCGGCGCGTCGCGCCGCGCCAGCCCGAGCGCCTCGGAGATGCGCAGGCCCGCGCCGTAGAGCAGCAGCATAACGGCGACGTCGCGGGCGCGGATCCAGTCGTCGTCGGCCGGCACGCCTTCGACGAGAGCGGCGGCTTTCTCGACGGTCAGCGGTTTCGGAAGCGTGTGGGGAATGCGCGGCATGGCGACCTGAGCCAGCGCGCGGTTGGCGACGCGATCGGTTGCCTCGAGCCAGCGATAGAACGTGCGCAGTGCCGAGACCGTGCGTGCGAGCGACCGGTTGGCTGCGCCTTCGCGGCGGCGTGCCGCGAGGAAGCGGCGCACGGTCCTGATCTCGAGACGGGCGAGATCGGCGAGGCAGGGCGGATGGCCAAGGTCGCGCTTCAGAAAGCCGAGGAACTGGCGCAGATCGCGCTCATAGGAAGCGAGCGTCGCCGGCGAGTGGCCGCGCTCGTGGGTGAGGTGGTCGAACCAGGCCGCGACGGTGCGGCCGAGGTCGTCGGCCAGCGGCAGCTCGCCGTCGGCTTCGAGCAGGTCGTCAATGGTTTCTCGCGTCATGTGTGCGAGGCTCCCGCATCCGGCTTGATGGACAGTAAATGATTTGCGGCGTGTCGTGGCGAGCGCTGCGACACTTTACGTTCTACCGGTCGCGCGTGCCGTGCTGCTCAAAAAGGCCCATAAAGAGGGCGTTTCTTGCTCATCTGGAGAAGGGTCTTGGGTGCGGAGCGGAATCGATTCGCGTGCGTGAATCGGGTCTCGCGATGCGCGACCGATTGCGGTACGGCGCACGCGGCGCTATGCAACCTGCGACGTTGCTCTACGCGCGTGGTGCAAGTTATGCCCGAAAAATGGGGCTTTCTGCACTCCGTTGCGCGTGCAAGCGTGACTTAAACTCCAGACTACAGCAAAAAAGCGCAGTCTTTTTCGTTCGATAGCCGCGAAAGTTCATTCTTATTGTATGTTTTCGCGGTGATTCTGATTCTTTTTCTGAGGAAACTCTCATGGCCAAGACCGTCACCAAAGCTGCTCCCAAGGCAGCAAAAGCCGTCAACACCGTTACGCTGCGCCACCTCGGCACGGCGCTCTCCGAGTCGCACGACCTTCCGAAGAAGCAGGCCAACGCCGTGCTCGAGGATCTGATCGTGCTGATCACGAAGCATCTCAAGAAGGGCGACCGGATCCGCATTGGCGGCCTCGGCATCCTGCAGGTTCGCAAGCGTCCGGCGCGCATGGGCCGCAACCCGGCGACCGGCGAAGCGATCAAAATCAAGGCCAGCAAGAAGGTTGCCTTCCGCGCTGCCAAGGATCTCAAAGAGCAGATCTAAGCGTTTCGCGATCGATGCTTTGCTTCGGACGCAAGTCCGGAGCGGGCATGGTCGGCGCCCAGTGCGAAGAAATGCAAATGG
>CAZDUD010000195.1:0-5049 GCA_964508485.1 uncultured Hyphomicrobium sp. | reverse complement strand
GGCTCGTTGCGGCCGCCATCCTCCGCCTCGTGATGATCGGCTGATAGCAATGTCCGCACGAGACCGCGCGGGGCGGCGGCGGTTGCGTCGTCGCTCACCGTGCGCTCGAGGCGTTTCAGGTCCCGGCCCAGCTTCCAGAGGCGGATGGCCTTTTCGAGGATGATGGCCCAGCAGGCGATTGACGCCAGCACCAGCAACAGCATGACGGCCTTGACGACCGGATCAGCTTGCAGGACCAGGCTGTAGAACGAGAAATCGTGAGCGGCTGCGGCCGTAATCTGCTCCACGGCGATACCCTTTACTACTTTCCGTTACTTCGTCAGCTGCACGCTTGTGAGCGATTTGACCGTGATTCCGGCCAGACAGTTTTCGACCGGCCCGGTATCCGATTTGCATTCCACGACGTCGTTGATGAGAAAACTTCCGATCTTATCGCATGCAATATTGTCGAGATCGAAGAGTTTTACTGTGCGCTTCTGCGCCTTGAGCGGTGCAAGATCCATCGCAAACCGGCGTCCGATCACGCCGTCCTGCTGAAAGAGCACGAGATCGAGCTTGAAGGTGGCGTAGGCCGTGGCGTCGTCGTTCTGGACGACTACGTAGGCGCGGCAGCCGGAGCCCTGGGGCTCAAGCTTGTTCAGCTCGACGGACAAGGCCTTGGGCTCTGCCAGCGCCGGCAAGGCACCAAGAAACAGACACGCAACAGCGATGCCGAGGGCTTTGCCTCTGGCGCAGATCTCAAGCCTCAAGACCTTCCTCCTAGACTTCGGATTCCCTGGCTGACCTGACGCTCCCCCGTTTTCCGACGGCTTCGCGGCGGCGGCCTGATTTTTCGTTCTATTATAACCTGACATGGCGCCGTCGTCCTCCCCGCGCAACCCCGAAGTCGTGCTCCTGGCTTGCGTAAGCTCGGCCGAGCCGAGGTGCTTTTATCGTTGGTCCGGCGCCTTGTGTGCATGGTCAATATCGCGAAATCCCAGCCGGAATCAACCGATCGACCTCAACCCTTACCTTGCGACGGGAGGCAAATGTCCTGGCCGGAAACCGACCGGCGACTGCCTTCAATCTTTCGCGAATCCCCTGTGATCAGGAGGAACTTTTAGCATATCGGCTCTGCATCCCTCCGGTTTCCCGGATGACTCCCGTGCGAGATGTACGGAATGGTAAAATTCCCAGAAATTCAAGGAATACATCCCGAGAATCGGACATTCTCAGTGATCGGGAATAAATCCTAAATAGATCGGGAAATAATCCCGATGCTCCCTAGTCACATAAGTCCGGAAAACTGCCCGCCAGCGTTTTATCTGTGCTGTTACAATGTTGACCCTTTTTGATCTGACCTCCATCGTTCTGCATCAGTACGCGTCGGGAGGGGTGCGTACGACATAAACGGTACTGGCGTCTCGGGGCTTGCGGGTCGTGGCCGTAACGGGGAGGGGGAAGAAAAAATGAATCTCGGACGGGTCACTTTGTTTGCGGGCGCGCTTGTGCTTGCTCCGCACGCAGCCGTCGCTCAGGAGAGCGCTGCGCCGGCACCTGCGGCGACTGGCTCTGAGCTTCCCGCCGTCGATGTGGTCCAGGAAACTCCGGTTCAAAAGGCCGCCCGCGCCAAGAAGAAGGCCGTTGCAGTCTCGCCGCTCTCGACCACGGCCGGGCCGGCCGCGGCCACCGACCTCGGTGTTGCGTCCGAGGCTCAGGGCGCTGCGGGTGGCTTGCCGCCGCCTCCTACGGTTCCAAGCGCCGTTTCGACAGTTACGGACACCGAAATCCAGCGCGAGGGTACGGCGCAGGTCCAAGAGGCTCTTCAGCAGAATGTGCCCGGTATCATCATCTCCGATGCCGCAGGCAACCCGATTCGTTCAGAGGTGACCTTCCGTGGCTTCACGGTGTCGTCCGTCAGCGGACGCGCGCAGGGGATGGCCGTCTATCAGAACGGCGTGCGCATCAATGAGGCTTTTGGCGACGTCGTGCAGTGGGACTTCCTGCCGAGCAACGCGATCCAGTCCATGTCGGTGGTCAGCAACAACCCGTCATTCGGCTTGAACGCGCTTGCTGGTGCCATCAGCATTCTCATGAAAGACGGCTTCAGCTACGAGGGCGGTGAAATCGACGTCATGGCGGGCTCGTTCGGCCGGCGCCAAGTCGGCGTGCAGGCGGGCGGAAATAGCGGAAACGCCAGCGCTTACGTCGCGGCCGAGGGAATCTGGGACGACAGCTTCCGGCATTTCTCGGACAGTGAAATTCGCCGCTTCTACGGAGATCTCGGCCTCAAGGGCAGCTTTGCGGAGCTCCATTTCAGTCTGACCGCGTCGAAAAACGAGATTGGTGCCTCGGCAGCAGCTCCAGTGGAATTGCTCGATGAGAACTGGAGCAACACGTTCACCACACCGCAGATCTCGACGCCTGAAGTTTTCATGCCGACGCTGTCGGCAACTGTCAAAGCGACCGACACGCTGACATTCTCGAGCGTTGGCTATTACCGCCATTACAAGAACGACGTGATCGACGGCAACGTCACGGAGCTTGAGGCTTGCGACGATGACGCCACGTTCCTTTGCAACGGGGAAACCGAGCTCGGAGACCCGAATTTCGTCCGTGATGTCGTGACGGGGGACATTCTCGAGACTGCCGATTTCGATGACCCCCTCGGCTCGATCGAGCGACTCAATACAAAGAGCGATAGCTGGGGCGCGGCTTTGGAAGGCCAGGAAAAGTCGCCGTTGTTCGGGCGTCCGAACCTGTTCATTGCCGGCGTGTCGTACGATCACGGCAGGTCGAACTATCGCACGTCGAGCGAGCTTGCGCAGATTACTGCAGGCTATGTGGCCGAGGGATCAGGGGTCACCTATCGCGACGACGAAAATGAGCTCTCGCCGCGTAACCTCGACTCCGAGAACACGTACTGGGGCCTATACTTCTCGAACGCTCTCGACATTACGGATCAGCTCACTGTCACGGTTGGCGGCCGCTACAATCACGCGACGATCAAGTTGGAGGACAATACGGGCGATTTTCCCGGCCTCAACGCGACGAACAAATATGAGCGTTTCAATCCGATGGCCGGCGCCAACTACAAGATCATGCGCGGTGTCTCGGTCTACGGCGGTTACTCGGAATCGAACCGTGCACCGACGCCGGCGGAACTTGGTTGCGCCGAGGAGGACTTTCCGTGCCTGATCGAAAGCTTCCTGACGGACGATCCGCCGCTTGATCAGGTTGTGGGACGCACGGCCGAGGTCGGTCTGCGTGGCCAGGGGTACTACAATGGAGGTCAGTACACCTGGGGCGCGGGGCTGTTCCGCACCCTGGCTGAGGACGACATCTTGCCGGTTACCAACACCGAGGGCCGAATCTTCTTCATCAACGCGGGCGATACCCTGCGCCAGGGCGTCGAGCTTTCGGCAACATATGAGACGCGCAAGTGGAACGTTTACGCCAACTATGCCTTCGTCGATGCGACGCTTGATACCTGCAACGATCCCAGCGGCGAGTGCGCCTTCCTGGAGGCCGGCGATCGCCTGCCGGGCATTCCGCGGCACATATTCAAGGCCGGTTTCGAATATTGGCTGACGCACAAGTGGAAGTTCGGTGCGGACATCGTGGCGGCCAGCGATCAGCCGCTGTATCCCAACGAGGCGACTGAAGAGGCGGACGAGGACGGCATTCCGTCCATCCTCGGCGGTTACGCGCGCGTGGATCTCCATACGTCGTATGACATCACCGACAACATTCAGGTCTATGGTCTCATCAAGAACCTGTTCAATCAGAAGTATGGTCTCTACGGCACTTACTTCGAGGCTGACGAGGTGCCTGATCTGCGGCCAGGTGGGACTGGCTTCGAGGATCCGCGCACGATCTCTCCGGCTATGCCTTTCGCGGCCTACGGCGGCGTGAAGGTCAGGTTCTAAGCTTCGAGCCCCGACTCTGCGAACTGGACGCGGCGCTCATCAAGGGCGCCGCGTTTCGTTTCAAGAGCGCGCGACTACGGCTGTGCCGGCCAGGATGTCGTAGGTGCACGAGAGCGCCGGAACTGGCGCTGAAAGCACCAGATAGGGCTGGCGAAAGCGCGCATTCCACAGCTCGTGGTCAAATTGCCAGATGTGGACTGGAAGCGCGGGGTCGCCGATTGCGAGGCGCGGCTCGCTTCCACTCGTCCAATCGGCACCGGCAGCCACAGGCGGCGTGGCGGACCGTGTCGCGCCGGCGCAGGCTTCGGCGGCGCGAATTCGATAGGCGCGGACTATCGCCTCTTCGGTTGCGGTCCGGTATGCGCTTTCGTGGACCCAGATCTTGATGCCGGCGAGCACGGCCAGGGTGAGGATGAGGGCTCTCATGACGTGGGCACGCACTCTCTGCGGGCGAAATCCGCCCGCGGCCATTGATCTCAGCGGACGTCAGAGTGTGGCCCGCATGGTGAACAAAGGGTTACGCGTTTCAAGGGCAACAGGAGGAGCGCGTGTCCGGTCGCGCTTATTTTTTCGCACTGCGGCAGGATTTAGCGGGGCGAAAATTCCGCCGCGGGAGGCTTGTCACAGGCCGCTTCCTGCGGCATGGATCGCGGCCAACCCATACCTAAGTCGAACACGGGGAAGGACACGCGACCCATGGCTAAGAAGAAAATCCTGATCACCTGGCCTCTGCCGGAGGCCGTCATGGCGCGGGCGCGGGAGTCCTACGATGTCATCGCCCATGGCGACGACCCGAAGATCACCATCGACGAGATGATCGAGACGGCGAAGTCCGTCGACGCCATCCTGCTCACGCTCAACGAGAAGTGCCCGAAGGCGGTCATCGACCGCATCCCCGAGAACATCAAGTGCATCTCGACGTTCTCGATCGGCTTCGAGCACATCGATCTCGAGGCCTGCAAGGTGCGCGGCATCAAGGTCGGCAACGCACCGCATGGCGTCACCGTCGCCACCGCCGAGATCGCCATGCTGCTGCTGCTTGGCGCGGCCCGGCGCGCCGGCGAGGGCGAAAAGATGATCCGCACGCGCTCCTGGCCTGGCTGGCAGCCGCTGCAGCTCGTCGGCCAGCGTCTCGACAACA
>CAZDUD010000194.1:0-5108 GCA_964508485.1 uncultured Hyphomicrobium sp. | reverse complement strand
CTCTTCCAATTGGGGATGGACTTGACTCGTTCAAGCCCCGCCCAAAAGGAAGATCTGCACGCGTCGCAGGGTGCGCGCGTTGCTCTTGAGGACACGACTGAGGACCGCGGCGCCAGCGTTGAAGCTGGCCGGCACCTGATCATCGATCTTTACGGTGCGCGCAAGCTCGACGACATCGAGCACGTGGAGCGGACTCTCAAACGGTGTGTCGAGGCCTCGGGCGCCACGCTCCTGCACATGCATCTTCACGACCTGAACCCCACGGGCGGGGTGACGGGTGTTGCGGTGCTGAAGGAGAGCCACATCGCGATCCACAGCTGGCCGGAGACCGGCTACGCGGCGCTCGACATCTTCATGAGCGGAAGCGCCGATCCCGCGCGCGCCATCCCCGTTTTGCTGGAGGCGTTCGAGACCGACGAGGTGCGCGTGACAACGCAGCTTCGCGGCACGGCGCCGAAAGCGAACGGCGGGCAGAAGAAGGCCAAGGCGAAGAAGAAGCCTGCCGAGGCTGCCCGGCCCCGCGCCATCAGGAAGACGAAGGCAGCCGCCTAGCGGGCGGCTGTGATCAAGACCATGATCGCTTCGGATCCTGGTCGCTCCGATCGCCGCGCCTTCTACCAGGCGCGGCGTGAATCGGCAGCGCAGGAAAACCCCGAGCGTGAATCATCGGTCTATATGGGTCGTCATTCACTGCCAGACAGACAAGGGCGCGTGTCCTCCCCCGGACACGCGCCCGTTTTGTTGCCAGAGGTACTTTACGCCATCCGCGCCGAGCACGACGCGCAGCGCCCGCGCAATTCGAGCGTCATGGAGCGCACGGTGTACTTGGAGCGCTTGGCCCACGACGCCAGCGCTTCGACCGCGCGGGGTTCCGCGAACTCCGACACCGTCCCGCAATCGTCGCAGATGGCGAATACGGCCGTGCCCTGGCCCTGGTGCTGATGCCCCGACTGGCAGCAGGCCACGAACGCGTTGAGCGACTCGAGCCGGTGCGCCGACCCGGAGGCGATGAGCCGGTCCAGCGCCCGGTAGACCGTTTGTGGCGCAAGACTGGCCCGGTCCCGCAATTGGTCGATGATCTCATAGGCCGAGACCGGCCGACCGGATTCGCGCAAGGCGGCGAAGATGAGCTTGTCCTGCTCCTGTGCCGGACGGCGTTTGTTGGGCTTCTTGGCTGTCATCAAGTCTTGTCCTGGCCGCGTGTCGCTGAAGTGTAGCACATGAGATTTCTGAGGGCGCGGCCCGAGCCCGCGCCGCTCGGTTAATCGGGCCGATTTTCCGTTGCGCGAAGGCAGATTGCTAATCAGACGGCCTGCCGCTATAACCCGCCGATCTCAAGCAGATGCGAGAGACCTGCCCGGCACCCTTGGAGGCCGGCCGCAGTGAGGCTGGGCCTTAGCTAAGGCCCTTTTTTCATTGGAGAAAATGCCATGTCCGAGATCATCGAGATCAAGGCCACGGCGCGCCCGCGTGCAGGCAAGGGGGCCGCACGCCAAGCCCGCCGAGAGGGGAACGTCCCCGCCGTCATCTACGGAGACAATCAGCCCGCCGAGATCATTGCCATCAACGGCAACGACCTCTGGAAGCAGTTCATCAAGGGGCACTTCACCTCGTCCGTCTTCGACATCTCCGTCGGCGACGACAAGATTCGCGTCATTCCCCGCGACGTCCAGGTCGATCCCGTCAAGGATCACCCGATCCACGTCGATTTCCTGCGCATCGGCAAGGACGGCGTCATCCGCGTGTCCGTGCCCGTCAGGTTCACGAACCATGCTGTGTCGCCGGGTCTGAAGCGCGGTGGCGTCCTCAACATCGTGCGCCACGACGTCGAGGTCTACTGCCCCTACGACCGCATCCCGGCCTTCTTCGAGATCGACCTCGAGGGCACGGAGATCGGCCGCTCGATCCACATCTCCTCCGTGACCATGCCGGAAGGCGTGAAGCCGGTCATCTCGAACCGTGACTTCACGGTTGCGACCATCGCCGGCGCCAAGAAGGACGATGAGGAGACACCCGCCGCCGCTGCTGCGGAAGGCGCTGCTGCTCCTGCAGGCGACGCCAAGGCTGCCGCTCCCGCTGCCGCCAAGGGCGGTGCCGCGCCGGCTGCGGCTGCTGGCGGCAAGGCAGCCCCGGCTGCCAAGCCTGCGGCCAAGAAGTAAGGACCTGTTTGCAGGAAAGGCCGGCGCCCCGCTATACGGGGTGCCGGCCTTTTCTTTTTGAGCATCGCGATGAAACTCTTCGTCGGCCTCGGCAATCCCGGCAGCGAGTACGCCCGCAATCGCCACAACGTCGGCTTCATGGCGGTGGACGAGATCGCGCGCGCCCATGGATTCGGCCCCTGGAAGCGCAAGTTCAAGGGGCTCGCGGCGGATGGCGAGCTCGCCGGCAAAAAGATCCTTCTCCTGAAGCCCGAAACGTACATGAACGAGAGCGGCAGCTCTGTGGGCGAGGCCGCGCGATTCCTCAAGGTCGCCGAGAAGGACATCGTCGTCTTCTACGACGAGATCGACCTCGCCCCCGGGAAGCTCAAGGTGAAGACCGGTGGCGGCAACGCCGGCCACAACGGCCTGCGCTCCATCTCGGCCCACCTCGGCAACGATTACGTGCGCGTGCGCATCGGCGTCGGCCATCCCGGCGTGAAGGAGCTTGTCGCCCGCTGGGTGCTCTCCGACTTCGCGAAAGCGGACCGTGAGTGGCTCGAGCCGCTGCTCGAGGCCATCGCCAAGGCCGCCCCGCGCCTCGCGAAGGACGACCAGTCGCGGTTCCTGACGGACGTCGCCAAGGAGCTGGGTGAAAGCGGCGATCCGCGCCAGGAGAAGCAGCGCGAGGCGATAGCCGAGCCGGAGCCGAAGCGCCCCGCGAGCGCGAAGCCGCGCGCCCATCCTGCCGGCGAACGCGCGGGCAAGAGCGCAAACGCGATCGCGGAAAATCTCAAGAGGTGGCTCGCCGCGCGGGAAAAGAAGGAGTAGCGCCCGTCTCTTTTCTGTTCGCAATCCGCGCTATCGTGCACAGACGCCGGACAAGAAAAAGAGGGGGAGCGCGATATGACGCTCGGGACGGACAAGCTCAAGGAGCAGTTCCAGAAGTCGAAGAAGGTGCGCCGCGCCTGGAGCACCTACAAATGGTACGATCGCATCCGCAACTGGAACGACTGGTACAACTGGATCGCCTCGTTCCTGCAGACGAAGGCGGGCGCGGCGGTTGCACTCGGCTCGACGGCGGTCGTCACCACCTCGGCCGTCATCGTCCACAACACCGTCGTCGATCCCTACGCCGAGCCCTATGTGCAGACCGAGGTCGCCCCGCTCGCCGATCCCATGCGCCAGACCAAGGGCACGCTGATCTTCGCCATCGAAGGACACGACAAGGCCGGCCGGCGCGGCACGTTCGATGTCGTGGTGGCGCGCAAGCAGTTCCTTTGGGTGCGCGGCAGCTCGGACGATCTGGAAAAGGACGGACGCAGGATCTCCGGTGACCAGCTTGCGAGCGACGTGCTCGACCAGGAGGTCCGCGACGGGCTCGCGAGCGCGCGCGAGATCATCGCCGTCGGCACGGCCTCGCAGGAGGGCGATCCCGCCGCCGAGAAGGCGCGCGCAGGCAAGCGCGCCGCGCGTACGGCGGACATCGTCGGCACGGCGCTCGATGCCTCCATCCCCATCTCGGCGCTCAATCTCGGACAATATCGCGAAAGTAAATCCGGCGCCGCGGGCGCGACGGACTGGCAACGCCCGTTCATGGTCATCGCGGTCAAGGAGCTGGAGGACGGCACGGTCCTTTCTGAAGCCCTGGCCGACGCCATGACCGGCAAGGAGCAGCTTCCGAGCCCGGCCAGCTACTCGGCCTTCGAGCTGACCAAGGTCCGCTAGCGGGCCGCCGCGTCCCTTTAAGGCGTTGATTGCCGCGCCCGCCCGGTGTAGGGCGGGCGTCGACACATCACCGAGACCAGAGATCGATCCCCCATGGGCTTCAAATGCGGCATCGTGGGCCTGCCGAACGTCGGCAAGTCCACCCTTTTCAACGCGCTGACGCAGACCGCGGCGGCGGAAGCGGCCAACTACCCCTTCTGCACCATCGAGCCGAACGTCGGTGAGGTCGGCGTGCCCGACGAGCGGCTCGAAAAGCTCGCCGCCATCGCCAAGTCGGGCCAGATCATCCCGACGCGCCTGACCTTTGTCGATATCGCCGGTCTCGTGCGCGGTGCGTCCAAGGGCGAAGGCCTCGGCAACAAGTTCCTGTCCCACATCCGCGAGGTGGACGCCGTCGCCTACGTGCTGCGCTGCTTCGAGGACGACGACATCACTCACGTCGAGAACCGCATCGACCCGCTTGCCGACGCCGAGGTCGTGGAGACCGAGCTGATGCTGGCCGACATGGAGAGCCTCGAGAAGCGCATCGCGACCATCGAGAAGAAGGCCAAGGGCGGCGACAAGGAAGCCAAGGCTGGGCTTGCTGTGATGGAGAAGGCCCTGGCACCGCTCCGCGACGGCAAGCCCGCGCGCATGGCCGACATCACGCCCGAGGAGCGCCCGGCGTTCGTCGCGCTGCAGCTCCTGACGTCGAAGCCGGTCCTCTACGTCTGCAACGTCGAGGAGGCCTCCGCATCCACCGGCAACGCGCACTCCGCCAAAGTCGCGGAGAAAGCCAAGACCGAGGGCGCCGCCTGCGTCGTGATCTCGGCCAAGATCGAATCCGAGTTTGCCGGGCTCCCGCCCGAGGATCGCAACGAGTTCCTGGCCGAGATGGGTCTTGAGGAGCCGGGCCTGAACCGCCTGATCCGCGCCGGCTACCAGCTTCTCGATCTCGTGACGTATTTCACCATCGGCCCTAAGGAGGCGCGCGCCTGGACCATCACGCGCGGCACCAAGGCACCACAGGCCGCGGGCGTCATCCATACCGATTTCGAGAAGGGCTTTATCCGCGCCGAGACCATCGCCTACGAGGACTACGTTGCCGCAGGCGGCGAGGTCGGCGCCAAGGAAGCCGGCAAGATGCGCCTCGAGGGCAAGGAGTACGTCGTCAAGGACGGCGACATCATGCACTTCCGCTTCGCGAACTAGACCATGATCGCTTCGGACCCTACCGCTCCGATCGTCGCGCCACCGATCAGG
>CAZDUD010000193.1:0-5177 GCA_964508485.1 uncultured Hyphomicrobium sp. | reverse complement strand
GACGCTGCTCGGTGCCGTCCTGTGCCTTGGTCACAATCTCTGTACGCCAAGGCTGCTTCTGCTGCTTGACGAAGGCGGCCTCGACCTCGGCCTTCCCGTCGCAGGCGAAGGCAGTGGGTGTGCTGGCCGCGAGGGCGGCGAGTGCGATGGCAATTGTGGTGGTACGCATGTGCGGTCGTCTCTTCCCAAATTCCATGGCGCTTTTGCGCCTATTGTCTCATTCGGCGCGCATCCTATACGCGCGGCCGGGAAAAAGTCGATGCGGGGACGAGAAGATTTCTAAGCTTTAATAATGCGCTGCCGCATTCCTATGCAGCTTCCCGCGCGGGTTATCGCTGGGGCTTGGCCGGAAGCCCCTTGCGCTCGCGCATCTTGTTGACGAAGCGGTCGAACAGGTAGTGGCTGTCCTGCGGTCCGGGCGAGGCCTCGGGG
Organism: uncultured Hyphomicrobium sp.; assembly: GCA_964508485.1. Lineage (GTDB taxonomy): Bacteria > Pseudomonadota > Alphaproteobacteria > Rhizobiales > Hyphomicrobiaceae > Hyphomicrobium_C. Next base: position 4,745 of record CAZDUD010000193.1, on the reverse strand, counting down.
TGGTACTGGACGGAGAAAACGGGGCGCCCTTCGAGCTCCAAGCCGCAATTGGTGCCGTCGAAGAGCGAGACGTGAGTCTCCACGACGCCCTTGGGCAGGGTCTCGCGGTCGACCGTAAACCCGTGATTCATCGACGTGATCTCGACCTTTTCGGTCGTGAAATCCTTGACCGGATGGTTAGCGCCGTGATGGCCCTGATGCATCTTCCTGGTCTTGGCGCCGAGCGCGAGGCCCAGCATCTGGTGGCCGAGGCAGATGCCGAACAGCGGCAGGCCGGAGTCAATCAGCTTTTTGATCTCGGGCACGGCGTATTCACCGGTCGCCGCCGGATCGCCGGGGCCGTTCGAGAGAAAGACGCCGTCCGGCTTGCGCTCGAGGATGTCCTCGGCCTTGGTCTTGGCCGGCACGACCGTCACCTTGCAGCCTGCGGAGGCGAGGCAGCGCAGGATGTTGCGCTTCAAACCGTAGTCGATGGCGACGACGTGGAACTCGGGGCTCTCGTTGCGGCCGTAGCCTTTGCCCCAGACCCAGCGCGTCTCGTCCCAGGTGTAGCTCTGGCCGCTCGTTACGTCCGGCACGAGATCGAGGCCGAGCAGGCCGGGCCACGCCTTGGCCTCGGCCTTGAGCTTGCCGAGATCGAACGTGCCTGAGGGCTCGTGCGCAATGACGGCGTTCGGCATGCCCTTCTCGCGGATGCGGGCCGTGAGCGCGCGTGTGTCTATCCCTGAGATCGCGATGATGCCGCGCTGCTTCAGCCAGGCGTCGAAGTGGGCGGCGGCGCGGTAGTTTGAAGGATCGGTGATGTCGGCGCGGAGCACGCAGCCGCGCACGCCCGAGCGTGCGGCGAGGTTCGAGGTCTCGGTGTCCTCGGCGTTGGTGCCGATGTTACCGATGTGCGGGAAGGTGAATGTGATGATCTGGCCGGCGTACGACGGATCGGTCAGGATCTCCTGGTAGCCGGTCATGGCGGTGTTGAAGCACACCTCGCCGACGGCGCTGCCGATCGCCCCGAGCCCCATGCCCGCAATAACTGTCCCGTCGTCCAACACGAGGCGGGCCGTCGCGGGCGTCTCGGTCCAAGGCGCGGGCGTGGATGTCATTGTCTCGGCTCGTGTCTGGGCTCAGAGAGGCCGGTCTCGCGCGCTTCTCACGCGCAAGGCAGTCCGCTCGAAGCCGGGTCCATGGATCGCGGCGGACCCTATGCGAGGGGGCTCGCCCGGTCAAGAAATGCTGCGGATGCCGACGGCGGCTCGCGGTCGCGGCGCGCGTGCCCTATATACGGGCATCCCACAGTGATTTGAGAGGTGTTTCCATGCGGTCCCGCATCAACCAGGACGTCAAGGACGCCATGAAGGCGGGCGACAAGGCGCGGCTCACGACGCTCAGGCTCATCACGGCCGCCATCAAGGACCGAGAGCTGGGGGTCGGCAGCGCGGCGACCGTGGTCGGCGATGCGGAGGTTGTCGCCATCCTGCAGAAGATGGTGAAACAGCGCCGCGAAAGCATTGCCACGTATGAGAAAGCCGGCCGTACCGATCTGGCCGACCAGGAGAAAGCCGAGATCGCCATCCTCGAAGGCTATCTGCCGAAGCAGATGGATGAGGCCGGCGTGAAGGCGGCCGTGTCTGCGCTTATCGCCGAGCTTGGCGCCGCCGGCCCCAAGGACATGGGGCGTGTCATGGGCGCGCTCAAAGAGCGGTTTGCCGGCCAGATGGATTTCGGCAAGGCCAGCGGTGTGGTGAAAGAGCTGCTCAAGTAGGCAGTGACGGCTCAAGCGCTTGAAGCGTCGGCCTTGTGGAGACTTGCGTAGGCCCCGGCCTTCGCCGGGGTGACGTTGAATTGAGGCAATCGGCCGGCATAGAAAATAACGTCATGCCGGCGCAGGCCGGCACCCACGCAAGCTGCCGCCTATGCACCGCCGCCGACGAAGGCACCTCGCTCACGTGCCCCCCTGTGGATTGTGCTCACAAGATAATGTTGTAGCGGCGCCCGACGACGAGTCGATCCGCGAATCGAGTAACCTCTAGTCACGTTCGTCTTGCGCCGATAAGCGCTCGCGACGTCTCGTTTTTCCGATAGCCGCGGACTTTTCAAGCCCCATGCGATTTTCGCCGCATCTCCTGGACGAGATCCGCGCCCGGCTCCCGGTGAGCCAGGTCGTGGGGCGGAAGGTTGCGCTCAAGCGCAAGGGACGGGAGTACGCTGGGCTGTCGCCGTTCAAGGTCGAGAAGACGCCCTCGTTCTTCGTCAACGACCAGAAGGGTTTCTACCACTGCTTCGCGTCCGGCGAGCACGGGGACATCTTCAAGTTCGTGATGGCGACGGAAGGGCTGAGCTTCCCGGAGGCCGTCGAGCGCTTGGCGCAGGAGGCAGGCGTTGCGCTGCCGAAGCCCGACGCGCGGGACGAGGCGCGCGAGGACCAGCGCGTGCGATTGCTGGCGCTGATGGAAGAGTCGGCGAAGTTCTTCGAGACGTCGTTGACCGGCCCCCAAGGCGGCGAGGCGCGGCGCTACATCGACAAGCGCGGGCTCAAGCGCGAGACGCTCGCGACGTTCCGGATCGGCTATGCGCCGAACTCGCGCTCGGCGCTCAAGGATCATCTGGCGAAGGCCGGCTACACGCTCGAGGAGATGACGCTCTCCGGCATGCTGATCGCGGGCGATGATATTCCCGTCGCCTACGACCGGTTCCGGCATCGCGTGATGTTTCCGATTGCGGATGCCAAGGGCCGCATCGTGGCGTTCGGCGGACGGGCGCTCGACCCCGAGCAGAACGCCAAGTATCTGAACTCGCCCGAGACGCCGCTCTTTCACAAAGGTCACCTGCTCTTCAACGCACATCGCGCGCGTCTCGCGGCTCACGACAAGGATCGTGTCATCGCGGTCGAAGGGTACATGGACGCGATCTCGCTGTCGGAAGCGGGCTTCACGGAGACGGTCGCGCCGCTCGGGACGGCGCTGACGGAGGACCAACTTCAGCTCCTCTGGCGTCTGTCGGCCGAGCCGATCCTATGCTTCGACGGCGACAGCGCGGGCAAGCGGGCGGCGTTCCGCGCCGTCGATACGGCGCTGCCGCATCTCAAACCCGGCGCGAGCCTGATGTTCGCGTTCCTGCCGGACGGGCTCGACCCCGACGACCTCGTGCGCCAGCAGGGGCCGGCGGCGCTCGATGCCTGTCTCGGCCGGGCGCGTCCGCTGATCGACGTGCTGTTCGAGCGTGAATGGGGCCAGGGCGACTGGTCCACTCCTGAGCGGCGGGCCGGGCTCGAAAAAACCTTGAAGGGGCTCATCGCCCGCATTGCCGACGAGAGCGTGCGTGCCCATTACCGGCAGGCGCTCTCCGACCGGCTGGCCGCGGCCTGGGGACCGCCGCCGGGGGCTCGCGGGCAATCGGGAGGCCAAGGGTCGCAGGCCGGCAATGGGGGCGCGCGCTGGGGCGGCGGATCGTCCTCCTGGCAAGGGCGCGGCGGCCGGTTTGGCAATTCGGGACAGATGGCCCGGCGCGGGACAGCCGGCCGTGGGCTGCCGGCCGGGCTCGGCCAGGGGGCGGAGCGGGTTAACCCCAGCTCGAGCCTCAGGAAAAGCGCGCTCGTCGCCTCCGATGGCGGGCTTCCGCCTTACCGGGAAGCCCTGTTGCTCAAGGTTATGCTCAACCATCCCTGGCTGATCGAGGACCAGGCCGAGACCATTGCAGCGCTGCCGTTTACCTCGACTGCGCTTTCCCGGCTACGGGATGCAATCCTTTCGGCGCAGGCGATTAACAATTCACTTGACACGGAAACCCTTCGAACCCACTTGAACAAATCTAGCGTCGGCAAGGTCTTGACCCTTGTCGAGCGGGCCGTTTCGCACAAATGCGATCGATTTGCTGAGCCCCAAGCCGGGCGCACCGAGGTGGAGGATGGCTGGCGCCACGCCCTCGCGATGCATGATCGGCACGTGGGACTTCAGCGATCGCTGGAAGCGGCTGAGCAAGCTTGGCACGAAGATCGCAGTGAGGCGTCTTTTGCGCGCATCTGCGATCTCAAGCGGCAGCTCGAGCTCGCAAGCGGCGCCGATACTTTCGATACGGCCGCTGAGCTGGGTCACGCGTCTTGACGAATAGGGGGAACGCCACGTTCGGAATCGCGACCTGCTCGGCCAGTCAAAAGCGGAGTTTCGTCCTCAATAGGGCCGAAACTCCTGCGGTTCGATTTGTGGTCGGCGTCCGGCCTCACGATGCGCATTGTTACTTGGCGCAACCTTGCGGTGCGCAGTGCGACGACGCCACGTCCGGTTTAGCTGGCACGGCGACAGCCTTCACACGTGGATTGCTCCGCGGCTTGGCGGCTTGCGGAGCTTCAATCTGAAACAACCGGGCGCGCGGCGCGTGCCCTCCCACACTTTTGCGACGGTTGGAACAACATGGCAAACGCTGCAAAGAACGAAGAGCAGGATACCGCGACGGCCGATACCGCCGAGCGCGACAGCCCGCTTCTCGATTTGTCGGATCAGGCGGTAAAGCGCCTGCTCAAGACGGCCAAGGCGCGCGGCTACGTGACCCTGGACGAGCTCAACTCCGTGTTGCCCTCGGAGGAAGTGTCGCCCGACCAGATCGAGGACACGATGGCGATGCTCTCCGACATGGGCATCAACGTCGTCGAGACCGAGGAGACCGAGGAAGGCGCGGACGCGGCGGCACCCGATGCTGACGACGAGGACGGACGCGCGCTCACGGCTCCGGGCCTGCCTGCGCGCTCCGAGACG
>CAZDUD010000192.1:0-5195 GCA_964508485.1 uncultured Hyphomicrobium sp. | reverse complement strand
AGTAAGGCAGTAAGGCAGTAAGGCAGTAAGGCAGTAAGGCAGTAAGGCAGTAAGGGGATGGCGCAAGAGGTGAATGCGACGGGCGGGTGCCTCTGCGGTGCCGTGCGGTTCAAGGTGTCGGGCGTCCCGATCCGTATGGCGCAGTGCCATTGCCTCGACTGCCAGCGCGCGTCGGGCACGGGGCATATGTCGAACGCGATTTTCAATGCGGCCGACGTGGAGGTCACGGGGACGACGGCGAGCTACGACAGCGCGTCCGATAGCGGCAATACGCTGACGCGGCATTTCTGCCCGACCTGCGGGAGCCGGCTCTTCCTCTACAGCAAGGCGCGGCCTGGCATGATCGTCATGGCTGCGGGCGCGTTCGACGACAGTGGCTGGTTTGAGCCCGAAATGGTGCTTTTCACCAAACGCCGGCCGGCCTGGGACCTCACGACCGAGGAGGTGCCGAATTTTCACGAAGGGCCGGTCCGGCCGGCTCCAGCGAAGGGCGGCTAATCTGCCGGGACGCGGGATGCGTCGAATTTTAGAGAACTCCTCAACTCGGGATTGATGCGGGTTTGTTACATTTCCGTCGCGGGTTCACAGAAGACCCGGCGGAGGAGGCACGCCATGTGCTCGCTCAGTGTCATCCTGACGTTCGTGCTCGCGCACATCGTGGCCTGGTCGGCCCTCGGCGGCGGCTGGCGTGGTGCGGGACGGGCGCCGTTCGCGGTTTTCTTCCCGGCGCTGGCGCTTCTGGTGCTCAATGCCGTTTGGACCGATTCCTATACCGATCTCGGCCTGAAAATCGGTACGCTCGCAAGCTGGGAGATGCTCTACTTCTTCCTCTACGTTTGTCTCCGGATCGCACTCAAGCCGACGGTCCGTCAGGCCTTGCCGCGCAGATAGCCGATCCGCCCGCCCGACACCTCGCGCAGGCGCTCGAGGTGGTCCAGTATTTCATCCGGATGCAGCGGAAGGCCCGTCATCTTGACGTGGTTCTCGTCGAGCGCGGCGATGGCCGGCATCACCTCCTCGGCCGACTTGTGCAGCATGACGATGGCGGCGACGCATGAGCGCTTCATGTTGCGCGGCACCTTGGGCACCACGCTCGCCAGGAGGTTCTTGGCGTTCTCGGAGAGGTAGCTCGACAGGCGGCCGAAGACGGAGATGATCTTGATCAGGAACGTCTCGGAGAAGCGCCAGCCACGCGTCTCCATCCACTCGAAGAACTTCGTCATGATCATATCCTGGCGGCGCAGGAACGGCGTGAGGCGATAGTCCTGCCATTCGGCCACGAGGTCGAAGCGCGGATCGAGGTCGATGTCGCCGGGGGCGAACGACGCCGCTGCCTTGACGCCGACGGCTTTCAGGAAGGCTTTGTTGTTCTTATGGTCGAAGCGCGTCATGAACGCGGGGAGCTGGACCTTGCCGCGGCTTGCGTCGGCGTAGGCCTGCGAGACGAGCTTGGCGCAGAAGAGCTTGCGGCGGCCCTTCATGCGCATGGAGAAGTCGTAGGGAATGTGCGCTGCGAATCCGGTCTTGCTTGCGAGCACGCGGTCGTAGGCGAGCCTCGCAGCGCGCTCGGCGAGGGCCGCATCCTTGCAGCGGTAGAGCACGGCGCGGCCGAGTCCGTGATCGAGCACATGCTCGAGGGCGTTGATGACGGCACCGTCCTCGATCAGCGCCTCGACCATCCAGTGCTTGCCTTCGTGATCGATGTAGACGATGGCGATGTGGCTGAACTGGGTATCGACGTCGCCGATGCGGGCGATGGCGGCGCTGTTGTGGGCGCTGCCGCGCATCAGGATCAGGTCGCCCGAGCGAAACGGGATGTTGTGGCCGGTGTCGAAGGCGGGATGGACGAGCGTGTTCCACGACGTGCCCGTGAAGCCGCGCTTGCTTTTCTCGCCGTCCGCAAGGCGGGCATTTCCGGATGCGACCTCGCCCAGCATGTCGGAAGCGTAGCGGGTGATGCGGAAGACGTCGCGGAGGGCGATCTCGGCTGGGCGAAGCAGGAAGCCCTTTTCCTGCCAGGTGGCGATGCGGTCACGCAGGCTCGTGCGGATGGCGAATAATTCGCGCATGAGATCCGGAGCTGTCCGCTCCACCGCCGCACGGTCGATGTGGGTGGGGTCGGTATCGTGAATGAGGTGGTAGATGGAGCGCAGGCCCGCCTGCAAATCCAGGTGGGACTCGAATGTCCGTTCGGCGATCTTGCGGATCGCTGCGAGCCGATCCTCCGGGCTCAAGACCTCCAACCGTAACACGCTGCCAACTCCCTCACCTCAACGCCGACCGGCCTTTTCGACCCCTCTCCCTTATATCGGATGGCATCCGAGCGTGAACGGCACAGTCGCCGATCGATAGGAGGCCGTTGGCGGAATGGTAAAGGTTTGCCGCGGTCAGGGCTGTAGCCAATAGGGCGCGCCCGCCGCCGATTCGTTCGCTCGGGGCGGATCGTTGAAACGGCGGCAGGTCGGATGGTGCCGAGCAGCGAGGGGCTTGGCTTGTCGCGCGTCCTACAGAAAGCGGTTCCCGCGTGCCGGAAGTGCTACCCCCGGCGGAGCGCGGCCAGTAGCTCTGGCGTCGGATAGGAGTCGGCGGGCAGCTTGTATTTCAATTGCATTTCCTTCACGGCCTGGCGGCTCTTCGCGCCGATCAGGCCGTCGACCTCGCCGACGTCGTAGCCGCGGGCGATGAGCTGGCGCTGCAGCTCTTTCGCCTCGTCGATGCTCAGAACCGGAATGCCTTCGCGGCCGCGGCGCATGGCCGGCGCGCCGTTGATGCGCGTCGACAGGTAGGCGGCCGTGGTCGCGTAGTTCAACGACTGGTTCCATTGCAGGTAGACGTCGAAGTTCGGCAGCGCCAGGAACGCCGGTCCGAACCGCCCCATGGGCAGCAGCAGCGATGCCGACATTGCGTCGTTCTCAAGCGGCTCGCCGTTGGCTTGCGTCACGCCCCAGGCTGCCCATTGCGAGCGGGGGTGCTTGATCGCGAGATCGGACTGATCCCACGGCAACTGGCTCGGCACGCGCACCTCCTGCAGCCACGGCTCGTTCGGGCGCCAGCCGAGGTGGTGCATGTAATTGGCGGTGGTGCCGATGATGTCGGTCGCGTTCGAGAAGAGGTTGGGGCGGCCGTCGCCGTCGTAGTCGATGGCGTGCTCGAGATAGCGCGTCGGCAGGAACTGGGTCTGGCCGATCTCGCCGGCCCAGGAGCCGATCATCGTCTCCGGGGTCATGTCGCCGCGGTCGATGATCTGGAGCGCGGCCTTGAGTTCGTCGCGGAACATGGGGCCGCGGCGGCAGTCGTAAGCCAAGGTCACGAGCGAGCGCATGATCGGCAGCTTGCCCATGCCGGCGCCGAAGTCGCTTTCGAGCGCCCAGAAGCCGGTGATGACGCTGGGGTCGACGCCGAACTCCTTCACGGCGCGGTCGAACGCAGCGCGGTTCTTCTCGATTTGCGCGCGGCCGTTGGTGACGCGATTGGGGGTCGCGAGCTTGGCGGAGAAATCGAGGAAGCTTTGGGCGAAGAAGCCCTGGCGGCGGTCGCGCGCGATCACGCCCTGGTCCGGCGTCATGCCGTCGAGCGCGCGCGAGATGGTGCGCTGGCTGATGCCCTCGGCGGCGGCCTCCTTGCGGAAGTCGCGCATCCAGGAGTCGAAGGACCAGGTCGTCTTGCAATTGCGGGGCGCCGGCGGGGGCGGCATGCCTTTGGTCGAGACGCGTCCGGTCGCGGCGGACGCCGGGGCCGGGGTCTCGGCGGCGATCGGGGTCACGGCCGCAGGCGGCGTTGCGGCTGCCTCGGCCGGTGCAGGCGGTGCGACGGCTGGATCTTCCGTGGCCGGGACGGCGGCCGGCGGCGTCTTCTTCTTGGCAGGCTTCGGCTTGTCTTGGACGGGACCGAACTCGATGCCTTGGGCTGGGGCCTCGCTCTCGTTGGCGGTGGCAAACAGGGCCAGCAAGGCCGCAGCGGCAATGAGAGGCGGTGATAAGCGCATTCCGTCCATCCAGGTCTCGAATTTTGCCGCCACTCATGCCGAGCGATATGGCGGCGTCAAGACTTGGGAGCGCCGCGGATCGCGTTGATTTCCGGCCCTTACCGATCACTACCGGCGTTGGATCCGATAAGCTTAGAATATTTCTAGACTGGAACGGACGGGGCATGTACGCAACGCGGTCGATGGCCGCTCCGAACGCCCTTTTGCCCCGCCGGGCGAGGTGATAAGCACGCGCGCATGACCGACATCTCCCTGATCCGCAACTTCTCCATCATCGCGCACATCGACCACGGCAAGTCCACGCTGGCCGACCGGCTGATCCAGATGTGCGGGAACGTCTCCAATCGCGAGATGAAGGAGCAGATCCTCGACTGGATGGACATCGAGCGGGAGCGGGGCATCACCATCAAGGCGCAGACGGTGCGCCTCGACTACAAGCACACGGACGGAAAGATCTATCAGCTCAACCTGATGGACACGCCGGGGCACGTGGATTTCGCCTATGAGGTGTCGCGGAGCTTGGCCGCTTGCGAGGGCGCGATCCTGGTCGTGGATGCGAGCCAGGGCGTGGAAGCCCAGACGCTCGCCAACGTCTATCAGGCGCTCGACAACAACCTCGAAATCCTGCCGGTGCTCAACAAGGTCGATCTGCCGTCGGCGGACGAGGACCGGGTCAAGAAGCAGATCGAGGATGTGATCGGCCTCGACGCCTCGGATGCCATCGGCGTTTCGGCCAAGACCGGACTCAACGTGGAAGCCGTGCTGGCCGCCGTCGTCGAGCGGCTGCCGCCTCCCAAGGGCGATGCGAACAAGCCGCTCAAGGCCATGCTGATCGATAGCTGGTACGACGCCTATCTCGGCGTGATCGTGCTCGTGCGCATCATCGACGGTACGCTCAAGCGCGGCCAGAAAGTCAAGATGATGGCGACCGGCGGCAGCTACCAGATCGAGCGGGTCGGCATCTTCCGGCCCAAGCAGGAGATGCTTCCGGAGCTGGGTCCGGGCGAGGTCGGCTTCTTTACCGCCGCGATCAAGGAGGTTGCCGACACGCGCGTCGGCGACACGATCACGGACGAGAAGAACCCGACGCCTGAACCTTTGCCGGGCTTCAAGCCGGCGCAGCCGGTGGTGTTCTGCGGCCTCTTTCCCGTCGATGCGGCCGACTTCGAGGACCTGCGCGATGCGATGGCGCGCCTTCGCCTCAACGACG
>CAZDUD010000191.1:0-5218 GCA_964508485.1 uncultured Hyphomicrobium sp. | reverse complement strand
CCAGAGCGCCCGTGATGATGAGCGCGATGTTGCCGAGCGTGAAGCCGATGCCGGCCGCCGCCCAGCCCGAGTACGAGTTGAGCATCGAGACCACGACCGGCATGTCCGCGCCGCCGATCGGAATGATGATCAGAATGCCGAACAGCAGCGCGAGCGCCGTGATCGCCCAGAACAGCGCCGCATTGCCGCCCGAGATGCAGAACTGATAGATCAGCCACGCCATCCCGAGAAACAGCGCGAGATTGATGATGTGCCGTGCAGGCAGGATGATCGGCTTGCCCGACATACGCCCGGAGAGCTTTGCGAACGCAATCACGGAGCCCGTGAAGGTGATCGCACCGATGGCAAGACCAAGCCCCATCTCGACAAGGCTCGCAGGCGCGATGTCGCCAGGATGCCCGATGCCGAAGGCTTCAGGCGCGTAAAGCGCAGCCGCCGCCACGAACACCGCCGCGAGACCCACCAGCGAGTGGAATGCCGCCACCAGCTCCGGCATCTGCGTCATAGGGATCCTGCGCGCGACGACCGCGCCGATCGTGCCGCCGACACCAAGGCCGCCGACGATCAGCGCCCACGTCAACGCTTCCTGCGGGCTCGACACGGCCAGCGTCGTGCCGATGGCAATCGCCATGCCGGTCATGCCGTAGGCGTTGCCCTTGCGGCTCGTCTCCGGATGCGAAAGCCCGCGCAGTGCGAGAATGAACAACACACCCGAGACGAGATAGAGGGTGGCGGCGAGATTGGCGGTCATCGTCTGTCCCTCTACTTCCCAGCCTTGTCTTTTTTCTTGTACATGGCGAGCATGCGCTGCGTGACGAGGAAGCCGCCGAAGATGTTGACGGACGCCATGACGAGCGCCAGGAAGCCGAAGATGCGCGCGAGCGTCGTGCCCTCGGCAACGAGCTCGAGCCCTACGGCGAGCAGCGCGCCGACGACGATGACGGAGCTGATGGCGTTCGTCACGCTCATGAGCGGCGTATGCAGTGCGGGCGTCACGCTCCACACCACGTAGTAGCCGACGAAGATCGCCATCACGAACACCATGAGGCGGTAGATCGAGGGATCGACCGCGCCCCCGATGCCTTCGGCGGCGGCCCACGACACGGAGGGCAGCAGCGCCATCAGAGCGGCTAGTGCAATTGCTTTCGCTTTCATGGGCTCGCTCCCTCAGGCAGATGTGAGGTTGGGGTGCACGATCTTGCCGTCTTTGGCGACCAGCGTGCCCTTGATGACCTCGTCGTCCCAGTCGACCCTGAAGGACTTGTCCTTCTTGTCGAAGAAGAGCTCGAGGAACGCAAACAGGTTCTTCGCGTAGAGGCTCGACGCGTTGACCGGCAGGGTGCCCGCGAGATTGATGGGTCCCACGATCTTGACGCCGGACACCTCGACCGTCTGCCCCGGAACCGTGCCCTCGACATTGCCGCCACGCTCGGCAGCAAGGTCGACGATCACCGCTCCCGGCTTCATCGCCGCAAGCATGGCGGCCGAGACGAGCTTCGGCGCCGGACGCCCTGGAATGAGCGCCGTCGTGATGACGATGTCCTGAGCCTTGATGTGGTTTGCGACGAGTTCCGCCTGCTTGGCCTGATACTCGGGCGACATCGGCTTTGCGTAGCCCGCTGCCGTCTGCGCCTGCTTGAACTCCTCGTCCTCGACAGCGACGAACTTCGCACCGAGAGACTGCACCTGCTCCTTCGTCGCCGGGCGCACGTCCGTCGCCGACACGACGGCACCGAGACGGCGCGCGGTCGCAATGGCCTGCAGACCCGCAACGCCCACGCCCATGATGAAGGCTTTGGCGGCGGGCACGGTGCCGGCCGCCGTCATCATCATCGGCAGCGCTTGGCCGAACAGCGAGGCCGCATCGACGACGGCCTTGTAGCCCGCGAGGTTCGCCTGGCTCGACAGCACGTCCATGGACTGCGCACGGCTGATGCGCGGCATGAACTCCATGGAGAAGAGGCTTGCGCCCGTCCCAGCCAGCGGCTCGATGCCGGCCTTGTCGTAGGGATCGAGAATCGCGGCGACGATGGCGCCGGGCTTCAATTGCTTGATCTCATCCGCCGACGGGCGGCGCACCTTGAGCAGGATGTCCGCTCCGGACAGCGCGTCCGCCGCAGACGCCGCGATCTCCGCGCCTGCCGTCTTGAGCGCGTCGTCCGAGAATCGCGAGCGGCTCCCCGCGCCCGACTGCACGCGCACCTTGGCGCCGAGCGCCGTGAGCTTCTTCACCGTCTCGGGAGAGACGGCAACGCGCGGCTCATCCGGCCCCTCGGCCGTCACAGCTATGGTAACCATCGACCCATCCGTTGACACGCTCCCAAGAGGCCAGCCGTAGCAGCCCGGTAGTCCGTCCCCCACAAGGGAGGCCGGTAGTCCGAAAACGGCGAACGGCGCCAAGGATTACGATGTCAGCACCGGCCGAAGTCCGGAAACGCAGGTTTGGGGAGAGGGTTTAGACGAGGAAGTACGCCATCCCGGCCAGAAGAACGACCAGGAAGATGATGCCGGTCTTGGCCCAGGCGAGAAAATTCGCGTACGTGCGGTTGTGCTCGGCGTAGTCCATGGCCGGATGACCGCCCGAAGTGTCGACCCCCATAAGGTCCTCCCGTGTTATGCTTCGTATTTCCAATGCTTGGTACCCCAAGCTTTGCAGCGCTTCAAGCCCGCCGCATCGCCTCTTTGGTACCATTGGAGCGCGTGGGAGCCCAATTCTGGGCTCAATCCGGTGTCAGTACCCGTCGTTCCTGCACCAAAGGCCAGCGGTGCATGCCTCAGCGCCCCGCGGAACGCCAAGGAGCGACCTATGCCCAAATTTGCGTTTCGTGCGCACACGAGCGGGCTTCGGACAAGCGTTGCCGCGGTCCTGCTTGCGTTCGTTGCCGTGCATCCTGCGCGCGCGCTCGAAGAGCCGCCGGACGAGATGCCGGCCCTCAAGGCGTGTGAGAAGCGCCTTTGCGCCATGGTGCTCGGCAAGGAGCCCACGGGCAGCGATCTCCAATGCGACGTGCAGAAGACATGGGCCAGGTCCTCCCTCGAAGGCGGCAAGGACAAGGGCGTTTCCTGGGGTTTCGGCGACGCACGCTGCTCGGTCGATCTCAAGCTAGAGCGCAAGGACATCGTCGCGGCGCTGACCAAGCCGAAGCACACGGTGAAGATCCCCGCCCATCAGGTGAACTGCGTGATCGAGCGCGAGGGCGAGCTGAAGCCCGTCAAAGCGAAGCTCGCGCCCAAGCTGAAATTCAAGGACGGCAAGGCCGACAAGGTCTGGATCAACCTGGAGAGCATCGACGGTCCCGACGACGTCAAGTCCACGATCTGGACCGCGGCCCAGCTTGAGGACAACCTCGGCCTGTTCCACCGCCCCATGATCAGATCGATCAACAAGTTCCTCCATCGCCAGTGCGCGAAGCGCTATGGCCCGGATGGCGAGGAAGCCAAGGCGGGAAAAGAGAAGACCAAGGTCGCAGCCAGCAAGAGCGCAAAGCCCGACAAGGACGCGCCGCCCAAAGCCAAAGCCGCCACCACCGGCCCCTGACGCGGCCTCCCTCCCCTACACCATGGCCGCCCTCCGAGGCGGCCATCCAGGAGCAGCTTGCTCGGCGGCTGCGCGTGCTCAACCCGGCAGCGGAAAGAACGCGCCGTCGCTCCAGATGCCGAGCCCCCCATCCGGACCTTCGGCTGCAAGCTCCACGAGGTCGTAGACGAGCGCACGCGTCACGAGCGCCTCGAGCCGCCCGCGCACGTGCACGTATGGCTTGAGCCCGCTGTGGGGATCGGCTTCGACGAACCGCAGCGGATGCTCCGGACCACACCGCACGATGTCGTCGACATTGGTGCGAAACAGAAGCGACTGCGCCCGCGCGTGACCGACCGCCTGCATCTCGACCGCCAGAAACGGCGCATCCGCGACGGCCACATCCACCTTCTCCACAGGCGTCACGAGATAGGTGCGCCCATTCGCGTCGCGTCGAAGCACGCGCGCAAACAGCTTGACCAGCGCCGGACGCGGGATCGGGCTTCCCCGGTAGTGCCATCGCCCATCGCGCGAGATGGCGAGCCCGATGTCGCCGCAATAGGGCGGGTCCCACAGCTCGACCGGCGCCGGGCCGGGCCCGTCGGCGTTCTTCAGAAGATCTTCGAGCCTCTCCATGCCGGGAATCGTACTCTCGTTCGGAAAATTTAGGCGACGGACCGCGAAAGCCGTCAAGACAAGCCGGCGACACGCGGGGGCAACGGCGCGTCGCATCCGGAACATTGCCCCGCCGGCACCCGTTTTCCAGGCCAATCCTCTGCACCCGCGAGCCGGGGAAACCCTGAAAAATGAGGACTTCCGACGCGACTTACCGAGGTTTAACTTGACCCGAGACCCGTCCAGCCGGTCACATCATAAGGATGCGTGCGGGCGGACCCCTCTGTCCGCGTGAAGCCAAGAAATCGGGAGAACCGGCCAACCCATGAGCACCGTGATCCAGACCGACGAAACCATCGTCCCCCGGCTCGAAGCGGCGGCCGAGCGCATGAAGCGCGCCCACAAGGCGGCCGCCTCCGTCATCTTCGGCCAGGACGTCGTCATCGAGCGGACGCTGATCACGATCCTCTCGGGCGGCCACGCGCTCCTGATCGGCGTCCCCGGCCTCGCCAAGACGCTGCTCGTCGAGACGCTGGGCCGCGTGCTCGGCCTCGAGGCCAAGCGCATCCAGTTCACGCCCGACCTCATGCCGTCCGACATCATCGGCTCGGAGGTGCTCGAGGAAGCGCCGGGCCAGCGCCGCTCCTTCCGCTTCATCAAAGGCCCGATCTTCACCCAGCTCCTGATGGCGGACGAAATCAACCGCGCCTCGCCCAAAACCCAGTCGGCGCTCTTGCAGGCCATGCAGGAGCACCACGTCACGGTCGCCGGCGCGCGCCACGACGTGCCCCAGCCGTTCCATGTCCTTGCGACCCAGAACCCGTTGGAGCAGGAAGGCACCTACCCGCTTCCCGAAGCACAGCTCGACCGCTTCCTGCTCGAGATCGACGTCACCTATCCGGACCTCGCCGCCGAGCGGCGCATGCTCTACGCCACCACCGGCACCGATGAGCGTGTTGTCGAAAGCGTGCTGACATCGGCCGAGCTGATGTCGATCCAGCGTCTCGTGCGCCAGATCCCGGTTCCCGACAAGGTCGTCGAGGCCATCCTGCGGCTCGTGCGCTCCGCACGTCCCGGCACGGGTTC
>CAZDUD010000190.1:0-5307 GCA_964508485.1 uncultured Hyphomicrobium sp. | reverse complement strand
CCGCCATCGTCGCTTCGGGCCAGACGGCGTTCGAGTTCCAGCGCCTGCACGGCATGGGCGAAGCGCTCTACGAGGAGGTGTCGGCCCCCGGCAAGCTCCGCCACCCGTGCCGTATCTACGCGCCGGTCGGCGAGCACGAGGACCTCTTGTCCTATCTCGTCCGCCGCCTCCTGGAGAACGGCGCCAACACGTCGTTCGTGAACCGTCTCGCGGACGCGGAGCTGCCCATCAGCCAGATCATCCGCGATCCGGTCGAGACCGCCGAGCGCGAGCGCAGCGAGCCGACCGCGGCAAAGCCGCTGCCGCGTCCGCGCGACATCTTCTGGCCCGAGCGCAAGAACTCGTTCGGCGTCGCGCTGACCGATCGCGCCGCGCGCGGAGAGCTTCTCAAACATATGGAAGCAGCCCTCGATCGCGAGTTCGACGCCGGGCCGATCGTCGACGGCCAGGAGACGGTCGGCGGTCCGCAGGCGGCGCTGCTGACCTGTCCGCACGACCGCCGCGAGCGCCTCGGCACCGTGCGTATTGCCACCCCGCGCGAGGTCGATGCCGCCATCGCCAGCGCCGAGCGCGCCGCCCATGGCTGGGACAAGCTCGGCGGCGCGGCCCGCGCCAAGATCCTGGATCTCGCGGCCGACATGGTGGAGCGCGACCGCGCGCGCCTGATGGCGGTCCTCGTCCGTGAAGCCGGCAAGACGCTGCCGGCCGCCCTTGCCGAGGTCCGCGAGGCGGCCGATCTCCTGCGCTACTACGCCGTCGAGGCGCGCCGCCTGATGAGCGCCCCCGTGATGCTCAAAGGCCCGACCGGCGAGACCAACACGCTCGACCTGCGCGGACGCGGCCCGTTCGCCTGCATCGCGCCCTGGAATTTCCCGCTCGCGATCTTCGTAGGACAGATCGCCGCTGCGCTCGCGGCGGGCAATCCCGTGCTCGCCAAGCCCGCCGAGCAGACGCCCGTCACGGCCATGCTCGCGGTGCGCATCCTGCACGAGGCAGGCGTGCCGACCGACGTGCTGCACCTCTTGACCGGCACGGGCGCTGTCGGTGCCGCGCTCGTCAAGTCGCCCAAGATCAAGGGCGTGGCCTTCACGGGCGGCAATGAAGCGGCGTGGGCGATCCAGAAGGCGCTGTCCGACCGCAAGGCCGATATGGTGCCGCTGATCGCCGAGACCGGCGGCCTCAACGCCATGATTGCCGATTCAAGTGCGCTCCCCGAGCAGGTCGTGCGCGACGCCGTGCGCTCCGCCTTCGACAGTGCCGGCCAGCGCTGCTCGGCACTGCGCGTGCTGTTCGTGCAGGAGGAGATCGCGACCCACACCATCCGTATGTTGACAGGCGCCATCGACGCCCTCGACGTCGGCGACCCGTTCGACTACGCGACCGACATCGGCCCCGTCATCGACGAGGCGGCGCAGGACGCGCTCGAGGCCCACAAGGTCCGCATGCAGCGCGACGCACGCGAGCTGATCGACGTCAGGCTCCCGACCGACTGCCGCGCCGGCACCTACGTGACGCCCGCTTGCTACGAGATCGAAAGCATGGGCGTGCTCGAGCGGGAGGTGTTCGGACCCATCCTGCATATCGTCCGCTTCGCGGGTGGCCACCTGCCCAAGGTCGTGGAGGCCATCAACGCCTCGGGCTACGGACTGACGCTCGGCGTGCACAGCCGCATGGCCTACACGGCAGACTACGTGGCCGAGCACGCCAAGGTCGGCAACCTCTACATCAACCGCAACCAGATTGGGGCCGTGCCAGGCGTGCAACCCTTCGGCGGCGAGGGGCTGTCCGGCACCGGCCCAAAGGCTGGCGGCCCGAATTATCTGGTGCGCTTTGCGACCGAGCGCGTGCGCACGACCGACATCACCGCCACCGGCGGCAACGTCGGCCTCCTGACCGACGGCATGCCCGGCACCGATTGAGCGCGTAACTTCTCTCGCCTCGGTGGGGTCTGCGAATTTCTCCGGCGTCGAATGTGGGGCGACTTGCGTGGGTGCCGGCCGTCCATGCGAAGCATGGCTACGCCATGACGCCGGCATGACGCTTGTATTCGCTTGTATTGTGGCGCGGGGTCCTCCTCCTCTGGACGTCATCCCGACGAAGGTCGGACCCACGCCAGCTTCCACAAGCACTACGCCAACAGGCTCCTCGCGTGACGGACCAACCCTGACGGGCCTACGAGTGCAATAACCTCTCCCGAGGGGATAGGGCGTGGCGCAGCCGCCATTGCCGCGCCCGACAAGGCTCGCCATGTTAAGGTGGAAAGACTCGACCTTCGGAGCCCCGATGGCGCGCGAGACCAAAACGCCCGACGTCAAGCACGGCAAGACACCGGCCGCCGCCCAGGAGACCGGCCGCACTCCGGCGCCTGCGCCTGCGTCTTCGACCAGCGCCGAGGTGGCGGATTTCGTCGCCAAGGTGAAGTCGCTCGCCCCGGCGACGGGTGCCGGGCGCGGACGTCTCCTGTTCGCCATGGACGCCACCATGAGCCGCGCCCCCACGTGGGACATGGCGCTCGCGCTGCAGTCGGAGATGTTCCGCGCCGTGAAGGAGATTGGCTCCCTCGAAGTGCAGCTCATGTACTTTCGCGGTGCCGGAGAGGCGCGCGCCTCGCGCTGGGTGACGAACGCCGATGCGCTCGCCGCGCTCATGCGGCAGGTCGCCTGCCACGGCGGCTTCACCCAGATCGGCAAGGTGCTGGCGCACGCGCGCCGCGAGTCCGAGAAGACGAGGATCAGCGCCCTGGTTTACGTCGGCGACGCGGTCGAGGAGCCGATCGACGAGCTTGCCGGCCGCGCGGGCGAGCTGGCGCTGCTTGGCGTGCCCGCGTTCCTGTTCCAGGAGGGCGATGATGCCAACGCCACACGCGCCTTCAAGGAGATCGCCCGTCTGACAAAAGGTGCCCACTGCCGGTTCGGTCCCGGCTCGGCGGCGGAGCTGCGCGCGCTTTTGACGGCGGTCGCCGTCTATGCGGCGGGCGGCCAGAAAGCCCTTGAGGCCCTTCTCGCCAAGCCCGGCGGCGAAGGCGCCCGCCGGCTGCTTGGCCAGATGCAGCGACCATGATCGCTTCGGACCCCATCAGTCCGAAGCGTGAATCATCGGTCGCAAACCATGTTGTTCATGCCTACGATGGCTGCGCCGGATTCGTACCGATCACGCCGTCAGGGAGACACGAAAGGACTGTCGCGAGAGTGACGCGCTGATGCAATTCTTCCTCCTCGGTCTCGCCGCGCTTGTATTGGGCCTGTTCCTGATCTCGGGCTTCACGCGCGCCAACCCGGCCGCCATGGCGCGGCAGATGCGGCTCGCGGGCGGTGCGCTGGCGCTCGGCGCGGCAGCCATTTTTCTCGTACGAGGGGCCGCGGGGCCGGCAAGCCTGCTTGGCGCACTGGGCGCCTGGCTCTTGGGCTGGAGCGGCGGCGCGCCGAGCGGCCCGACGCAGAAATCCTCAGGCCAGACCTCGACGGTCACGACCGACCACCTCTCGATGGAGCTGGATCATGACAGCGGCGCCATGTCGGGACGCGTCTTGAAGGGCATGTTCGCCGGCCGCGATCTCGACACCCTGAAGCCCGCCGAGCTGGCGCTCCTCTGGCACGACTGCCGCTTCGTCGATCCGCAGTCCGCGCAGTTGCTCGAAGCCTACCTGGATCGCATCCACCCGACCTGGCGCGAGGACGTCTCGCGCGGCGAACGGGCCATGCGCGACGGCGACGGGCGCATGACGCCGGACGAGGCCTACGACATCCTGGGGCTCGAGCCGGGCGCAACGGACGAGGAGATCCGCCGCGCCCATCGTGATCTCATGCTGAAGCTGCATCCGGATCGCGGTGGCTCGACCTATCTCGCCGCACAGGTCAACGAAGCCAAGGACGTGCTGCTCAACCAAGACCGGTGAGGGCGGAGAACAGATCGGCCGGTATCTGGCCGGCAAGCTGCAGCAGCGCCCCCACGACAATCAGCACGGTCGCCAGCACGAAAGCACGCTTGCGCGACATGAGCGTCGCCATGTGCCGGGTGCGGGCGCCGCGATCCGCCATGTCGTCCTGCATCCGCGCGAAGGTGTCGAAGTGGCCCCGCATCTGATCGGACGCCGTCGCGTGCTGGTGCCGGCGCATGGACTGCTGGAACGCGCGTTGCTGCTGGTCGTTGAGCACGGCCGTTTCGTGGAAGAACGCAAGCCACCACTCGCGCAGCAGCAGCAGGAATCCCACGAGGTCGATGGAAATACCGGCGACTGAAACCCAACTCTGAACCATGAAGCCCCCCGGCGAAGGACCGTACGCTAGTCTGCCTTCATGACAAAGCAGTCGATGGCGAGACGGCGCAGTTCGAGACAGGCGTTCGAAGCCGCGTGCTCGTCGAACTGCACGAACCGGGCCCGGAAGATCTGCCGGTTGTCCCGATGCACGGGAAGCGTGACAGCCCCATGCCCGTCGAGGAGCCCGACCGCGCGGTTGCGCACGAGATCGAGCTTGGCCTGCGCCTCGACGGCGGATGTGTAGGCGCCGATCTGGATCTCGTAGCCGACACCGACCGGCGCCGGCCGGAACTGCGGCGGCGGCCCCTTGAGGTGCGAGGGCGGAGGAGCGATGGGCGCGGTACGGGAGGTGCCGGCCTGGGCAGGCGTGACAAAGGCGAGCGCGCGAGCTTGGGAATCGAGCGTCGACGGCTGCCGCACAGGAGGAGCGGCATGTGCGTCGGAGACGGGCATCGCATGCCCGGGAGCGGCGCCCTCGACGATCGAATTGCGGATCAGGCCGGCAATATCCTGCGGGGCGCCGGCCGCTGGGGCCTGTGCGGAGGCGGGCGCGGCTTCAGGCTCGGCCATCGCCGCGCGCAAGGCATCGAGGTCGAGGCGGGGAGGTGGCGGTTGAGACTGTGCCGCGGGCTGGGGAGCCTCCGGAGCCGGATCGGCCGCAGGCGCATCGCCCTCCGCGAGCATGGCGCCGATCGGATCGTGCTTGGGCGGCCGCACAGCCGGGGCCGGAGCTGGCGGCGGCACCGCGGCGGCGACCTTGGCTGGTGCCTTGGCAGCTTTCTCCGGTGGGCTCTTCTTGGTCTTTGCAGCCCACCCGGCATCGGCTTGTGCCAGGGCCGGCGGCTTGGCGGGCCGTGACGTCGCGACCAACTGCGGCGCGCCCGTGCGCGTTTTCTCGGTCGAGGCCTTGGCCAGAGACGTGTACAGCAGCGAGCGCATGAGCGCGTTGCGCGTAGCTGCCGTCTTGCCGCCGAACACGGCGCCGACGATGTGCTTGCCGTCGGCGCGAACCGACGACACCAGGTTGAAGCCCGAGGCCCGTGTGTAGC
>CAZDUD010000189.1:0-5340 GCA_964508485.1 uncultured Hyphomicrobium sp. | reverse complement strand
GCATCGACAACGCGCACGTGCCGCGTCCATGGCGCGCGCCGACCTGGATTCTCGCGGCGGGTGCGGTTCTGGCCTACGTCAACATGGTCTTCATGGGCGCCGGCGCGAAGGTCTGGAATCCGATTGCGCTCTGGGCCGGCTTGTTCGCCGCGTTCCTGATCGTCCCGGTGTTCTGGTACCGCCACTACGTGCAGGACAAGGGCGTCTTCCCCGCACACATGCTTGAGGATCTCGGTCTCAAGCAATCGGACCTCAACCAGCGCAAGGCGGGCATCCTTCCGTATCTGACGTTGGTTGCGGGCGTTGTCGTCATGTTGGTCGCCAACTGGATCTTCCAGTTGCCGGGCTAGGCGCTGCGAGTGGGCTGGGACGGTCTCCCTCCGCTGTCCTGGCCCGCTCGTTGCAAGGTGAACCAGTTGGTCAAGGTGAACCAGTTGGTCAAGGTGAACCAGTTGGTCAAGGTGAGCCAGTAGGTGTCGAGCAGGAATTGGAGGAATTGAGGTAGTTGCGATGAGCGGGATCAAAAGTCGGCCGATCTATCCAGGCCTCAGTCCGGATCCGAATGCGCGCTGCAATCTGATCGTCTGCGATATCGCGGGGGCAGAGGCAGTCGTGGAGCTTCTGGCGCGCGCCGATGGCGAGTTCGCCCGGCGCACCAACATCATTCTCGTGACCGAGGGCACGCCTGACGCGGAAATCCAGACGCTTCTGCAGCGCTTGCGCCCCGTCAACGTCGAGATGGCGGCAGATCTCGAGGCCGGGATCGCTCGCTTGAACACACTTCTGTCAGCGGCATCGATGGGATTGCGCCTCTATGCTGCAGGCACCGAGCCCCTGATCGGATCGGCCGTCAAGGCCGGTGGCGAGCACTTTATCGATCCCTTGTCCGTCCGCACGGAGCATCGCGGCTCCTTGAAGCGCCGCGTCCAGTGCGTTCACTGCAAGGGCTTCACGGAGAACGTCACCACCAACCCGGTGACGTGCGCCCACTGCGGTCTTCTCTTGCTCGTGCGCGATCACTACTCCCGGCGCCTCGCGGCGTTCCAGGGCGTGTGCATCAACGCCGAAGCCCCCAACGAGCGTCCTGAGCCGAAGGTGGAGTTCCAATGACCGCTTCTTTCCTGCGCAAAGTCCGCGTCGCCGAAGTCGAGCCGGTCGCGAACCGCATCAAGCGGTTCCGGCTCGTCAGCGCCGATACGGGAACCGCATTGTCGGAGTTCTCGGGCGGCTCGCACGTGACGGTCTGCATGCATGCGCCTGACCGCTTGATCCGCAACCCCTATTCGTTGATGAGCAATCCGGCCGACACGTCGAGCTACGAGATCAGCGTGCTCAAGGTCGACGACTCCCGCGGCGGCTCGCAGTTCATGCACGACAACGTGCGCGTGGGCACGGAGCTCGAGATCAGCGAGCCGCTGAACCTCTTCCCGCCCGCAAAGCTTGCCCGAAAGCATATTCTCGTGGCCGGCGGGATCGGCATCACGCCCTTCATGTCGATGATGAGCGAGCTCGAGGCTCTCGGGACCGATTTCGAGCTGCACTATGGTGTCCGCTCGCTCGAGGACGGCGCCTTCTGCAAGTTGCTCGAGACGCGCTACGGCTCGCGCATCCATCTCTACTTCCAGGACAAAGGCCAGCTCGTGCCCCTGGAGCAGGTGCTGAGCAATCAGCCGCTCGGCTCTCACATGTATGTCTGCGGCCCCAAACCCATGATCGATTGGGCGCTCCGCACGGCGACGCTCGCCGGCTGGCCCGCCGAGAACATCCATTCCGAGCAGTTCACGTCACCACCCGTGGGCAAGCCGTTCGTCGTCAAGCTCACGCGGTCCGCGCGCGAGATCACGGTCGGCGGTCACCAGAGCATCCTCGAGGCGCTCGAGCAGAACGGCATCGATGCGCCGTTCCTGTGCCGCGGCGGCGCGTGCGGGCAGTGCGAGACGGGTGTGAGCGCATGTGACGGCTTCATCGAGCACAACGACCACTACCTGACCGAAGCCGAGAAGGCGGCTGGCCGCAAGATCTTGGTCTGCGTGTCGCGCATCTCCGGCCAATCCATCACGCTCGATCTGTGAGCAATCAGCCCAAACCTTTTGCACATTGGGAGACACGACATGGTGCTGGCATTCAAGAACGAGACGTTCCGGGACGATTTCACGTTCTCGAACAGTCCCGAGGCCATCCGGCGCTTCCCGTTCCCGTTCCACGAGGACAAGTACATGTATGCGGTCAACATCGAGCCGCATGTGCCGGGTCCAAAGGGCACGGTCTACGAGTTTCCGATCGACATCGACGAGCACTATGTCTCCGAGATGAAGGACCGTGAGCTGGTGCTGGCCGCCGATCCCGGCCGCTGCCAGGCGCTGCCCCACATGATGACCGCCCAGTGGGACATGCTCGAGCTCTTGATGACGTCCATGGCGCGCGACTATCCCGAGCACTTCTCGCTGACGCAGGACGGCGACCACTGGCACTGGATCAACCGCCCGCTCGGAATCGACCAGAAATTCACGTTCGGTGACGTCGGCACGCTGCCCTACGAGCCGATGGAATACATCGGCCGCCAGTGCCAGGGCGACTTCTCGATCCAGGACCAGCGCGACGGCCAGCTCTATATGGACGCCGGCATCATCACCACGCAGGCCGACTGGTCGCTCGATTTCGACGTCGGCATGAACTTCTTCGAATGGCACGGCCCCGTGCCGCTGGCGCATGAAGCGGGCGTATTCGAGCGCGCGCTGAAGTTCCTTTTGAACCTGCAGGTCGGTCGCCCGGTCCGTCGCTTGAACTGGACCATGACCATCAACCCGCGCCTCGATACGAGCCCGGAGAACTACCACAAGTGGGGCATCGACCGCACGACGGTGACGCCCGAGAACGTCGGCGACAAGGTGCACCTGCGTGTTGAGCTGCAGGGTCTGTGGCGGCTGCCGCGCTCCAACGCCATCCTGTTCTCGATCCGCTGCTACATGATCAAGATGAAGGAGCTCGCGACGGTGCCGAAGTGGGGACGCCGCCTGCCGCGCGTGCTCGCGACGTTGCCGCCCGAGATCGCCGACTACAAGGGTCTCACCCGTTACCGCCAGATGACGGTCGACTGGCTGAGCAAATACGACGACGGCGCGCCGACGCCGCCCGGCTTCGGACCGGACTGATCGCCGGCGAGCCGAGCTTCGGACCCAACCATCATTCCATATGAGCAAACAGAACCACCAGTCGGGAGGTACCTTCCATGAGCCTGAGCAAAGAAACGAGACAATCGGTCCTGAACGACCGCCACATTGCGCTCGGCGCGGACATGACGACGACGTCATGGAACGACATGCCGATCCCGCAGAACTATGCGACCGACCCCTATGATGAGGTCACGACCATCCGCTCCAAGGCCGGCCTGATCGAGGTGACGGCGCTGAAGATCCTGAACGTCTCCGGCCCAGACGCGCTGAAGTTCCTCAACTACCTCCTGACCTCCGACGTCGCGAAGGCAAAGCCCGGCGACTCGCACATCTCGAACATCGTCAACGAGGACGGTGCCCTGATCGATGACGTGCTGGTCTACGTTGACGGGCCGAACGAGTTCCGCCTCTCGCACGGCGGCGGCGCGCTCGAGGAGGCGCTGCCGGCCGTCGTCTCGAAGTTCAACGTCTCGGTGAAGCGCGACAACGACGTGCACATTCTCTCGCTGCAGGGCCCCGTCGCGCTCGAAGTGCTTGCCCCGCACACGCCGCTCGATCTCGCAAGCCTTCCCTATTTCAACCACGCCAAGACGACGCTGTTCGGAAAGCCGGTCAGCCTCGCGCGCGGCGGCTACTCGGCCGAGCGCGGCTACGAGGTCTTCTGCTCGGCAGCGGACGCCCACTTCATCTGGGACAAGATCCTGGAGGCCGGCAAGGAGAAGGGCGTGATCCCCGTCTCCTGGGCGTCTCTCGACATCGTGCGCGTGGAAGGCGGCCTGCTGTTCTTCCCCTTCGACATGACGCACGGCGACACCACGCCCTGGGAGGTCAAGGCCGACTGGACCGTCGATCTCTCGAAGCCGGACTTCATCGGCAAGAGCGCGCTCGCTGCAAAGAAGGGCAAGGAGCGCTCGTTCATCACTGGCCTCGAGGTCGATACCGACCGCGCCATCGAGCCGGGCTCGAAAATCACGGCCGGCGGCAAGGAGGTCGGCGTGGTGACGAGCACGACCTACTCCAAGCACCTGATGAAATCGCTGGCCATGGCGCAGATCGAGCCGGCTTACACCAAGCTCGGCACCGAGCTTGTCGTGCACGACAAGGGCGAATTGCCGGCAACCGTCGTCCGGATGCCGTTCTACGACCCGCTGCGTCTCCGTACGCACCCGAAGTGAAGGGGCCACGAGCACCGTCTCCGCCCGACCAGACCTTGAATCATATTGCATGGAAGGAAGTACAATGTCTGACACGCGCATTGCGATCATTGGGGCGGGGCCGAGCGGCTTGGCCGTCTTGAGAGCCTTCGAAAGCGCTCGTCTCAAGGGCGCAACCATTCCGGATATCGTCTGCTACGAGCGTCAGAAGGATTCGGGCGGCATCTGGAACTACACTTGGCGCACCGGCACCGACGAGTTCGGCGAGCCGGTCCACGCCAGCATGTATCGCTATCTGTGGTCGAACGGTCCCAAGGAGTGCCTCGAGTTCTCCGACTATTCCTTCGAGGAGCACTTCGGCCGCCCGATCCCGTCCTTCCCGCCGCGCGCCGTGCTGCACGACTACATCAAGGGCCGCATCGAACGGAATGGCATCTCCCACTACATCAAGCTCAACCACGCCGTCCGCTGGGTATCCTACGATCCCAAGACCGAGAAGTTCACCGTCACCGTGAAGGACCTGGTCCAGGACACGCTCTCGTCCGACGAGTTCGACTACGTGTTCTGTGCGAGCGGCCACTTCTCGGTGCCGCAGAACCCGGAGTTCCCCGGCCTCGACAAGTTCCCCGGCCGCGTCCTGCACTCGCACGATTTCCGCTCCGCCGACGAGTTCGCCGGCAAGGACGTGTTGTGCATCGGCGCGAGCTACTCGTCGGAGGACATCGGCATCCAGTGCTACAAGTACGGCGCCAAGTCGGTGACGTTCTCCTACCGCACGCGGGCCATGGGCTTTAATTGGCCGGAGAATTTTTCAGAGCGCCCGCTGCTCGAGAAGGTCGAAGGTAAGACGTGCTACTTCAAGGACGGCACCAAGAAGGACATTGATGCCATCATCCTCTGCACGGGCTACCTGCATCATCACCCGTTCCTCGAGGACAGCCTGCGGCTCAAGACGCGCAACCGCCTCTATCCGCCGAGCATCTACAAAGGCATCTTCTGGTGGGGCAATCCGA
>CAZDUD010000188.1:0-5392 GCA_964508485.1 uncultured Hyphomicrobium sp. | reverse complement strand
GCGGACCGGGGCAACCGCTTCTGCGGCCGCGGCGGCGGCGAGCGGCACGTTCTCGAACACATAGGTGACGACGTCGACGCCCTCGGCAAAGGCGCGCACTGCCTCGACATCCTCGAACGGGCCGATGCTGGATGCGGCGGAGACCTCGCAGGCGCCGCCCGGCACGTCCGTATAGATGTGGCACTTGAGGCCGAGCTGCGCGGCGGCGAGGGCGAGCATGCGGCCCAGCTGGCCGCCGCCCAGGATGCCGATGGTCGATCCGGGGGGCAGGGCGGTCATTCGCGCTCGATCAGTTGTATTTTGGGTCACTCGTTCTTTGGTTCGTCTTTGACGGCGGCGGTCTGCTTCTCGCGGTAGGCGGCGATGCGCGCCGCAAGCTCGGCGTCCGACAGGGCGAGGATCTGTGCTGCCAGGAGGCCGGCGTTCGCCGCTCCTGCATCGCCGATGGCCAGCGTGCCCACGGGGATGCCGGCCGGCATCTGCACAATCGAGTAGAGGCTGTCGAGGCCCTTGAGGCCCTTGGTCTGGATGGGCACACCGAGGACGGGAAGCGTTGTCATGGACGCGGTCATGCCGGGCAGGTGGGCGGCGCCGCCTGCACCCGCGATGATGACCTTGAGGCCGCGCTCCTTGGCCGATTTCGCATAGGCGACGAGGCGGTCGGGCGTGCGATGGGCGGAGACGATCTTGGCCTCGTAGGGG
The DNA here is from genome assembly GCA_964508485.1 of uncultured Hyphomicrobium sp. Lineage (GTDB taxonomy): Bacteria > Pseudomonadota > Alphaproteobacteria > Rhizobiales > Hyphomicrobiaceae > Hyphomicrobium_C. The sequence continues at coordinate 4,690 of CAZDUD010000188.1, read as the reverse complement.
ACGCCGAGGTCCTCCAAGATGGCAGCCGCCAGCTTCATGGTGGGCCAGTCGGACTGGCTTCCCATGATGATCCCCACTTCCGCTCCGCGCTTGGTCATCGGCTTATCCGTAGAGTGGGGGCCGCGTCCGGCGGCCGTCGGGAAAACGGGCGATTTAGAGGAGGTTGGGCTTGGTTGCAAGGCGGAAACGCCCGATTTTGCTGGCCAACCCACCACTCTTTGACGCGACGGTTTCCGGTTTGATGCCGAAACCCAATGCAGCCACAACTTTGGGCAAGCTTCGGAGGTGCGGGAGGCGCGCAAACGCGGTGTTGAAACCGGCATCCAGTGGCCGCGGAGCGTCGAGAATCGCCTAGTGTTTCCCGAACCTTGAGCTTCCGGAGATTCCGATGCGCCGCTTATCGTTGCTGGCGTTCTCATTGACGCTCCTCGGCCTTGCCGGGGTGGCGCGTGCCGAGACCCTGGCCCCTGAGACCTCGGCGCTTCAGGATGCGCCGCAAGCGACGTCGGACGACCAGACGCCCGCAGAAGCGGGAGCCGCGAATCCGACCGAGGCAGCTGCGCCTCCGGTGGCTGCGCCTGACACGCCGGTTGGTACCGCGATCAAGGCTCGGCTCGAGGCAATTCCCGATGACGGTTCGGAGCAGGACAAGAAAGAGCGGGCGGCCCTGATCTCGTTCTATGCGTCGCGCGGCCATGCGCTGGTGTGGGTCGATGATAAAGGCTTCAATGCGGACGGAACCGGCGTGATCGCGGCGTTCGGTGCGGCGGGCGATTGGGGGCTCGATCCGGCGGATTTTCCGGAGCCGAAGATCGCGATGGCGGATGCGCTTTCACCCGAGGGGCAGGCGACGGCTGAGGTCGACCTCTCGCGCGAGGCTCTCAAGTACGCGCGCTATGCGCGGGGCGGGCGGATCATGAGCCCGGCCGAGCAGCTCAACTCCAATCTCGACCGCAAGCCGCAGCTTCTTGATCCCGCGGCGGTGCTCGACGGGCTCGCGGCTGCGCCCGACAAGGCGGCCTATCTCGTCGGCACGCATCCGCAGCATCCGCAGTTCCAGAGGCTCCGGGAAAAGTACGTCGCGGCGATCGCCAAGACCGGGGGTAAGCCGAATGCGGCTGCCAAGAAGATCCGCGCCAACATGGAGATGTGGCGCTGGATGCACGACGATCTCGGTCAGGTGCATCTGATGGCGAACGTGCCGTCCTACATGATCGACGTCGTCAAGGACGGCAAGACCATCCATACGGAGCGTATCGTCGTCGGAGAGACCGGCAAGCAGAGCTCCATCTTCACGCGCCCGCTCAAGAGCATCACGTTCCGCCCCATGTGGCGCGTGCCCGAGAGCATCAAGGTCAACGAGCTGTGGCCGAGCATGCTGCGCGGCGGCGGGCTCATGCGCCAGTATGGGCTCGAGGTCGAGACTAAAGACGGGCGGCGGCTCGACTGGCGGACGATGGATTGGCGCACGCTCGACATCCGCAAGTACGAGGTCGTGCAGCCCGCGGGGCGCAAGAGCGTGATGGGCTACGTCAAGTTCTCGTTTCCGAGCCAGCACACGATCTTCATGCACGATACGCCCGACAAGTGGATGTTCAACGCCAAGCAGCGCACGCTCTCGCATGGGTGCCTCAGGCTGCGCAATCCGCTCAAGGTGGCGGAGCTCGTTCTGGCCGAGGACAAGGGATGGGACGCGGCCAAGATCGACGATCTCGCCAAGCGCGGACCGATGAACAACGAGATTGCGATCGACAACAAGATCAAGATGCACATCGCCTATTTCACGGCGTGGGTGGATGACGCGGGCGCGCTCAAGACGGCGAGCGACATCTACGGACACGAGAAGCGCGTCACGCAGGCGCTCGACGGCAATTGGGAGCAGATCGCGAAAGGGCGCGATCATCTGGCGCCCAGCGTTCCCGATCAGGCGCACCTCGAGGCGAAGCCGGTCAAGCAGGCGGCACGCAGCGGAACCTCGGCGAACGACAATTTCATGAGCTCGTTCGGCGGCGGCTTCTAGGGCACTTGCCGCGCGAAGATCGAACCACATCACGGCCGCTGCTGGAGCGTGGTTCTCAGCTGGTCGAATGAGAACTGGACGGCGCTGTGTCCGATGCTCATGGCGCGCGTCTCCTCCTCCTCGTCGGCGCCGTACGGCGTGATGTTTTTCACCTCGCGCATGACATCGGCTTCCAGATGTGCAAGCCGTTGGCTCTCTTCCGCGCGATCGATCTCGGCAAATTTCAAAAGAACGATCTGAAGCGCCTTCTGCAGGCAGGCAATGGTGGCGAGTGCTCCGGCAGGATCATCTTTGACGCTGAGCTTGAAAACCTTTTTGACCATAGACAACATCCACTTCTGACAAAAAATAAGTGCAGCAATATTCACGGCCAACGGCGCAATGCCGTGCGGGCGAATGTCCATTCGGGCGTCACAAGCTGATCAGAGACGGGTGTCACGTACCAGGGTGAGCCGTCGGCCGCGTTCGGATTTTTGAGTATGTGCATGCTCTGGGCGGGCATGTAGCTCTGCAGGAGCAGGAAGCGCTTCTCGCCGGTCTCCTTGTTCTGCACGATGTCGGTGACGAGCACGGCGTGGCCCGGAAAGCCGCCCTTGATGAAGACGTCGCCGATGGCGATGTCGCCGGCATCCACCGGTTTCAGCTCGCGCTCGAGCGAGTAGGTGCCGGCATAAGCGAATACCAGGTCCATGTACTTGCGAAAGCCGGTGCGGTCCTTCTTGCCGTAGGCGGAGAAGCGGCGGCGTTTGCCGTCGGTGTCGTTGAAGGCGATCTCCTTGTCGCGGCTGGCTCCGTAGAGCCATTCGGCGCGGAGGCGCATGATGGCGTCCGCGCACTGCTGCAGGTCGCGCCTGCCGATGTCGATATCGACCACGGCAACGTGGACGTCCTGGCGCCACTTGGGCCTTCCGCTGTGAAGCATCACAGGCGCGCCATCCGGCTGCATGGGAAGGCCGCGCAGCCATGCGGCAAAGGAGCCTTCGGCGGCGGGTATGCGCTCGAAGCCCGGTGGCGGGGCGATGCGTTCGGCGAGCGTCGCTGCGGCTGCATCGGCAGTGCGCCATCCGTAGGGAGCGCGGACACCTGTCGTGGGCGCGGCGGTCGAAGCCGTGGCCACGGCGGCGAGGACAAGCAAGGCAGCGGCAACAGGAAGGCGGCGCAACGCGGAACGGGAGCGGTAGCGGGTCATATGGAATTGGCTCGCATGCAATCGTGGCGTGGCCGCGACGCGCGCTTTCCCGCGACGGAAAATAGAACGAGCCCGCCAGGAGGAGGCTCCGGTGCGGGCTCGCGAGATCACGGTCAAGGACGATTGCGACTGTGCGGCGGGCGGTGCGTTTCCTGGTTCCGTTGTTGTGGGAAGCCTCTGACGAGCGCGGTCCCTCCGGAATGGATGCGAGCCTGTTCCGCCTCTCTGTTGTCCTAGCCGCCGATCCTGGTTTCGTGGGTCTTGGGCTCTGCGGGCCTCGTTAGCGCCTGCGTTTCCGGGCCTTCTGCGTACGCCGGTCCGGCTCAATGCGGACCGGTCCGCTTTTCGATCCCCACCGGCTGCCGGTCTCTGGCACCGCCGGTTCGAGACGCCTCGGTTCTCTGCATCCGAGCGTCATGACATTAGGATCGACGACAAAGCCTCCAAACTACAGCGCTCGACAAAAGCCCGCAGGCCGTCCAAGTCTCCACGTTGATTGAACGAATTGTCTGATATGCGCCGTTCGCCGATATCCCGGCTCTTACAGCAGCAGGATCATGCCGCGGACGGCATGCTCTGATCCGGTGGCCACATTTTCTTAGACCTCCTTTCGGGAAGTTGAATAAGTCTGCGCTTGGCTTGGTGCGCTGTCAATTCACGAAGTATGTGCAAGTCGTCGGCGCACCCTTAACCGCGTGTTGATACGGACGCGATAAATTCAGCCAACCTCTCATCGCAGCCGAGCCGCGTCACGGCTCTCGAGCTTTGTGTCTCGACCGCGATCCGTTTCTGCTCAAGCCTCACGGGGCGCGCCGTCATGAGATCGGCAATCGGATTTCTGTCGCTTCTCGCTTTCGGGTTTCTTGCCGCGGGCGTGCTGACGGTTGTCGGCTCGGGATCTTCAGCCGACTTTTCCTTTGACACGGCGATGGGCGCGACTCACAGCGGCGTGCATCTCGGCTCGCTGCTGGTCGGCCTCGTGCTTGGCATCGTGCTCTCGGCGCTGGCGCGCGTCTCGTGGGCCGAGCTGCCGCGCCGCTTCGTTTCCTGGCTGCTCGCCTACGAGCGCACGTTCTATCGCCTGGCGCTCGCGGGCGTGTTCATCGGCATTCTCGTTTTCTACTGATCGGTGCCGGTCAGGGTGCTTCGCCATAAGAAAAGCCCGGCATTGCTGCCGGGCTTTCCGTCTTTCCCCCTGCGCGATCCTTTGGTCGATCAGACCGAGTAGTACATGTCGTACTCGATCGGATGCGGCGTGATCTCGTAGCGCATGTTCTCGCCCATGCGCAGCTCGATGTAGGCGTCGATCATGTCGTCGGTCATGACGCCGCCGGCCTTGAGGAAGCCGCGGTCCTTGTCGAGCGCGGTCAGCGCCTCGCGCAAGCTGCCCGACACCGTCGGGATCTTGGCGAGCTCTGCCGGCGGGAGGTCGTAGAGGTTCTTGTCCATCGGGTCGCCCGGATGGATCTTGTTCTGGATGC
>CAZDUD010000187.1:0-5398 GCA_964508485.1 uncultured Hyphomicrobium sp. | reverse complement strand
ATCGACCACTTGTTATCCCACTTGCCAGTGTTGCACTCGTCGTGGGACTTGTCGCCGCAACGATAGCTCGGGCTCCAGTGGCCGGGGTTGCCGGTCGACCAGTAGACGATCTTGAGCTCGGGATCGTAGCTGCCCCAGGCCCAGTAGGAACCGCCACCGATCTTCCACTCGCCGCCGTTGGTCTCGGGGTACGAGGTGATGCCGATGTCGGAGCCGGCCGTGCCGTAGTGCGGGTTGGCCTTGTTGCTATCGGGTGTCAGGCAGACGTCCTTGTCGGAACCCGTCGAGTGGCACTTCCAGACCACCTCGCCGGTCTCGATGTCGTAAGCCGTAAGACGACCGCGAGCCGCGAACTCGTCGCCGCCGAAGCCGGCAATGACGAGGTTCTCGGCAACCAGCGTCGGGCCGGTGATGGTCTCACCGTGCTCCGGATAGGCGTGCTTCACGACCCACTTCTCGGCGCCGGTGGTGGCATCGAGGGCGATCACGAAGCCGTCGAGCGTGTGGTAGATGACCTTGCCGGCCGCGTAGTTGACACCGCGGTGAACGGTGTCGCAGCAGGCGCGCGGAACGGCCGATTCATCGCGATCGGTCTTCTTGACGTAGTTCCACACCTGGACGGGATTGTCCGGATCCGACAGGTCGAGCGCCTGCAGGATGTTGCACTGGGCCATGTTCGGGCAGCCCGACGAGAAATACATCATCGGCTTGCCGCCGTGCTCGACCACGACGGGCTGACCCTCGTGACCACGCAGCGCACCCGTCGATTGCGACCAGACGAACGAGAGCTTGTTCACGTTGCCGGTGTTGATGTCCTTCAGCGTCGAGTGGCGCGTGAGCTGGTTATCGCGGCCGGGAGCCGGCCAAAGATTTTCGTTCTTGGCATTTTTCTCGATTTCGGCATTCGCGAGCACTGGCCCGCTCATGCCGACGAGGGCAGCCAACACGCTGCCTGCCACAAAGGCTAACCTCTGTCTCATCGTGTTTCCTCTCCTAGTTCCTGGCAAACTTCGACCGCACATCTCCCCATCGCGATCGACGCCTGCTCTCCACTCGCACTCGAGACGTGCTCGAGAACGAGATCTCTCGCTGCGCAAGAACGTCAGCATCGGCCTCCTTTGGGCCGCGCCCGTTCGCGCATTCCGGTTCTCAAATTGAAGGTGCTGGCCTCCTCCGGGGAGTGGACGTTGCATGCCGTGCAGATGAGGCCGGGCGCCGGGAGAACCCAAGGAGGAGAGCGGCTATCTCGACGCCCGAGCCATCCTGCAAGCCCGCGAACCATAGGCAACGCCAATGGGTTCAACCATGGGAGTACATCCCGATGTGAATTGCCAAGTTTCCCGATAACGTCATTGTGAGCGGGCTTTCGTTAACGCATCGGCATTTCCCTGAATTACCTGCCACGTAGCGTCACCATTTCTTTGCCGATGAATTTCGTCCCAACAGCGGTAGGCACCTCTCCTCTCTCAACACCGGATGGCCACGCGCGGACGCTTTGCCGTTTCATGCCTGATTCACCCGCCTTGCATTGCATGATTGCTGGTGGAACGAGGGAGCCTCGCCCCAACGGATCTTCACATTCGCGTTAGGCCATGGCGCAACGCGGCCTTGCGGCTTGATCGCATATCGGTCTCCAACAAAATCGTGCTTCGGATTTCACGCGTGCGCTATGCGCGCATCTCGGGCCGCAAGGAAGGAAGCGATATGCGGATACTGCCCTGGTGCCTCTCAACGCTGGTTCTGTTTTCACCGCTACATGCCTCGGCGTCGAGCGTCGCCTTCGAGGACAACAAGCTCAACTATCGCAGTTGCGACGGGCAGCACATCACGGCGCGGTGGCGGGGCACGGACTTCTCGCTCAGCCTACCTGGCAAGTCGCTCGGCGACTCGCACAAGGAGATTGCGTTCGTCGCGTGGGATGGCCGCTGCCTGACCGGCGCCTGGAACACCGATGCGGGGGCATTCAAGCTTGCTGATGCCGGCGCGACGATATCGAGCGGGCTCATCCGTTATGTCGCGTGGGACGGGTCCAAATGGGCTGGCGTGCGTGCAGGAAGCGGCTTTTTCGTTGCCCGTGTTGCCGGGGCGGACGAAGAGATCACAAATGACCGCCTGACCCAGCTCGCCGATTGGCTGACAAAGCGCAACCAGTATCCGGCGCCTGGCGCGGCGCTAGCCAAGGAGCTGAAAGGCGTGGCGGCCCCTTAGGGCGCGTGGTTCTCAGTCTCATTCCGTCTTTCGGGAAAAAGTCGCATCCTATTTTGCCATGACAGCGCGTCGCTCGGCGCGCCAAGAGCTTCCGCAATCGTCAAACCAACTCAACTGGAGAACTTCCCGTGAGGATTCTCGTCGCTGCCGCTTTGATCGCTCTTGCCTATGGCGGCTCCGCGCACGCCGACTGCAAAGCCGAGGTCGATCAGGCATTCTCCAAGCTGCGCGGCAGCAAGGGCTTTCGTCTCGAAACCAAGATCGTCAACGAGCAGCAAGGCTCGCTGACAATGACGGTCGACTATCAGCTCCCCGACCGCATGCACCAACGCATATCGCTCGGCGATTCTCCCCAAAAAATGGAAACGATCGCGATCGGCAACAAGGTGTGGTCCAACCAGGGTCAGGGCTGGTCCGAGGTTCCGGCCAACTTCGCCGAGGTGATAACCAAGCAGCTCAAGGAGTCCGTGGCGGAGCCGTCCAAGAGCAAGCTCTCCTACGAGTGTCTTGGCGAAGCGACGTTCGAGGGGAAGCCCTATCTCGCGTACAAGGCTACGCTGCCCGCGACCGCTGAAGAAGCGGTCAAAGGCGACAAGACCGCGTCTGCCGGGCCTAGCAACATCCAGACACTCTACATCGACAAAGCCTCTGGCCTGCCGGTGCGAAATGTGGTGACCAAGGGCGACGGCTCGGACAAGCGGCTATTTGACGGCACTTTCAGCGTGCCGTCAGACATCACCATCAACGCGCCGGGCTGACGCTCTCAGGTCTTGCTGCGCCGTCCCGACGGGCCTGGCAGGTGCTGGATCGCAATCCGCATCAGCTCCGGCAAGCTGCGTGCACCGAGCTTCATCTTGATCTGCGAGGTGGTGTTGGCCACCGTCTTGTAGCTGATGTTGAGCTCTTCGGCGATGACGCCGTAGGACTTTCCTTCCGCGATCAAGGCGAGCGTCTGCAGCTCGCGTACGGTGAGCGCCTGCAGCGGACTCGCGTTGAGGCGCGTCTCGCTGAATGCGATCTCGGACGCGACCTCGTGGCTCAGGTAGGGTCTTCCCGACCGGACGGTGTTGAAGGCTTTCAGGAACTCCTCCGACGGCGCGTCCTTCAGAAGGTAGCCTGTCGCACCAGCCTCGAGCGCGCGGCGGATGATCATCGGGTCGCTGTGCATGCTGAGCACGAGGATAGGCGTCTTCTTGTCATGGAGCCGAAGCCGGCGCACGAACGACAGGCCGCCGAGGGCCGCGGTCTTGATGGACAGATCGACGATAATGACGTGCGGGTGGTGCGCACGGTACTGCCGGTAGCCATCCGCCAGACCGCCGGACTGCAGCACGCGGGCGATTTCCGCTTCCTCGAGTATACGCGCGCACCCCTGCAGCACAAAGGGGTGATCGTCGATGATGAGCACGCGGAGCGGCTCAGCGCTTTGCATCATGGCTAGTCCCATCGGTCCTGTCCGTCCTTCACGTCACGACTTCGACCCGTAGCGGGCCTTCAAGGTTGCAAGGGCTTCGGCGCGCGGCACGCTGGCAGCACGCAGGTTGAAATAGTACTGGCTGATGGCTCCGAATCCTTCGGTCTGGCCGACCTCTCCGCCGATTCCTGTGAGATCGTCGAGGATGCGGATGGCCGCCTCGTCATGGCCGATTTGGCGCAGCATCTCGGAGACCTGCACGGACCGATTCGCGATCATGCGCTCGCTTTCCCGATAGCGCTTGTGTGCTTCGACCAGCTGCGCGGCGACGCGCTGCACCTCGGGATCGCTCGTGGAGCGGACCTTAGCCTCACCCCGGCTGGTGAGCCATTGCGCCGGGCTGATCGGGCTCGAGACCTCGAGCCACTTGGCATGCTGCGCACCCCCGTCTTCGCCGCTCACGTGCCGACGCTCGCCGGATTGAGGCGCCTCGTCGCCGCATCCGCCGATTGCAAGGCCCATGAAGCAGCCAAGCGCGAGCGTGGCGGACTGGACAATCCGCGCAAGAGAGTTGCCGGTCAAATAATTGCTCAGCACGCGTTCGTGCCTCCATGTGGTTAGCGCCGCGCATCAATTCTCGCGTCGCACATTCTGATTGAACACCACAAGACGACACATCGCGGCGATCACAATGACGTTACATAGTTACGTTTTTGCCCATGGCCTGAGCAAGCCCGGCCTGTTTGCAAACTTGTCCCGCCGATATCTGCCAGTCGGACTAGAGACCTGCACCAAAGTCGAGGTCTAGCGTGCGCTCGCGGTTCGAGATGCATGACCGAGCGGGGCGGAACAAGCCATCGGCGGTGCAGCAAATTCAACCGTTGTTGCGATCGCTTCTGGGCGTGACTGGACGCCATCGCGACAGTGGAGAGAGGCGGACCCCGTGAACGCGCTCGCGTGCATTCGTACGCGAGACGTCGCGCGGAACCGTCTCGGCCTTGGGATGGATAACGCGAGGTTTGGGAATGATGAAGCACCTGGGTAAGGGGCTGTTGGCTGGCGCGTCCTGCGTTGCGCTGATGGTCGCCATGGCACCAGCTTCGTTCGCCAACGACAAGCTCAACGAGCTGTCGAAGAGCAACGAGAACTGGGTTATGCCGGGCAAGAACTACAGCTCACAGAACTACAGCCCCAACACACAGATCAACACCGAGAACGTGAAGCAGCTCCGCGCTGCCTGGTCGTTCTCGACTGGTCTTCTGCACGGTCATGAGGGCACGCCTCTTGTCGTGAACGGCGTCATGTACGTCCATACGTCGTTCCCGAACAACACGTTCGCGCTCGACCTCAACGACCCTGGCCACATCTTGTGGCAGCACAAGCCGAAGCAGGACCCGGCCGCGCGCTCGGTTGCCTGCTGCGACCTCGTCAACCGCGGTCTTGCCTACTGGCCCGGCGACGGCACCGTGCCGGCTCTGATCATCAAGACGCAGCTCGACGGACATCTCGTCGCCCTCAATGCCGAGACGGGCGAAGAGTACTGGAAGGTCGAGAACGGCGACATCAAAGTCGGCCAGACGCTGACCCAGGCGCCGTATGTGATCAAGGATCTGGCTCTCGTCGGCTCGTCCGGCGCCGAGCTCGGCGTCCGCGGCCACACGACCGCCTACAACGTCAAGACCGGCGAACAGGTCTGGCGCGTGTATGCGACCGGTCCCGATGCGGAAGTCGGCCTTGCCGACGACTTCAACAGCGCCAACCCGCACTACGGCCAGA
>CAZDUD010000186.1:0-5419 GCA_964508485.1 uncultured Hyphomicrobium sp. | reverse complement strand
TATCAGCCTGAAGCGTGAATCATCGGTCTACCCCTTTAGAGACCATGATCGCTTCAGGCCCTATCAGCCTGAAGCGTGAATCATCGGTCTACCCCTTTAGAGACCATGATCGCTTCGGGCCCTATCAGCCTGAAGCGTGAATCATCGGTCCCGCCAGGCGGGTTGAAACTTTAGAGCGCGAAGAAAAGACAGAGTTCGATGCCGACCCTCGCCCATTCGCTGGCCGCAACGACCCGGGCCGCTCGCACGGTTCCGGTCCCGCTCGGCGGGCGCTCCTATGACGTTCTGATCGGCCCGGACCTCTTGTCCGAAGCCGGCCGGCTGGTGGCCGGTCGCCTGGGCAAGGCCCGCTGCGGCATCGTCACCGACGAGAACGTCGCGAAGCATCATCTTGCCGCGCTGGAAGCGAGCCTCAAGGCGGAAGGCCGCCACAAGGGCTCCATCGTTCTGCCGGCGGGCGAGCCGACCAAGAGCTTCCGCGAGTTGGGTCCGCTCTGCGAGAGGCTGCTCGAGATGGGCCTCGAGCGCGGCGATCTCGTCGTGGCGTTCGGTGGCGGCGTGATCGGAGACCTCGCGGGCTTCGCGGCCGGCATCCTGCGTCGCGGCGTGCGCTTCGTGCAGATCCCGACCACGCTCCTCGCGCAGGTCGACAGCTCCGTCGGCGGCAAGACCGGTATCAACACGCCCCAGGGCAAGAACCTGATCGGCGTCTTCCATCAGCCCGCGCTCGTCATCGCCGACACCGATGTCCTGAAGACGCTGCCCGCACGCGAGATGCGCGCCGGCTACGCGGAGGTGGTGAAGTACGGCCTGCTCGGCGACGCGGGTTTCTTCGGCTGGCTGGAGCAGGCCTACGACGGAATTTTCTCCTACGACCAGGAGACGCTCGTCACCGCCATCGAGACGAGCGTCAAGGCCAAGGCCGCCATCGTCGCGCGCGACGAGCACGAGACCGGCGACCGCGCGCTTCTAAATCTCGGTCACACATTCGGCCACGCGCTCGAAGCCTGGACGGGGTACTCGGACCGCCTGCTGCACGGCGAGGGCGTCGCCATCGGCATGTGCCTCGCCTTCCGCTTCTCCGAGAGCCTCGGGCTTTGCCCGGCCGGCACGGCCGAGCGTGTTTCGCGTCATATTAAAGCCGTGGGCCTGCCGACGCGCCTCTCCGACATTCCGGGCGGCAAGGCGGAGGCCGGCGAGCTCGTCCGCCTCATGGGCCAGGACAAGAAGGTGCGCGACGGACGCCTGACATTCATCCTCGTCCGCGGCATCGGCGAGGCCTTCATCTCCCGCGACATCGAGGAGGCGACGGTCCGCGACTTCCTCGCGCGCGAGATCGCAGAATAGCGATGAAATCGATCACGTCCCAGGTTCTGATCGCGCTTCTTTTGCTGGCGGCCAACGCCTTCTATGTCGCGGCCGAGTTTGCGCTGGTCAAGAGCCGCGGCTTTCGCGTCAAGGCCATGATCGAGCGCCAGGAGATCGGCGCGCGCCTCGTGCGCGACATCATGAACAATATCGAGCCCTATCTCGCCTGCTGCCAGCTCGGCATCACGATGGCCTCGCTCGGGCTTGGCTGGGTCGGCGAGCCGGTGGTCTCGGCGCTGTTGGGGCCGCTGCTGGCGCCGCTCGGGCTGCCGGGCTCGGTGTTGCATTTCACCTCGTTCATCACCGGCTTTCTGGTGTTCTCGTCGCTTCACATCGTGCTCGGCGAGCAGGTTCCGAAAACCTTGGCGATCCGCCAGCCGGAGCCGGTGTCGCGGTGGATCGCCTATCCGCTGCACATTTCCTATCGGTTGTTCTATCCGCTCAATTGGCTGCTGAACGGCGCCTCGCGCGCCATTCTCTCGGCTTTTGGCGTGCAAGAAGCCTCGCACCATGAAGTCCTGTCCGGCGCGGAGATCGAGGGACTGGTCGGCGAATCCGCCGAGCATGGCAAGATCGCAAGTGGCGAAGCCGAGTATATCCAGAACGTTTTCCGCTTCGGCGAGCTGCAGGTCGCCGACATCATGATCCACCGCACCAAGATGGAGACGTTCGACGTTGCCGATAGCCCGCAGGCCATCATCGACGAGGTGCTGCGCTCGCAATACACACGCGTGCCGATTTGGAAGGACGAGCCTGAGAACATCGTCGGCCTCCTGAATACCAAGGACCTGCTGGGCGCGCTTGCAGCGTCGAATTGGGACGTGAGCAAGCTCGACATCACGAGCATCGCTGCGACGCCATGGTTCGTGCCCGATACGACGACGCTCAAGGACCAGCTCGCCCAGTTCCTGAAGCGCAAGGCTCAGATGGCGATGGTGGTGGACGAATACGGCGAGGTGCAGGGCCTGATCACGCTCGAGGACATCCTGGAGGAGATCGTCGGTCAGATCACCGACGAGCACGACACTGCCGAGCTGCACATCCGTCCGCAGGCCGACGGCACCGTCAATGTCGACGGCTCGGTACCGATCCGCGACCTCAATCGCCACATGGACTGGAACCTTCCCGAGGAAGAGGCGACAACCGTTGCGGGTCTTGTGGTGCACGAGGCGCAGATGATCCCGGAGCCGGGCCAGGTCTTTACGTTCTATGGCTACCGCATCGAAATCCTGCGCCGCAGCCGCAACAAGATCGCGGCTGTCCGCATCAAGCGCCTCGACGGCCTGGAGAAGGATCTTCGCGTAACGGCCGCAGCGCACCACGTGCGTGCCTCCGACGCGCGATGACGACGCCCACGGCGTGAGCCAGCCACAATCCGGCGGCAATATCGGGCTTTCGCGATAGAGCAGCCATGAGCGTGGAATGCCTGAAGCCGTCCGTCCCTATGATCTCGTCATTGTCGGCGCCTCATTCGCGGGCTTGGTCGCCGCGCGCACGGCCGCCATGCGCGGCCTCAAAGTCGCCGTTCTCGAAACGAAGCCCGAAGCCGGGCACCGCGTTGCCACCACCGGCATCCTCGTCAAGGAAGCGGCGGAGGAGATCGACATACCGCATACGCTGACACGCCGCGTCCACGGTGTGCGCCTCTACGCGCCGAGCCTGCGCCATATCGATCTGTTCACGCCCGGTTACTTTTTCCTCACGACGGACACGGCGAACGTCCTGCGCTGGCTCGCGACCGAAGCGCTGCGCGCGGGCGCAAAGCTGCTCTATCGCGCGCGTTTCCAAGGCGCTGACCGCGTGGACGGCCTCTTCCGCTTTCACGGGCTGAACATCGCAACCCGTTTCATTCTCGGAGCGGACGGCGCGCGCTCTGCCGTCGCCCGCGCCTTCGGGCTCGGCCTGAACCGGAAATTCCTGACCGGTATCGAGGCCGAATTTGAAGGACTTGCGGATGTCGATCCGCGCTTCCTGCATTGCTTCCTCGATTCCAGGCTCGCGCCCGGCTACCTGGGCTGGGTTGCGCCGGGTCCCGTTGTCACACAGGCGGGCCTTGCGGTCGGCCCGGGCCGCCAGCCGGACCTCAAGGCTTTCCTTCGCGCAACCGAGCCGATCTTCGGCTTTTCAAAAGCGGCGGAGGTCGAGCGCCGGTCAGGCCGCATTCCTGCCGGCGGCCTCGTTAAGCCCTGGTCGACCGATGGGGTGATGCTGGTGGGCGACGCGGCAGGTCAGGTCTCGCCTGCGACTGGTGGCGGCATCAGGCTCGCGTTCGCACTCGGGCGCCGCGCCGCGCAGACCATTGCCGACCATCTCCAGGATCTCGGTCCTCCGCCTGCCGTCGCCATGGCGCGCGAGCTTCCGGTCTTCGCCGCCAAGAAAGCCTTGCGCGCGGCGCTGGATCTCGCGCCGCCGAACTGGATGATCGATGCGACCTTAAGCTTGCCGCCCATGCGCAGGCTAGCCCAGCACATCTATTTCCACCGCCGCAACACGGGTGGCATCTCCTTCGCCGAATTCGAAGCAAAGCTGCAAAGCAACAGCGGCATGCCGGAAGAATTCTATCCCACGGCTTCCCCGGGCGCATAGGTCGAAAGCGCGAGGGCGTGGATACCGCCGGCCTTGAGCTCATCCGCGATGATGTCGTTCACCATGCGGTGGCGGCCGACGCGCGAGACACCTGCAAACACCGGCGAAACGATGAGAATGCGAAAATGGCTTTCGCCTGTGCCGGGCGACGTGCGGTGTCCGGCATGCAACTCGCTTTCGTTGACGATATCGAGTCGCGTCGGCTCGAGCGCAACCATGAGTTTTTCGCGCAGGCGTTTCTCGGCCGACATGCACCTCTCCTAGTTTATCACATTGTTGACCGCGCGGCGATGCGCCGAAGAGTGCAGCTTGTCTGACTGCGAGCGTGAGATCATAATCCATGCCCATGAAGCTGAACTCCAAATACTTCGATTCGATCCGGGTTGCGCCGAAGCGCCAGGCCGACGAAGCCGCCGAGCAGAAGCATCCGCCCTGCCAGTGGAAGGGATGCGGCCGTCCGGCGCCCTATCGCGCGCCCAAAGGTCGCGGCCGCGACGGCGAGTATTTCTCGTTCTGCGTCGATCACGTGCGTGCCTACAACGCCTCCTACAACTATTTCGACGGCATGAGCGACGCGGAAGTGACGGACTTCCAGAAGGACGCCATGACCGGCCACCGCCCGACCTGGAAGGTCGGCGCCAACTCGTGGGCGCATGGCACCAATGCCGGGGTGTCCGGGGCGCGGGGCGGAGCCGGCTTCAAGGCCAACGACCCGCATGGGATCTTTGCCGAGCGCGCGCGCAAGGTCCGCGAGGAGCCCGTTGCGCGGCGGTTGAAGCCGATCGAGAAGAAGTCGCTCGAGGCCCTGCACCTGCCGGAGAATGCCTCGAAGGACGAAATAAAGACGCGCTTCAAGGAGTTGGTAAAGCGCCACCACCCGGATTCGAACGGTGGCGATACGCGCAGCGAGGACACATTGCGCGAAATAATCCAAGCCTATAACTATCTGAAGAAAGCGGGCCTCGTCTGAGCCTCTGGCACCGGCCCGCCGTTCGCGGGCAGCGCTGGGAGGGCGCAGGCCTAATCCCAACCTCGCGGCAAAGCCCGTGCGACGACGGGCGCGGCAGCCGCTAGCCCACCGGGAACGCGCCAGAATGTGTTCCCTTGCCCGAATAGGTTTCAATGCGCACGCAATCATCTACCGCCACGGCCAATCCCCAGACGCCTGGGCTTCCGGATATGAAGCTCTCTGTCCGCCAGGTGTTCGGCATCGACAGCGATCTCGAGGTGCCCGCCTACTCACAGGCGGATGAGCACGTGCCCGACCTCGACCCGGACTATCTCTTCAACCGGGAGGTGACGCTCGCCATCCTGGCCGGCTTCAAGTTCAACCGCCGCGTGATGATTCAGGGCTACCACGGCACCGGCAAGTCGACGCACATCGAGCAGGTTGCCGCCCGGCTCAACTGGCCCTGCATCCGCGTCAACCTCGATAGCCACGTCTCGCGCATCGATCTCGTCGGCA
>CAZDUD010000185.1:0-5460 GCA_964508485.1 uncultured Hyphomicrobium sp. | reverse complement strand
CGGTCACCTGCGAGGATTTCGTGCGGGCGATGGAAGAGGCGAGCGGCGTCAATCGGGAAACGCCATGCAGCCGCTTGGGCTTAGTGAAACCGGCATTCCGCTGCGGATCTATGCCGCACATGGCAGGTGGCCACATTTTCGTACTTTGCCTCGGCTATCTGGCACATGGGTAGGGTCCCTACGGGTGGTTGAGCTCCGGTGCGCGGTGCGCTGCCGTCGAGCCGATGAAAGGATGATTTGATGGCGCCTGTTTTTCGGGCCTCCGGGTTCACATGCGCATTGGTGTTTCTCGCCGCTGTGGCAGCTCTTGGTGGCTGCGCCAATAACCAGAACGATCCGAACTCGCAGCTCGGGCCGGACGGCAAGGGGCCGATCACGCCCGGCACAAGCCGCGACTTCAGCGTCAACGTGGGCGATCTCGTCTACTTCTCGTCGGACAGCTCCGACCTAACGCCCGAGGCGCAGGCCACGCTGCAGAAGCAGTCGCAGTGGCTCCGGCAGTACCCGCAGTTCACGATCACCATCGAGGGGCACGCCGACGAGCGCGGCACGCGCGAGTACAACATCGCGCTTGGCGCACGGCGTGCCACAACGGTGCGCAACTTCCTGGCCCAGAATGGCGTGGCGCCGAATCGCATCCGGACGATCTCCTACGGCAAGGAGCGGCCGGTGGCGGTCTGCAACGACATCTCGTGCTGGTCGCAGAACCGGCGCGCGCAGACCGTTCTCAACAGCCGGGTCGCCTCGTAACCGCAAGGGGCACGGGCACTTTTGCTCGTTTGCCGGACAAGACTGCTTCAGACGCAGGATTGCCCGGCTTCCGGTTGATGCGCGGCAAAGTTTGGCCGTATTACGAGCGCACAGCTTTTCTCAAGACATCATCGGCGTTTGGCCCGTCCGAACGCACTTGGAAGAGCAGGATGCCAACCATGCGCACGGGATGTGCGGGTGCAGGGGATTTCGCAGGCACTATCGCGCGCAGCCTGACCGTTGTTGCCGCTCCCTGTTTCGCCGCGGCCCTGCTCGCTCTTGCGGCATCCGGCGGCGCGCGTGCGCAGGAGCCCGCCGGCCGCAACGAAGTTCCGATCGGCACGTTCAAGCTCGGTCCGCCCTCGTCGGAGAGGGCGCGCGATATTGCGCCGTCGCATGACGGATTCTCGGTCGTCGAGCCGCCGGACGGCATGCCCGAGCGCAGGCGCGATGCCACCGAAGACGGCAGTGGCCGCTGGTTCTTCCAGGGCTGGGATACGCCGCGCTCGCCCGCGCCGTCAGCGGATGACCTCTACAAAGACGCAAGAGCTGCGCTCGACGAGGGGCGGCGCGATGATGCGCAGCGCCTGTTCGAGCGTCTCATCGCGGAAGCTCCCGACAGCCCGCGTGTGGCTGCCGCGCGGCGTCATCTCGGACAGATCTATCGCAGCATCGAAGCGGCTGCCCCGGTGGCGCCGTCCGCCTCCGGCGAGCAGGCTCTGCCGTGGAGGAGCGCGTCCGAGGGAGCACCGCCGCCCGCCAATCTCAACGCCATTTCGCAGCCTGTGCCGCGCGCGGCGCTGCACCAGGCCCGCGTGTCGCCTGTGATCGACAGCGAATTTCTCGCCGACGCGGGCGACCGCGTTTTCTTCAGCGCGGGGAGCGCCGACCTCGGTGTCCGGGCGCGCGGCGTGATCCAGGCGCAGGCGCGCTTTCTGATGCGCTATCCCAACCTTTACGCTGTCGTCGAGGGCCACGCGGACGACGGCACGGTCTCCGACGCGGAGACGCTCCGCATTTCCGAGGAGCGTGCTGCAGTCGTGCGTGACCGGCTCGTTGCCGAGGGCGTGGATGCAAGACGGCTCGTGGCCTACGGCCGGGGACGCGATGAGCGCGTTTCCGACTGTCCGGCGCCCGAGTGCCTCGCGCAGAACCGGCGCGCGGTCACGGTTCTTCTCAGCCGTCGCGTGGAGGCCGCTGCGCGGCCCGCCCGCCGTGCCCAGGGAGGCGCGCCGACATCTCACGATATCTCGCCGACGCAGTGAGCGGGGTGTGGCGTAACCATCATTGCGGCAGCGGGGGCTCATCGAGTTGACAAGTACGCGTGAAGGGCAGACAGCAAGGTTTTCACGGCGTGCCGCGTCGTGGGCTATGGTGACGGCAATCGGACTATTGAAGGAAGGCGCTTCGCCCATGGATTCGTCCAAGCTAGTCTTGAGCAGGCGCGCGTTGCGCGCGGCGGCTGGCGCTACGCTCGCGGTGCTGTGCGTTTCGGGGGCGGCTTCGGCCCAGGGCGTCCAGAGCGAGCAGCTGCCGGCGGTGCAGGGCGCTCAGGGCAAGGCTCAGAAGGGTGCCGCCTCGGCGGGCGGCGGCGATGCTGCGGGCCTGCGCGAGCGTGTCGAGCAGCTCGAGGGACAACTCGTCGATCTGCAGGTCGTGATCGGCACGCTTGAGTCGCTGGCGCGCACGGGCGGCGCCGCGTCCGCGCCGGTCCGCTCGGAGGCTGCCGGTGGCGTGGCTGCGAGCGACAGCGCGCGCCTCGACAGCATGGAGACGCAGATCCGCGCTCTGACCGCGCAAGTCGAACAGCTTGCGGCCGAGATGCGCGCGCAAGGCGGTGTGCAGCGCCGCTCCGATGCGCAAGGATTAGATACGGAGACGTCGCGGTTCGGCTCGACGACGGTGACGTCCGACAACGCCGATCCGATCGGTGCGATCGCCGGGTCGGGCGCGCCGTCCGCAGAGTATAACGCGGCTCCGCCGCAGAGTGCGTTCCCGAGCGCGCCGTCGACTTATGGCGCGGAGACGCTGCCGCCTGCCGGCAACGGTCAGTTCGCAGCCGTCGAGCCTGGCGCCGGCGGGAGCCCGAAGCAGGTCTACGAAACCGCCTATGGGCATCTGCTGCAGCAGGACTACGGTGCGGCTCAGGCCGGGTTCCGCGACTTCCTCAGGACCTATCCGCAGGATCCGCTGGCGCCGAACGCGCTCTACTGGCTCGGCGAAGCTCACTACGTGCAGCGCAACTATGCCGACGCCGCCGAGGCATTCGATCTCGTTGTCTCGACCTACGGCACGAGCAGCAAGGCGCCGGATGCGCAGTTGAAGCGCGGCATGGCGCTGGCGCAGCTCGGCAAGCGGCAGGATGCCTGCTCGGTGCTGCGCGGGGTTTCCTCCAAGTTCCCGAGCGCGCCCGTGCAGCTCAAGGCAAAGGCGGATAGCGAGCGGCAAAGGATCGGTTGTCCATGACCGGTCGCTTTCAATAAGACCGACGAGGCACGTTTCGGCGGGACAACGTCCGGCGCGGTCATGGTCTCCTGCTTGAGACCGATGTGTCACGCTTCGGGTCGATAAGATCCGAGCGCGACCATCGCCCTGGGACGAAACGACCGTGAACGATCACGATCTCGAAGCCTTGCTCGGTGCGCCGCTGGCGCCCTTCAAACGTGCGGTGCTCGCCGTCTCGGGCGGCACCGACAGCATGGCGTTGATGCATCTGACGGCGCGCTGGGTGGCGACCGGTCAGGCTCCAAAAGATCTCACCATCGAGGTGGCGACGGTCGACCATGGCCTGCGGCCTGAGTCCGCGCGGGAAGCCGAATGGGTGGCGGAGCGCGCCAAGGCGCTCGGGTTCCGGCACACGACGCTGGTCTGGGCCGGCAACAAGCCGGGATCGGCGTTGCAGGCGCGGGCGCGGGAAGCGCGCTATGCGCTGCTGGTCGCACACGCCCGTGTGGAGACGCCTGCCGCTGTGGTGACGGCACATACGGCGGACGATCAGGCCGAGACGCTGCTCATGCGCCTCGGGCGCGGCAGCGGGCTCGACGGTCTTGCCGGCATGGCGCCGACGCGGGCGTTGCTGCCGGACGGATCGGTGCGGCTCGTGCGTCCGCTGCTCGGTGTCTCGAAGGGGTTCCTTCGCGCTTTCCTCGAACAGCAGGGCGAGCGTTGGCTGGAGGATCCCAGCAACGAGCGTCTCGATTTCGAGCGCGTGCGGATCAGGGCGGCCCACGATCACCTGTCGGCGCTCGGACTTTCGAACGACAAGCTCGCGCTCAGTGCTGCGCGCCTCACGCGGGCGCGCGATGCCCTCGAAGCGGTGACGGACGCGCGGCTCGGCGCGCTCGTCGATTTCCACGAAGGTGTGTTCGCGTCTCTCAGCCGGGCGGCTTGGGAGGGCGAGCCGGAGGAGATCCGCGTGCGGCTCCTTCAGCGCCTGCTTGCAACGTTCGGCGGCGCCGCGAAGCCTGCCCAGCTCTCGCAGATCGAAGCGATCGTTGCGACGCTCGCGCGCGGGCGGCCGGTGGCGCATACGCTTGGGGGCTGCATCGTCTCGCAGGGGCGCACGACGCTGCGTCTCTATCGCGAGCCGGCTCACCACACGCTGCCGAAGATCCCGTTGCAGCCGGGCGAGGAGGTCGTCTGGGACTGGCGGTTCCGCGTCAAATACGACGATGCTCGAGACGGAGACGGCGGTGAGACAATGGCGGACGGCGTTGTCGTGCGTCCGCTCGGATTTGCCGCTTATGCAACCCTTAGGGGCGCGCTTGCGCCGAAGGATCGTCCGCCGGCACGGGCGGCTGCGGGCTTGCCGGCATTGTGGTCCGGCGAGCGGCTGGTTGCGGTTCCAAGCCTGCGCGGCGCGACGCCACATGACGAGCGCTTCAGCGCCGTATTCCTGGGGCTCGCACGCGAGGCGCGTTAGGCTTTGCCCACAGTTTCTTGAGATGGGGGTCCTGCGGCGCCCTCGCACCCTTAAGAACGGGCATTAAACTTGGCAAAGGCCAGCATGGCACCTATCTTAGGACGCAGTTAGACGTGGATCCAAGCCGGCTCTGTTTTCTCGGCCCAGCCGGCGCTCTCGGGAAAGCAAATGAATCCGAATTTTCAGAAGCTTGCGATCTGGGTGGCGGTTTTCGTGCTGCTGGCCGCGCTCTTCAACCTGTTCAACAATCCTTCGCAGACCCGCCGGGGCTCGGAAATCAGCTATTCGGATTTCCTTAATGCGGTGGATGCCGGGACGGTTTCGGAGGTGACGCTTGCGGGCAATCGCATCTACGGCACGATGCGCGACAACGCCACGCCGTTCACGAGCTATGCGCCGTCGGATCCGTCGCTCGTCGAGCGCCTCAAGGCCAAGGACGTGAAGTTCAAGGCGCGCCCGTCCGACGAGGATGTGCCGTCGATCCTCTCCGTGATCCTCAACTGGTTCCCCATGCTGCTCCTGATCGCGGTGTGGGTGTTCTTCATGCGCCAGATGCAGTCCGGCTCCGGGCGCGCCATGGGCTTCGGGAAGAGCCGCGCCAAGCTGCTCACGGAGCGGCAGGGGCGCGTGACGTTCGAGGACGTGGCGGGCGTGGACGAGGCGAAAGCCGATCTCGAGGAGATCGTCGAGTTCCTGCGTGACCCGCAGAAGTTTCAGCGTCTCGGCGGGCGCATTCCGCGCGGCGCGCTGCTCGTCGGTCCTCCGGGCACCGGCCAGACGCTGATCGC
>CAZDUD010000184.1:0-5461 GCA_964508485.1 uncultured Hyphomicrobium sp. | reverse complement strand
ACGGGCGATATTGCTGATCAGCTCGACCACGGCTCCGATCTGAGTCGCCGCCTCCGAGAGATCCTTCACCTTGTCGGATGCCTCCATCACGGTTCGCACCGCTCTGTCTGCGATGCTGGACGATGTTGCAACCTGCCGGCTGATTTCCTGCACGGACGCCGAGAGCTCCTCAGCCGCCGCCGCGACGGCGTTCACATTCGTTGAAGCCTGCTCGGCTGCCGAGGCCACCGTCGTGGTCCGCTCCGTCGCCGCTTTGGCCGTTCCGGAGAGTTGCCCCGCCGCATCCTCGAGCCGATGCGTCGTGTCTGCGACATTGCTGGCGAGGTCGACGACGGAGGACGCAAGTGCACCGAGATCACGCCGGCCCGCGTCTATGTAGGTGCTGATGGCGAAGTCCATGTCCAGGAGCGCCACCCGGCTGACCGCGACCGTGAGTGCGGTCCGCACATCGCCATCGCCGCCACCGAGGCCGAACCGGCCCTTCGCGGGGCCGAGCTTGTCGCCGATCGCCGTGATGAGACCTGACAGCAGCGCGTTGTAGCCGCCGATGTACCAGGAGGGATCGAGACCGATGCGATGGTGCGCTTCACCGATCCTGCGGATGGAGGCCTCATACGCGGCGTCGAAGCGTGCGTCCAGGATCGTCTCCCAATGCCGCATCTGCGCACTCTTGGCGGCATTCATGTGCTCGCTCGAACGAAAGAACGTGCGCGTCTCCTGGAACTGGCCGACATGCGCATAGAACGAGTCGAGGACACTCGGCAGCTCGCCCACAACAAAATCTTTATACTGATGGAGAAGAGCGCGCGTTCGCTCGTCGATCTGGTTGAACGCCAATCGCGTCTCAAGCGTCGCCTGCCGTGCCATGCTGTCCCCGAGATGAATGTCCGAACTGCCGGGAACACCTTCGGGGACGAACATTAAACGAAGCTTGCGCGCCGAAACTTATTTTACGCGCGTGGCAAGAAGCCTCGACTTTGCGCGAGATCAAGGACGGCAGTCGCGAATCATGAGTTGCGGGGACGTGTTTTGTTTGCGGAGAGAAGATCCGGCCGCCGCTCGCGCGTGATGCGCTCGGCTTCCGCACGCCGCCATTCCGCGATCTTCTTGTGGTCTCCGCTCATCAGCACGTCGGGCGTCGGTCGGCCTTCCCAGTCGCGCGGCTTTGTGAACTGAGGATATTCGAGCAGCCCATCCTCGAAGCTCTCGTCCGCAAGGCTCTCCTCTGCGCCAAGCACGCCGGGGATCAGGCGCACGCAGGCGTCGATCAGCACCATGGCGGCAAGCTCGCCACCCGAAAGAACATAATCGCCGATCGACACTTCCTCGACACCGCGGGCTTCGATCAAGCGCTCGTCGATACCCTCGAAGCGGCCGGCGAGAATCATGACCCCAGGCCCCTCGGAAAGCGCGCGCGCGCGCGCCTGTGTGAGAGGCGCCCCCCGCGGCGACATGTAGAGCAGCGGCAGATCCGCATCGGCGCCACGCGCATGATCGATGGCAGCGGCGAGCACATCCGCGCGCATGACCATGCCGGCCCCGCCGCCGGCCGGCGTATCGTCGACGGCGCGATGGCGGCCGATGCCGAAGTCGCGGATCTGGTGCAGCGAAAGCGACCACAGGCCCGCGTCCAGCGCCTGTCCCACGAGAGACACGCCGAGTGGCCCGGGAAACATCTCGGGAAAGAGCGTGAGCACCGAGGCACGCCACAGTGGGCTGCCGGTGCCGGTCGGAATATGCGCCATCGGAAATCGAGCCTTGGAAGTCCGCCCCGAATGTAGTGCGGACGCGCGTTTCCGCGCACGCCCTTTCACGAACCGTGATGAACGGACCTCGAACCACCGTGCTCCACGTGAATCATGGGACGCACGGAGCGAGCGGGCTCAGACGCCTTCCACCACCGTGATGTCGATGGTCCCGGCGCCCTGGCGCAGCGCCTTGGCCTCGGCATACTCGGGGCTCGTGGCATACCCGAGCGCATGCTCGTAGCTCGGAAACTCGAGCACCACGTTCCGCTGCGTGCCGTTGCCTTCCATGATCTGGCACTTGCCGCCGCGCACGATCGGGCGTCCCTCGTACTTGTCGAGCGCGACCTTCGATTTCGCGACGTACTGCGCCCACTTGTCAGTGTCCGTCACCGTGGCATGCGCAATGACGTAACCCTTGGCCATGATGTTCCCTTCCCGAGTTTGAAATCTTGACAGCAGGGCTCAATGCGGCCCGGACGGCGCAGCGCCCGCCTTGGCCAGCGCTTCGCCGATGTGATGGACGAACGTCTCGGCGGCGAGCTTCGGATCGTCCGCCTGGGTGATCGGCCGGCCGACCACGATGTAGTTGGCACCCGCCATGATGGCATGGTCGGGCGTCATCACGCGCTCCTGGTCGTCGGTCGTGCCGCCTGGCAGGCGAATGCCGGGAGTAACGATCAGGAACTTCGGTCCCGTCGCGGCGCGGATGCGTGCTGCCTCCTGACCCGAGGCGATCACGCCGTCGAACCCGGCCGCATACGCAAGCTCCGCGCGCCTGAGGACAAGATCGGCCGGCGCGAGCGACGAGCCCTGCTCGCGAAGATCGTCCGCCGACAGGTTGGTCAGCACCGTGACGGCGAGCAGCTTGACCTTGGCCGCCCCACGCCCCGCGACGGCGGCCCGCAAGGTCTTGAGATCGTGGCCATGCACGGTGAGGAAGGTGACATCGAGCTCGGTGACGTTGGCGACCGCGCGCTCGACAGTGTTGCCGATGTCGAGCAGCTTCATGTCGAGAAACACGCGCTTGCCCTGGCGCCGGAGGTCGCGCGCGAGATCGAGCCCGCCCGCAAACAGAAGCTCAAGCCCCACCTTGTAGAAGGACACGGCTTCGCCGAGCGTGGCGACGAGCTGGCGCGCGCCCTCGATGGTCGGCATGTCGAGCGCGACGATCAAACGGTCCCGAGGCGCAAGTCCGGTCATAGCCTCACCCGTGCAACACATGCGCGGCACGCGCGAGCTTCTGGATGAGCCTCTTGAACGTCTCCTGGCTGTCCTTGTTCTTGAGGTGGCCGTTGTCCTCGAACGCCTCGGCCGCCTTCGGGATAGCGAACTGGTCGGGCAGCACGAGCGCCCCGAGCCCGAGCTCGAGCGTGGTGCGAACCGCGTTGAGCCCGCGCAGACCGCCGAGGCCGCCGGGCGACGCCGAGCCGAGCGCGAACACGCGCGTCTTGTAGACGGCAAGCGGCTCCTCGCCCTCATTGCGGATGCGGCTCACCCAGTCGAGCGTGTTCTTGAGCAGCGGCGTGATGGACGCGTTGTACTCGGGGCAGGCGATGAAAATGCCGGTGTGCACTTTCATCAGCGCCTCGAACTTCGTGGCGTTTTCGGGAATCCCTTCGAGCGCCTGCAGATCCGCATCGTAGAGCGGCATCGGGTAGTCGCCGAGATCGGCGAGCGTCGCCGCGATCCCGTTGGCTTCGGCGATTTCCGCACCGAGCCACGCAAGGCGTTTGTTGTAGGAGGCATCCCGCGCGCTGCCGGCAAAAAAGAGGAGCTTGGTCGACGAATGGCTCATGCGTCCTCCATGTGCGCGACGAGAAGTTGCGGGCGGTCTCAGCCGCCCTTGTTATCGAAAAAGTCCTTCACGCGCGCGAAGAAGCCGGCGCGTTCGGGGCTCGTTTCCTTGTGGCTCTCGCTCTCGAATTCCTCGAGCAGCTCGCGCTGGCGCCGCGTGAGGTTCTTCGGCGTCTCCACATCCACCTGGATGTACATGTCGCCGACCGTCTTCGAGCGCAGGACCGGCATACCCTTGCCCTTGAGGCGGAACTGCTTGCCGCTCTCCGTGCCCTCGGGAACCTTGACCCGGCTCGCCGTACCCTCGAGCGTCGGCACCTCGATCTGGCCTCCGAGCGCCGCGGTTGTCATCGAGATCGGCACCTTGCAGAAGAGGTCCGCCCCATCGCGCTGGAAGAAGCGATGCGGCTTGATGGAAAGGAAGATGTAGAGATCGCCCGGCGGGCCGCCGCGCAGACCCGCCTCGCCGTCGCCGACAAGGCGCACCTTGGTGCCGTCCTCGACACCGGCCGGAATGTTAACCGAGAGCGTCCGCTCGCGCGTGACGCGGCCCGCGCCCGAGCAGGCCGGACACGGATCGTCGATCACCTCGCCGCGCCCGACGCAGGTCGGGCACGTGCGCTCGATGGTAAAGAAGCCCTGGCTGGCGCGCACCTTCCCCATGCCGCCGCAGGTCGGGCAGGTCGAGGGCTTGGTGCCGGCCTTTGCGCCGCTCCCGGAGCATGTTTCACATGCGACACTGGTCGGCACACGGATCTCTGCGGCCTTGCCCTGGAACGCCTCCTCGAGCGTGATCTCCATGTTGTAGCGGAGATCCGCGCCGCGCTCGCGCGAGGAGCCGCGCCGCTGTCCGCCGCGCCGGCCGCCCATGAACTCGCCGAAGAGATCGTCGAAGATGTCCGACATGGACGAGGCGAAGTCCGGCCCGAACCCGCCACCTGGGTGGCCGCGACCCATGCCGTGATCGAAGGCCGCGTGTCCGAACTTGTCGTAGGCCGCCCGCTTCTGCGGGTCCTTCAGCGCTTCGTAGGCCTCGTTGAGATCCTTGAACCGCTGCTCGGCGTCCTTGTCTCCCGGATTACGGTCGGGATGGCATTCTTTGGCGAGCTTGCGGAAGGCAGACTTGAGGTCCTGCTCGCTCGCGGTGCGTGGTACACCGAGGATGTCGTAGTAGTCGCGTTTTGCCATGGGAGGGCATTCTATCCGGCGGGCGAAGGTGGGAAGCAAGCACTATCACGGAGGACTTGGCCCGGAACCTCTCCCCACTGCCACACCCGTTACAAAAAACCTCTCCCCGGCCCCGCGGTGCCCGCATGAGCCAGGGAGAGGATCCCGAAACGGGCGTTAACCCGCTTTCTTCTTGTCGTCCTTGACCTCTTCGAAGTCGGCGTCGACGACATTGTCGTCCGCGCTCGCACCTGCCGAAGGCGCATCGCCGGAGCCGGCACCATCGCCGCCCTTGGCGCTGTAGACGGCCTCGCCGATCTTCATCGCCACCTGAGCGAGCGAGGTGGTCGCCGACTTGATGCGCTCGGTATCATCCGACGCGATCGCCTCCTTGGCGGCCTCGATGGCGCGCTCGACGTCGGCCTTGACCGCCGCCACCGCCGGATTGGAGCCGTTATCGGTAAGCTCCTTCTCGGTCGCATGGACAAGCGCTTCGGCCTGGTTCTTGGCCTCGACCAGCTCGCGCTTCTTCTTGTCCTCGGCCGCGTGAGCTTCCGCGTCCTTCACCATCCGCTCGATCTCGGAATCGGAGAGACCGCCCGAAGCCTGGATGCGGATCGACTGCTCCTTGCCGGTCGCCTTGTCCTTGGCCGACACGTGCACGATGCCGTTGGCGTCGATGTCGAACGTGACCTCGACCTGCGGCACGCCGCGCGGCGCGGGCGGGATGCCCATCAGGTCGAACTGGCCGA
>CAZDUD010000183.1:0-5470 GCA_964508485.1 uncultured Hyphomicrobium sp. | reverse complement strand
ACTCGCCGAAGCCTTCGATCTGGCCGAAACAGCGCTCGGCAAAGGCGCGGTCGTAGCCGCGGGCGCTCATGCGGTCGATGAACTTGTCGCGGTAGAGGTGGACGGTGCCGTTATGGCGGAAGGTGGCCATGGCGCGCCGGAGACCGTCGGCCTCGTCGGGCGTGAACTCGGCCGCGGTGATGGCGATCTGCATCGCCTGCTCCTGGAACAGCGGTACGCCGAGCGTGCGGCTCAGGACGTCCCTTAGCTCGTTCGGATCGTGGGGCGGCGCAGGGGACGGATAGGTCACCTCTTTCGGATTCTCGCGCCGTTTCAAATACGGATGCACCATGTTGCCCTGAATGGGACCGGGGCGGACGATGGCGACCTCGATGACAAGATCGTAGAAGGTGCTTGGCTTGAGACGCGGCAGCATCGACATCTGCGCGCGGCTCTCGACCTGGAACACGCCGATGGAATCGGCGTGGCTCAGCATCTCGTAGACCTTCCGGGTGTCCTCCGTGCTCTCGTCCTGCAGGATTGTCGCGAGGGTCAGCGGCCTCTCGTAGTGCGTCTTCAGGAGATCGAGGCCGCGGCGTAGCATGCTCAGCATGCCGAGCGCGAGCACGTCGACCTTCATGAGGCCGAGGGTGTCGATGTCGTCCTTGTCCCATTCGATGAAGGTGCGGTCCGCCATGGCGGCGTTGGCGATGGGGACCGTCTCGTCGAGGCGCCGCCTGGTCAGGATGAAGCCGCCGACGTGCTGCGAGAGGTGGCGCGGGAAGCCCAGAAGCTCGCGTGCAAGCAGGATCGACTGGCGGATCTGCGGGTTTAAGGGATCGAAGCCCGCCTCGCGGATGTGCTTGTCGGGGAGGCCGTCGGAATGGCTGCCCCAGACCGTCTTGGCCAGCGCGGCCGTCACGTCGGGTGTAAGGCCCATGGCCTTGCCGACCTCGCGGATGGCGCGTCGCGAGCGGTAGTGGATGACGGTGGCGCAGATGGCGGCGTGCTCGCGGCCGTAGCGCTCGTAGACGTGCTGAATCACCTCCTCGCGCCGCTCGTGCTCGAAGTCGACGTCGATGTCGGGTGGCTCGCCGCGGTTTTCCGAGATGAAGCGTGAGAAGAGAAGATTGCTGGTGGCGGGGTCGATCTCCGTGATCCGGAGACAGAAGCAGACGGCGCTATTAGCCGCCGAGCCGCGGCCCTGGCAAAGGATCTCTTTGCTGCGGGCGTATTGAACCACGTCGTGGACGGTCAGGAAGTAGCGCGCGTAGTCGAGCTTGGCGATGAGCCGCAACTCCTCGTGGAGCTGGGCCATGACCTTTTCCGGTATGCCGCGCGGATAGCGCCAGCTTGCGCCGGTCCAGGTCAGGTCCTCGAGATGGGCTTGCGCGGTCTTGCCGGGGGGCACAGGCTCGTCCGGATATTCATTCGTGAGCTTGCCGAGGTCGAAATGGCAGGCGTCGGCGATTTTGATCGTGCGTCGGATCGCATCGGGGAAGTCTCCGAAGATGCGCGCCATTTCGCTTGGTGACTTCAAATGACGCTCGGCGTTGACGGCGAGGCGGAAGCCGGCCTCGTGGATCGTGCATTTCTCGCGGATGCAGGTCACGACATCGGCCAGCGCGCGGCGCTCGGGCGTGTGGTAGTGCACGTCATTGATGGCGACGAGAGGGGTGCCGGTGCGTCTGCCGAGCTCGTCGAGTGCACCCAGGCGGCGCGGCTCGTTCCCGCGGTAGCCGTGGATGCCGGCGAGATAGCTGCGCCCTGGTGCTGCTTGTGTGAGCCGTTCGAGGCGCTGGGCGAAGTCCGGCTTCAGGTCCTCGGGCGGCAGCGCGATGAAGATCTGGCCGTCTGCGGCTTCCAGAATGTCCTCGAAGGTGATGAGGCAGTCCGTGTGTTCCTTGTGGGATGTCTTGCGCTTGCCCGCCGTCAACAGGCGGCAGAGACGGGCGTAGGCTTCGCGGTCGGTCGGGTAGGCGAGGATCTCAAAATTATCGACGGTGATGAGGCGTATGCCCACGATGAGCTTCAGCGCGACCTTGTTCTTCTTCCAGGCATCGAAGGCGCGAACGACGCCGGCGAAGCTGTTGCGGTCAGTGATGGCGATGGCGGCGAGGCCCGCCGCTTCCGCGGCCAGCACCATCTCGCCGGGATGCGAGGCGCCGCGGAGAAATGAGAAGTTGGTGGTGACGGCCAGCTCGGCGTAGTGGCTCATGGCAGCCTCACGCAAAGAGGCCGTGGACGAACCAGCGGGGGGCGGCGGTCTCGCGGCCGGGGATGCCTTCGCTATAGAGCCAGAGCCGGCGGCCGGCGTCGTCCTCGACGAGGTAGTAGTCGCGCGTGGGCTGAGGTGTCCGCGTGCGCCACCATTCGGCGGCGATGCGCTCAGGTCCTTCGGCGTGGGCGATCGTGTGCAGCCTGCCGCGCCAGCGCAGGCGCTGGGGAGGCCCGTCAGGCATGAGTGCGATGACGTCCGCCGGCTCCGCGCGCGGGAGCAGGAGCGGCGGTCGCGTGCCTTTGACTGCCGGCCAGACCGCTGCTTCGTCTCGCGTCTCTGTCCGGTTCTCGTTCCGCTCTCTGGTTGCTTTCTCGCTGCGCTCTTTGATTATTTTCTCGCTGCGCTCGGGCCAATGGCTGGCAACGGGCGCCAGATGGCGCACGCTGTCCGGGCCTAAGCGCTGGCGCAGCGCATCCAGCAGCACGGTGCAGCGCCGGGCGTGCTCGGCTTCCTCGGAGGCTGCGGCGAGCGCGTGCTGGCGCGGGTTCATTCTTTCGGCGACGGCGACGGCAAGGCTCACGGTCTCGAAGCCGAAGCCCGCTTCGAGGAGGCGCGCGAGGCGTTCGAGCTTGAGACCGATCAGGCGGGCGACGTCGTCTGCGCTCTGTGTCGGCAGCGTACAGCCCACGTCCAGCCGTTGCGCGGCGCCGTCGACGCGGTAGAGCGTGAGCCGCAGGTGTCGCGCGCCGACGCCGTCGGCCTCGAGCTTCGGGACGAGATCCTGCATGAGGCGTGTGGCGACGGCGACGATGGCGTCCTCGGTGCTGATCGGCTCCAGCAGCGAGCGCGTTTTGACGTAGGCCGGCGGCGGGGCGAGCAAGGCCAGCGGCTCGGGGGTGCGGCCGAGCGCTTGGTCGAGGCGGCACAGAAAGTCTCGTTCGAAACGAGCGGCGAAGGGGGCGCGCGGCTTGCCGATGAGGTCGCCGATGCGCTTGAAGCCGAGGCGGCGCAGGGTAAGGGCTGTCTCGGGTGCGAGGCGCAGGCCTTCGACCGGGAGCGGCGCCAGCGCCTCTGTCTCCGCGCCTGCGGGGATAATTGCCGCGGTACGCGCATAATGGGAGACGGCCCAGGCGGTACCGACCGTCTCGGCGGCTGCGAGGCGGGTGGGCAAGCCGAACGCCTTGAGACGGCGTGCGAGATCGGCGAGCAGTTTGTCCTCGCCGCCCAGGAGATGCGCGGCGCCCGTCACGTCCAGGAAAAAGCCGTCCGTTCCGTTATGATTCTTGTAGAGCGCGACGGACGGCGTGTAGCGCGTCGCCCACTGTGCGAGGCGGGTCAGCGCCTTTGAGTCCGCTGCGGGGTCCGCGATGCGGACCTCCAGGGCGCCGATGCGCGCGCGGGCGTCTGCCAACGTCTCGCCGACAGCGAGACCGCATCGTTGCGCGGCCGGGTTCACCGCGACGATGCGCGGTGCGTCCGTTCCATCGGTAAGCACGAAGGGTGCGCGCGGGTCGACAGGTGGGCCAGAAGGCCTACGCCGCTCCGCAGCTTGTAGTTTCCGCTGCTCCGCGGCTTGCTGTTCCCGCCGCTCCGCGGCGAGCCAGCGATGCACCGGCCACTGGGGCAGCCAGACCGAAACGATGCGTGGCATGGTCGAACTCCACTTTCCACTCCTCGGCGCGTCCGTTGCGGCAGCGCTCGAGCGCAACGTGCCATCGCCAGCCTGCGAGCATGCCGAACCGGTCGCGGGCTCCGTGTGCCGTGCCGATGCGCCAGCGTGTCGTCGCGGTGACGATGCTTTCGCCGCCGGGTCTCAGGAGCAGTAGCGGCAGCCTCGCGTCGCGGGCAGCGTGCAGCAGCCGCTGGCTCGTCTTGAGGTCGAGCTTGCCGCCGAGCACGGCCGCGACGGCTGCGGGGCCGCGGGCCCGCACGGCTTCCTCGGTGGCCCAGAGCGCTTCGGTCTCGTTTGTGGTCTCGACCAGGATCAGGCGCGAGGGGTCGAGGCCGAGGCCGGTGAGGCCGTGGCCATGGGGCGTGCCGCAACGGGTGAGCTTTTTCGACGAGAGGACTAGCAAGAGCGGCGTGCGCCCTGGAAGGCGGCCGAGGAGGGCGATCAGAAAGCCGAAGGCGGCGGGCAGGTCGGCGTCGTCTGCTGGCGTGATCTCATGCACGGCGCCGAAGGCGAGGCCGCCCTGCGGGAGATGGTCATCGAGCGCGGAAAGTCCGAAGGACAGGCAGGCGTCGCCGTCGTTCGCGAGTCCCTCCATGCGGGCGAGGCGGCGGCGAAGATCAGCTACGATCTCGGCGCGGCCGGGCTGCGATTTTACGTTTTGGGACGACATGCAAGTCTCTTCTCGACGTGGGAAAACGGCGAAAAGAGAGTGTAGAACAAAATAGGAACATTGCAAGGGGCGTGGTTGCCAGCGCCCTCGAAAACAAAGACCGGAGCAGCGGGGTGCTGCTCCGGCCTTCCGGCCTTTCGACCTGGGTCCGCACCCTTACTGCTTGGCGCACTCGATCGTCACGGTGGTGCCGGTCTCGGCGATGAACTTGGTGCAGGTTTCCTCGGCGGCGGCGACGTTGAGCTCGTTCTCAGGCTCCTTGTCCGCGGCGGCGGTCGTCGTCTCTTCCGCGACCGGAGCCGTCTCGGCAACCTTCGATGCGGCAGCCTTCTTCTCCACTTTCGCCTCCTGGACGGCCTTCTTCTTCTTGGCTGCGGCGACAGCACGAGCCTTCCGCGCGCGGGACTGCTGAAGTGCCTGGTTGTTGTAGGACTTGAAGTGGCGGATGCCGCCGTGGCCGCCGCCGCAACCCGCCGAGGCGGCGTTGATCTGGAAGGCGGCGATGAACAGTGCCGACAGAATGATGCCGATGGCCTTGTAGAGCATGGTGTCGTCTCCCGACTGGTCCTGTGTGTCTCGCTCGACGGCGGTGAAGCCGTCCGTTGAGGCAAACCTGCCAGGATCGCGAGGAGAGATCTGTCCCGCCCGGAACACGCGATAATTTTTGGATTTTTTGCCGAGGCAGAGTCCCGTGCCGCCTTATTCTGCCGGGCTCATTACGCCCATGCGCCGGTAGATGAAGGGCGGTGACGGCGCGTTGCTTTCGTGCTCGGCAACGGCAGCAAACTCCTCGTGCCAGGGCGAGAGGGAGCAGGCAGGATCGGCGTTGGCCGCGTCGCCCGTGACGGCGAGCGCCTGGCAGCGGCAGCCGCCCCAGTCGATCTCGCAGCGGTTGCAGCTTTTGCACGGCTCCTTCATCCAGGCCGTG
>CAZDUD010000182.1:0-5520 GCA_964508485.1 uncultured Hyphomicrobium sp. | reverse complement strand
TATTTCCGTATCAACGAGGAGAAGACGGGCCAGTTCGAGCGTACGCTCATCATCGCCGACAAGGGTGCCTACGTCTCTTATCTCGAAGGTTGCACGGCGCCAAAGCGCGACGAGAACCAGCTCCATGCGGCGGTCGTGGAGCTGGTGGCGCTAGAGGATGCCGAGATCAAATACTCGACGGTGCAGAATTGGTATCCGGGCGACGCGGACGGAAAGGGCGGCATCTTCAACTTCGTGACCAAGCGCGGCGATTGTCGCGGCCGGAATTCGAAGATCAACTGGACGCAAGTGGAGACCGGATCGGCCATTACCTGGAAGTATCCGTCCTGCATCCTGCGCGGCGATAACAGCTGCGGCGAGTTTTACTCGATTGCGATCTCGAACGGCTACCAGCAAGTCGATTCCGGGACCAAGATGATCCATCTCGGCCGCAACACGTCGAGCCGGATCATATCGAAGGGTATCGCCGCAGGGCGCTCGCAGAATACGTATCGCGGGCTCGTCTCCGCGCACCGCAAGGCGGCCAGGGCCCGCAACTTCACGAACTGTGATTCTCTTCTGATCGGAGATGCCTGCGGGGCGCATACGGTGCCCTACATCGAGGCGAAGAACGCGTCGGCTCATTTCGAGCACGAGGCAACGACGTCCAAGATCTCCGATGAGATGCTGTTCTACTGCACGCAGCGCGGGCTCTCCGGTGAGGAGGCCGTGGCCCTGGTCGTCAACGGCTTCGTCAGCGACGTGCTGCAGCAGCTCCCCATGGAATTCGCGGTCGAAGCCCAGAAGCTGATCTCGATCAGCCTCGAAGGCAGCGTCGGCTGAGTGCGAGGGAAAACGATGAGCAACCGGAGCTTGATGGCGATGCCGCTTCTCGAAATCAAGGATTTGAGGGCCAATGTCGGCGACAAATCAATTCTCAAGGGCGTGAACCTCACCATAGGAAAAGGCGAGGTGCATGCCGTCATGGGCCCCAACGGCTCGGGGAAGTCGACGCTTGCCAATGTGCTGGCAGGCAAGCCCGGCTACGATGTGACGGGCGGCGACGCGCGGATCGACGGCCAGACCCTGCTCGAGATGGAGCCTGACGAGCGGGCCGCGGCCGGGCTCTTTCTCGCCTTCCAGTATCCGGTCGAGATCCCCGGCGTCAGCACGATGACGTTCCTGCGTGCAGCACTGAATGCGCAGAGGAAGCGGCGCGGCGAGCCGGAGCTCTCGTCGCCCGCGGTTCTGAAGCGCGTGCGGGAGGAAGCCGAGAAGCTCGGCATCGAGCCCGAGATGCTGCGCCGGCCGGTCAACGTCGGTTTCTCGGGTGGTGAGAAGAAGCGCGCCGAGACGCTGCAGATGGCGCTCTTCGAGCCCAGGGTGTGCGTGCTCGACGAGACCGACTCGGGCCTCGATATCGATGCGCTCAAGGTGGTGGCCGACGGCGTGAACCGCCTGCGCTCCAAGGAGCGCGGTATGCTCGTCATTACGCACTACCAGCGCCTATTGAACTACATCATTCCCGACGTGGTGCATGTCTTCTCCAAGGGGCAGATCGTGCGCTCGGGCGGGAAGGAGCTGGCGCTTGAGCTCGAGGCGAATGGCTACAGCGGCTATCTGGAGGAGGCGGCGTAATCATGAACGCGGAGATCCGCCCGATCCGGACCGTGGCCGAGGAGCAGCTCAAGCGCTCTTTTTCCGGCGTGAGGCCGACGCTTCCGGGACATGCCATCCAGGCGCAACGTGACACGGCTTTCCGGGCATTCGAGGTGTCGGGGCTCCCGAGCCGGCGCGTGGAGCAATGGAAATATACGGACCTGCGCGCCTTCATGCGCGAGGCGAAGCCGCTCGCGGCCGCACCCGACGCGAAGTCCAGGGATCGTGCAGCAGGTGCGGGACAAGCGCTGGCAGGGCTCGAGGCGCGGCGGGTTGTCGTCGTCGATGGACATTTCGTGCCGGAGCTCTCCGATCTTGCGGACCTCGAGCCGGGGTTCAGCATTTCGTCGCTCGCGGACGCCTTGGTCTGGGGTGTCAAGGAAGTCGTAGCGTGCATCCGGGCTGCGCGTGTCGGGGATCCGGCCCTCAACCTCAATACGGCGCTCATGGCCGACGGCGTGGTGATCTCGGTAGCGACCGGCGTCGAGATCGAGCGCCCCGTCCATGTCGTCTTCGCCTATGGCAGGGAGGACGAGGCGTCCGTCTACACACGGTCGCTCGTCATGATGGCGCCCGGCGCCCGGATGACGCTCGTCGAGACGCACGAAGGTCCGGATGGGATTGGCTACCAGGAGAACAGCGTGCTTGACGTCACGCTCGGCGCCGGCGCTGTGCTCGATCACGTCAAAGTCGGCCTCGAGGGAGCGGATGCCCTCCATGTCGCGACGCTGAACGCGGCGCTCGAAAAGGATGCTGCGATCCGCGACTGCGCCGTGGCGCTCGGCGGAGCGATGGTGCGCAGCCAGATCTTCGCCTGCTGTGGCGGGCCGGGTATCTCCGTCGACTTCTCGGGGGCGAGCCTCGTCGACGGGCGTCGCCATGCCGACACGACGCTCGTCCTCGATCATGCCGTGGGCGGCTGCCAAAGCCGCGAGCTTTACAAGTCGGTGTTGAAGGACGACGCGCGTGCGGTCTTCCAGGGCAAGATCATGGTTCGGCCCGACGC
This sequence comes from uncultured Hyphomicrobium sp., assembly GCA_964508485.1. Taxonomy (GTDB): domain Bacteria; phylum Pseudomonadota; class Alphaproteobacteria; order Rhizobiales; family Hyphomicrobiaceae; genus Hyphomicrobium_C. The sequence continues at coordinate 2,876 of CAZDUD010000182.1, read as the reverse complement.
GCAGAAGACGGACGCGCGCATGATGACGCAGGCGCTTCTGCTGTCCGAGACGGCGGAGGCGGACGCCAAGCCAGAGCTCGAGATCTTCGCCGACGACGTTCAGTGCGGTCACGGCGCGACGACGGGCGCGCTCGACGAGGAGATGAAGTTCTATCTCCAGGCACGCGGCATTCCCTCCGACGAGGCCGAAGCGCTCCTGATCGAGGCGTTCGTGGGCGAGGTGATCGACGGCGTCGCGCACGAGGCGGTGCGCGATGCGCTTCGCTCCGCGGTTGCGGCCAAACTCAAATCCTGGGCGTAAGACGATGCATCCGGCAGTCGAGAACGGGCACTACGACATCGATCGCCTGCGCGAGGATTTTCCGATTCTCTCCATGCAGGTGCACGGCAAGCCGCTCGTCTATCTCGACAACGCGGCGTCCGGGCAGAAGCCGCTGCCCGTCCTCGAGCGCATGGAGACCACCTACAGAAGCGGCTACGCCAACGTGCACCGCGGCCTGCACTATCTCTCCAACACGGCCACCGAGGCCTACGAGAAGGCCCGCATCCAGGTTCAGACGTTTCTCAACGCCGCGCGCCAGGAAGAGATCGTCTTCACGCGCGGCGCGACGGAAGCCATCAATCTCGTGGCCTACACGTTCGGGCGCGACCGCATCGCGCCTGGCGACGAGATCGTGATTTCCATCATGGAGCATCACGCCAACATCGTGCCCTGGCACTTCCTGCGCGAGCACTTCGGCGCCGTCATCAAGTGGGCCCCGGTCGACGACGACGGAAATTTCCTTATCGACGAGTTCGAGGCGCTCCTTTCCGAACGCACCAAGATGGTCGCCGTCACCCACATGTCGAATGTGCTCGGAACCGTCGTTCCGGTGAAGGAGGTCATCCGCCGGGCGCATGCCCGCGGCATTCCCGTACTGGTGGACGGCTCGCAGGGCGCGGTGCATCTCGACGTGGATGTGCAGGATCTCGATTGCGACTTCTATGTCATCACGGGCCACAAGCTATACGGGCCCACGGGGATCGGTGCGCTTTACGGGAAATTCGAGCATCTGGCGGCTATGCGTCCCTTCAATGGCGGCGGCGACATGATCCGGGAGGTGTTTCAGGATCGCATCACCTACGGAGACCCGCCGCACAGGTTCGAGGCCGGGACGCCGCCGATCGTCGAGGCCATAGGGCTCGGCGAGGCGGTGGCCTACATCAGCTCGATCGGCAAGGAGCGCATCCGCGCGCATGAGCACGAGCTGCTCGCCTATGCGCACGAGCGGCTCGGCGCCATCGAGTCGCTGCGCATCATCGGTACGGCGAAGGATAAGGGCGCGATCATCTCGTTCCACCTGGGCGATGCCCACGCCCACGATTTCGCGACCCTGATCGACCGCTCGGGCGTGGCGGTCCGGGCCGGCACCCATTGCGCTATGCCGCTCCTGGAACGCTTCGGCGTGACCGCCACGTGCCGCGCCTCGCTCGCGCTTTACAACACGCGCGAGGAGGTCGATCGGCTGGCCGATGCGTTGATCCGGGCGCGCAAGCTCCTCGCCTGACGCCGGCCCCGCAACCGGGGCGCGGGCGTCTCGTTGGCCCGTCGCGTCGGAAGCCGCATGCGTTGCTGCATCGCCCGCCGCCGGCGGCTCTGACGAATGTCAACTTCCCCACAGCGCGTCTCAAAAAGCGTCCGACATTCCTCATCGACTGTCGCTATCGCGACAATGCGCAATTCGGCGAAAACGCAAGAAAATCTGCAAGTTATGTTGATGGCACGCTTGTTGCCTTGTCCTATCGGAGATGCTCCTGCGCCGTGCTCGACGGCGGATGCGGGAGGGACGATGCCGACATCGTCCGCGACAAGGCAGGACAATGGAAAGGTCCGCGACATGGATGGAATGCTGGATGGCGGTGACATCGACGCGACGGCACGAGATGGAGAGAAATCGCTCGATCAGGTGATGCAGCAGATCGCCGAGCACAAGGGCTGCGGCACCAAGGGCGGAAGCGGCAAGGCGAGCTGCGGCTCAGGTGCGGGACAGGGCGATATGCCCCCCGAGATCTGGGAGAAGGTGAAGAACCATCCCTGCTACAGCGAGGAGGCCCATCACCACTACGCGCGCATGCACGTCGCCGTCGCGCCAGCCTGCAACATCCAGTGCAACTACTGCAACCGCAAGTACGACTGCGCTAACGAATCGCGCCCCGGCGTGGTCTCCGAGAAGCTGACGCCCGAGCAGGCCGCGAAGAAGGTGCTCGCGGTCGCGTCCACTATTCCGCAGATGACCGTGCTCGGCATCGCCGGCCCCGGCGATCCGCTCGCCAATCCTGCCAAGACGTTCAAGACCTTCGAGCTGATCTCCGAGGCGGCGCCCGACATCAAGCTCTGCCTTTCGACCAACGGGCTCGCCTTGCCCGAGCACGTCGACACCATCAAGCGCTTCAACGTCGATCACGTGACGATCACCATCAACATGATCGATCCCGAGATCGGCGCCAAGATCTATCCCTGGATCTTCTACAATCACCGCCGCATCGAGGGCGTCGAGGCGGCGCGCATTCTCTCGGAGCACCAGCTCCGCGGTCTCGAGATGCTGACCGAGCGCGGCATCCTCTGCAAGATCAACTCGGTGATGATCCCGGGCATCAACGACCATCACCTCGTCGAGGTGAACAAGGCCGTAAAGTCGCGCGGCGCGTTCCTGCACAACATCATGCCGCTCATCTCGGCGCCCGAGCACGGCACCGTGTTTGGCCTCACCGGCCAGCGCGGGCCGACGGCGCAGGAGCTCAAGGCCCTGCAGGACAGCTGCGAAGGCGAGATGAACATGATGCGCCACTGCCGCCAGTGCCGCGCCGACGCGGTGGGCCTGCTCGGCGAGGACCGC
>CAZDUD010000181.1:0-5541 GCA_964508485.1 uncultured Hyphomicrobium sp. | reverse complement strand
GCACTTGCTTCGGGAGCAAGGGGTCGGGAGTTCGAATCTCCCCGCTCCGACCAATGTCCTCAATGGGCTATGCGTAGCCCGGTCTCTCATCGCCCACGAATACGCCCACGAGAAGCGACCCAATCGCGCGATGGAGCTGCGGGGATCGCACTACCCCTGAGCTCCACTCTGAGGGGCAATTTTCTGATCGTCATCGAGTGAGCGGCCCGTGATGGGGCTACGGTGGCGAACCATGGAATCCGCGATTGTTCTGCCTCTTGTCCGAATGACTTAAGTTTCTGTTGCAGCGCACGGCTGGGCCCTGCCAAATGCTCATCCGGATGAATAGTATGCTGTCGGAGTTGGGGAGGGGACCAATGACCGACAGGGAGCCGCCCGAGCTGATCGATTTCAGCCGCTGCACCAATCAGCGCCTGTTCGAATACGCGCGGGATTTCGAGAACGATGCCTATGCGCTGACGGCGATCCGTGCGGCGCTGGCGTCACGGACGAAGAACGGCGCGGATTTCGCCCGCATCTGGATCGACCGCAGAATTCGGGATCTCGAACGCGCGAACCGGCCCAAGCGCTGGTATCGGAGCAGGCTTCTCCAGTTGGCGGTCGTGACGCTCGGCGCTGTCGGTGTCGGTCTGGGGCAGGGTGCGGGCGAGCTCGTCTGGGACTTCGGTCTTCGTCTGGCAGGCTGGTGAGCCGTTCACGCGCTGGAAGCAGCGGTCTGCCTGCGGTTATCATGGCGCGGTCGGATCAACGGCTCGTCGAGGCAAGCCCGTGCGCATACGATCGGCAGCGTTGCTTCTTGCGGCGGCTCCGCTGCCAGCCAACGCTGTGTCCGGCACCTATTGCCCCGCCGGGGAGACCGTTGAAGTGAGCGGCCTCATCAGCGAGGTCGCGACGTGGGATCCTGCATTGCCGGAGATCATCCTGGAACGCTCAACGGGCGCGTGCGCGGTGGATGCCATCCGGGTGAATGGAAGTGTGCCGGACACGTGCACCGAAGGGCGGCAGGTGACGGGCGGGGGCGAGGTGCAACAGTCCAGGGATGGAACCTGGACGTGGTTGGATGCCGACGAGGTTCGGTGCGACTAAGCAACGTTTCAGGAGCCTTCCAGCCGGCCCGCGCGGCGCGGGCCGGTGTCGCGCCGATGTGTCTCGTCCGCGGCGATCCGATTCGTGTGATAAATTCCTAAGGCTTTGATTGTTATGGGGTAGGCAGATGATTTCCGTCGCTGGCTCTCTATCCGTCAAGCGTGCTCGTACGAAACTTTGAGCAGTCTTTTGCCGTTCTGAATTGAACGCTTGCAGGGAGAGGTTTCGACGGGACCATGGCGGATTCCGACAAGCGCGTCGCGGCTCGTAAGCGCGTCCTCAAGGGCGCGCGGATCGTTTACAACGACCGCTCATCGACGCTCTCGTGCGCGGTCAGGGATCTCTCGGACACGGGTGCGCGGTTGCGTGTTCCGCAAGGTCAGGCCGTTCCCTCGCGGTTCGATCTTCTCATCGATGCCGACGGATTCGACGCGCCCTGCACGGTGGTGTGGCGCAGGGGCGAGGAGGTCGGCGTAACGTTCGACGCGCCGCCAACCGTCAACGATGCCAAGCGGGCGCAGGTGGTAACCGCGATCGATCGTTCTCCGCTCTCGATCCGGCGCAAGCCGATCAAGTAGACATATAGCGGCGCCGACCGGTGCTGGGTTCGCTCCGGTCGCAATAACGGGGCGGCATCTTATGACGACGGTCTTCATTCATGGTGTGCCGGACACGGCGCATGTGTGGTCGCGCTTGATGTCGGAGCTCGGCGGCGACGAGGCGGTGGCCTTGTCGCTCCCCGGCTTCGGTTGTGCGTGTCCGTCCGGATTTTCTGCCACGAAAGAGGACTACCTTGCGTGGCTGATCGCAGCGATCGAGGAAGTCCCGCCGCCGCGCGATCTCGTTGCTCACGACTGGGGCTCGATCCTCATGATGCGCGTGCTGTCCGTGCGGGCCGATCTCGTGCGGAGCTGGGTCGGGGGCGGCGCGCCGTTCACGGCGGACTACACATGGCACCCGACCGCGCGGCTCTGGCAGACGCCGGGCGCGGGTGAGAAAGCCATGGACCGGCTTTCGCCCGACCTTGCCGTCGACATGCTGATGAGGGCGGGGCTCAGCGAAGCGGACGCGCGGCAGACGGCCGGTTCAATTGATGCGCGGATGAAAGGCTGCATCCTTTCGCTCTATCGCTCGGGCCGGGACGTATTCCGCGAATGGGGGACCGATCTCACGCGGGTCTCTGCGCCGGGTCTCGTGCTGTGGGGCGAGGCGGATATCTACGCGGACGCCCGTTACGGCGCGCGGATCGGAGAGATCACGGGTGCGCGCAGCGTGACACTCGATTGCGGACATTGGTGGCAGCTCGAGCGTCCGGAGGCGGCGGCGTCTCTCATCCGCGCGTTCTGGCGTGACGCCGGGTTTTGACGTTGGGCTTTGTGGCACGCGGCGACTTGGGCGGTGCGACCGTCTGCTTCAACCGGTCGGGGACGCGCTCCGACAGGACGCTCTCGAACACGCTGGCGAGCAGTCTGCGCGAGCCGACATAGATTTCGAATTTGTCGCGCACGGTCCGGTTGGACTCGATGGCATCCCGGATCCGCGTCGCGAGCGGTCCGTCGAGCTCGCCGTCGGCGTAAGCCATGATCAGCGCGTCCGGTACCGTCACGTTTGAAAGTCTCCGCTCTGCGATCCCTTCTTGAACGCTCCGGACTACGCTTTCCGTCGCGAAAAAGTTCCGCCCGATGCGGCAGGCGGAAACCTGCGTGGATGCAAGGCGTTCGGTTGTCACAAATGGCCACCGCGCCGACACGGGCGTGCGGTTGGGGTTCGACATCCAACTTTCCGCCACGTACGCTTAGAGGCGTGCCGGTTTTGGATGCCGATCGGAGGAGGGTGCACATGGGCAAGAAGCGGAGGGGCGAAAAGCTCGAGCGGGTGATCGCGGAGCTTCAAAAGCTCAAGAGCGAGGTCAAGGCGCTCGCCAAGCAGCAGGCCGATGTGGCCGTGCAGCTGGACAAGCTCACGGCAAAGAAGCCAGCTGCGCGTCCGGCGCGGAAAGCCGTTGCCAAAAAGAAGAAGCCGAAGCCTGCCGGTGCGGCAGCGGCACGCAAAGCCTCGGCGGCGAAGCGTCCCGTTCTGGTCGCACCGCCCAACACCGCAGCCGGCTAGCGTATAGGCAGCCTCCGCTCATGCGGCGACGCGCCGCTCGACGCGCGACAGCCACCGCCACGTCATGAAGGGGCGAATGTCGGTTACCTGTCCATCGGCGAGGCGTGCGAGCGGCCACGCGTCCCGCTCGCACGACGTTACGTAGGCCCTGAACCAGCGCTCGACGACGTCCTCGCTGGTGCCGTCCGTTGGCCGCCACATGCGGTACTTGATCTCGATGACGTCGCCCGGTTCGAGGACGTGGACGCTTGGCGTCATGTGGTGCTCCTCGAGTGTTTGATCCCAAGTCTCGAGTCGAAAACTAGCGTCGGAGCGTCTCAGTTTTTTGGCGCCTTCTGGGCAAGAATGAGCGCGTCCCGAAGCGCTGTGCAAACGCTGGAAAGCTTAGAAGGATGCATGCAAAGCGGTGGCTGCGTGTGCCTCATTTCAGTGCAAATTGCGCGCGACAGCATACGTCGCTCTCAACATCTCGGTTTTGTGACGATGCGCGCGGCGAAATGGCGCCGCAGGCTTGGTGCATCCGCGATTGACGGCACGCGGCGGCGGCTTGAAAGTGAAATTGTCCTTGGCTCGTCGTTCGATGCACCCGCTTCATACGACGCAGTTGGGCAAACTTCTCCCACAGACTTGGAAGGGGGCGCTTTTGCGTTCCCTTTTCTTTTTGGCAGGATCTAACGACGTGGGCGGACGTCCCCGTGTCCCGTAACCATGTCCGCGATGCTCCGTCATCGAAGTGACATCGGAGCGTCATCGGCCTGTTACTGGAATCCGGGAAGGACTCGCGATTGCGGCATTTGGCAGGGAGATCGCGGACCGGTGATCGAATGGGCTGCTCTTGTGTTCCTGGCGCTGGCGGTGCTCGTGCATATCGCGTCCGCGGCGATGGCAATCTGGCGGGTCCGGAGCAAAGGCGTCTCGGCATCCGCGGTTGAAATCTCGGCGCTGCCTCCGGTCACGATCATCCGTCCCGTGTGCGGGCTCGATCCGTTCGACGAGCTGACGCTCAGGAGCACGTTCACGCTCAATCATCCCGGCGTCGAGCTTCTGTTCTGCTCCGCGCGCGAGCGGGATGCGGCTGTGCCGCTCGTGCGCAAGCTCATTTCCGAATATCCGCACGTGGACGCGAAGCTGCTCATCGGTGACGACAAGAGCACGCCGAACCCCAAGCTCAACAACGTCATCAAGGGCTGGGGCGCGGCGCGTCATCCGTGGATCGTCATTGCGGACAGCAACGTGCTGATGCCACGCGATTACGTTGCGCAGCTCTTCGCATCCATGACGGCCGATACCGGCCTCGTGTGCTCGCCGCCTGTCGGGAGCCGTCCGCTCGGCTTCTGGGCGGAGGTCGAGTGCGCGTTCCTCAATACCTACCAGGCGCGCTGGCAGCTCGCAGCAGATACGGTCGGGTTCGGCTTTGCGCAGGGCAAGTCGATGCTATGGCGGCGCGAGCTGCTCGATGCGGCGGGCGGCATCCGCGCGCTCGGCATCGAGGTCGCGGAGGATGCTGCCGCGACCAAGGTCGTGCGCGGGAATGGGTATGGTGTGCGTCTCGTGGACGCGCCGTTCGAGCAGCCGCTAGGCGCGCGCAGCTTCCGCCAGATCCTCGACCGCCAGGTGCGCTGGGCGCGTCTCAGGCGGGCGACGTTCCCGCTCTGCTATTCGCCGGAGGTGCTGACGAGCGGCTTCGCTCCGATGCTTGCGGCGGCTCTCGCTGCGCCGTTGATCGACATCGACCCGGTCGCGGCAACAGGGCTCACCGGCGCGGTGTGGTTCGGGGCCGAGGCTCTGCTCTCGAAAGCCGTTGGGTGGCACGTGAGTGCCGTATCACCCTTGGCATGGGTCATCCGCGATCTCATGCTGCCGGTGATCTGGCTCAAGGGGTGGATCGGCGACGGGTTCACCTGGCGTGGCAATAACATGACCGTGGCGGAGCCGTCGGTGGCTTCGCCGCAGGGACCGGCTTAAATATTAGCCGCGGCCGCGGTAGGGGGCGACGCCCTGGTCCGGCAGCCAGATGTTCTTCGGCAGCTTGCCGGTTTGCCAGAACACGTCGATCGGTATGCCGCCGCGCGGATACCAGTAGCCGCCGATGCGCAGGAACTGCGGGTCGAGGAGCGCGGCGAGGCGCTTGCCGATGGCAAGCGTGCAGTCCTCGTGGAAGGCGCCGTGGTTCCTGAACGAGGCGAGGTAGAGCTTCAGCGACTTGCTCTCGACCAGCCAATCGCCCGGCACGTAGTCGATCACCAGATGCGCGAAATCGGGCTGGCCGGTTACGGGGCAGAGCGAGGTGAACTCGGGCACCGTGAAGCGCGCGACATAGGCCGTGTCGGGGTGCGGGTTGGCGAC
>CAZDUD010000180.1:0-5570 GCA_964508485.1 uncultured Hyphomicrobium sp. | reverse complement strand
TTGGGCTTTGAGGGACCGGAACCCACGCTCGATCCTGAGCAACACGGGGCCCGTCGCTGCGCACATTCGCCATCCCTTGCAACGCTCGAGCCGAAAATGAGCGATAGCGCAAGGCGCAGCAAGTGCGAATGTGACAGAAAGAAAATAGCCTGGGGAAAGCAACGGAGGAGGCAACTCCTGCAACACCCGTAGCCTGCAAAGAGGCCCCAAATGAAAAGGGTTGTCGCAGCATTCGCTACGACAACCCTAATCTCACAAGCCAGCCTGAATTGAAGTTCAGGCGAAGCTCTGAATTCGCTTAGCGAACGTCGGCAACAGCCGGAACATCCGCGCCGAGCTTCAGCGGAGCGGCCTCTTCACGACGGCAAGCGCCGAGAGCGACAGCAACGATAGCGGCAGCGAGAACGATAGCGCCCTTCATGATAGTATCTCCTGTTGTGTCCCAAGTGTTAGTTCGGACGTTAGCGAGCCACTTCCGTGGCAGTCGGAACCTCGGCGCCGAGCTTCAGCGGTGCCGCTTCTTCACGACGGCAAGCGCCGAGTGCAACAGCGACGATGGCAGCCGAGAGAACAATCAGCCCCTTCACACCCTGCATGGTCTTATCTCCTGATGCTTGTTCGGCAACGAGCCGAATATTTGGGTACCGGCACGGCATGATTTGATCAAGAACTGAGGGTCATTCGGCACTGTTTTCCACCCTCGTAGATGCGAAAATGCCACGCCGTTGTTGATGCTCCACGCGCAAGTGAGCGGCCGTCGTGCCACGCCTGGAAGCTGTTGACTCAACACGCGAAACTGCCCCGTCTCGACGCAGGGGCGCTGATGCAAGAATAGGCCCCTTAGAGTTAAGGAGGTGTTAAGTTGCGCCTCAGTTCAGGAGCGGCGACCAGGCGGGGTCCGAACCGTAGGACGGCGTGCTCACGACTCGCTCGTTGTACCCCGTAAGATCCACCGAGTAGATTCGCGGTCCTCCCTCCTCGCCCTGGCTCTCGCGGAAGAACATGAGCACGCGCCCGTTCGGCGCCCAGGTCGGCCCCTCGTTGTGATACCCCTCGGTAAGAACCCGCTCCCCCGATCCGTCGGGACGCATCACGCCGATCAGGAACCGGCCGGCGAGTTGCTTGGTGAACGCGATGTAGTCCCCGCGCGGCGACCACACCGGGGTCGAATACCGGCCCTCGCCCATGCTGATGCGGCGCGCATTCGAGCCGTCGGCGCCCATGACGTAGAGTTGCTGCGTCCCCTCGCGGTCCGACTCGAACACGATCTCCCGCCCGTCGGGCGAGAAGCTCGGACTGGTATCGAGCGCGCCCGACCGCGTGAGCTGCCGCGACTGACGCGTGCGAAGATCCATCACGAAGATGTTGGAATCGCTTCCGTCCTGCAGGCTCATGATGACGCTTCCGCCATCCGGTGAGAACCGCGGCGCGAACGTCATGCCCGGAAACTCGCCCACCGCCTCCGCCTTCCCGGTCTGAAGGTTCATCAGGAACACTTCCGGCTGATCCTTTGTGTAGGCCATGTAGGCGATCTCGCTCGCGACCGGATTGAATCGCGGCGTCAGCACGAGCTGCTGCCCCTGCGTAAGCAGGCGCACGTTGGCTCCGTCCTGATCCATGATCGCCAGGCGCTTCACGCGCTTCGCCTTGGTGCCCGTCTCATCGACGAACACGACGCGCGTGTCGAAGTACCCCTTCTCGCCCGTCAGCCGCTCATAGACCTGATCGGCGACGAGATGCCCGACGCGTCGCCAGTTCTGCGACCCGGTCGTGAACCGCTGGCCCGCAAGCTGCTTTCCGCTCGTCACGTCCCAAAGCCGGAACTCGCTCGTGAGTCGCCCGTCGCCGGCGCGAAGAACACGGCCCACGACGAGCGCCTCGGCGCCGATCTGGCGCCAGTCCGGAAACCGCGGCAACGCGTTGACGTCGCGAATGTCCTCGAGGAACGACGCCGGATCGAGCGGCTGGAACAGCCCCGAGCGCTCGAGATCCGCCATCAGCACTTGCGCCACTTCCTGCGCAAGCTTGGGATCGTCGCCCGTGAACACCGGGATCGCGATCGGGATCGGCGCCACGACACCCTGCCGCTGCGTGCCGCGCAGACCATCGGAGCTGAATCCGTCCTGCCCGCCGCCCTGATAGGCCCCCTGGTCGGACCCGCCTCCGCCGCGCGGCGGTTGCGCAGGCGGCGGCACGTCGTAGCCTTGCTGGCGAAGCTGGTCCTGGAACCCGCCGCCACCGCCACCCCCTGCAGGTGGGCGATACGCGTCATCGACCTGCGCCACGGCCGGCGAGAGACATGCGAGAAGCAGGAACAGCGCGGGAGCAAGCATCGAGAGCGCTAGCGCACGGGATGCGCGGATCGGAGAAGGAAAGTCGTTCGTCATTGTCCTCATCTTCGATGCACGCCGGATCGCCCCATTAGAGCATTTCGCGCGGATCAAAATCCCAGATAATCGATTTCCAGGCCCAATACTTGTCAGGCGGTAGCGTAAACGGCGAGCACGCTTTCACGGCCCGCATCGCGGCTTCTGCGGCTATCTGATAGACAGGGCCGGATTGCGGCGCCTCGGGCGCGGGCTCCCCATCGAGAGAGCCGTCCGGGAAAAGGCGCCAGCGCAGCGTGACCACCATCGTCTCGATGCCGCCGCCGCCGCCCGGCAGCTTCCAGCATTGCCGGAGCTGCGCGCTGATCTGGGCCCGCAGAAGATCCTGCTCGCGCACGGAAAGCACCGGCGCATCGCCCTCGCGCGCACCGGCCGTCGGCCCCGTGTAGTCCGTCGGGTTCTGGGGCTGCGTCGCCGAGTTGGGAGCGCCCTTCCGCGTCGGATCCTTGTCCAGAAGCGCAGCCAGACGGTCGGCCTCCTGCTGCTTTTTCTTCTTTTCCTCTTCCTTGCGCTTCTGCTCGGCGAGCTTCTTTTTTCGTTCCTGCTCTTTTTTCTTTTTCTCCGCCTCGGCCTTCTTCTTTTTCTCTTCCTCGGCTTTTTTCTTTTCTTCCTCGGCCTTGCGTTTTTCCTCGGCCTGGCGCTGCTCCTCGGCGCGCTTCTCCTCCTCGATCTTCTTCAATTCGTCAGGCGTCGGCCCAGGCGGGGGCTGCTCGACCGGCAACGCGGCGAGCTTCTCGGCGATCGGATCGGACTTCGGCGGTTCTTCCTTCGGCGGCTCGGGCGGAGGTGCCTCGGCTTGCTTCGGCTCGGGCTCCGGCGGCGAGGGCTCGACCGGCAGCTCAGGCGCGACGATCGGCTTCGGCTTCTCAGCCTCGACCTTCGACACCTCGGGCTTGGGCTCCTCCTTGGCCTTGGCCTCGAGCTCGGTTGCCGTCTCGCTGCCCTTCTTGAGCGCGAGCAGCTCCGACGGCGTGATGAGCGCGACCGCGATCGGCTCCGGCTCCGGCGGCTTCAGAGGCGGCGTCGAGAGCATGGCGAGGTACATCCACAGGAGGGCGCCGCCATGCAGGAGAATGGAGACGGTCAGTCCGAACGGCACGGCCGGACCTCACCGCAAATGCAAGCAAGCACGCCTCCGCGCACCCGGAACGATGCCACGGGGAGAGCGCAAATTCGCGCCTCGCGTGCTCGCCTGTGCTGCGTCATGCCTTCGCGCCCTCGGGTCTTAACGGGCTCCTTCCTCCACTTCGGTCACCAGCGACACCTTCTTGAATCCGCCCGCGCTGATGCGGCCCATGACCAGCATCACCTGGCCGTACGTGATCCCTTTGTCGCCACGCACGAAGATCTGCTCGTCGACGCCGTTCTTGGCGATCGCCTTGAGCTTCTCGGCGATCTCGTCGAGCGCGACCTTCGTCTCGCCAATGAAAACATCACCATTGGACGAAACCGAGATGGTAAGCGGCTCGTGGTTGCTTTCGAGTTGCTTGCCCTGCGACTGCGGCAGCTCGATCGGCACGCCGACGGTCAGAAGCGGCGCCGCCACCATGAAGATGATGAGCAGCACCAGCATCACGTCGACCATCGGCGTAACGTTGATCTCGCTCATCGGAGCATGACGGCTTCCGCGGCTCCTGCGCCGCCCGCCGCCCCCGGCTTTGAGGCTCATTCCCATGGGCGCCCTAGCTCCTGACGTCGATCTGGCGCGAGACGATGGCCGCGAACTCGTCGGCGAACGCTTCGAGGCGCTGACTGATGTGGGCCGAGTCGGCCGAGAACTTGTTGTAGAAGATGACCGCGGGAATGGCGGCCATCAGGCCGAGGGCCGTGGCGAACAGCGCTTCCGCGATGCCCGGCGCAACCACCGCAAGGTTGGTGTTCTTCGAGATGGCGATGGCCTGGAAGCTCTGCATGATGCCCCAGACGGTGCCGAACAGACCTACGAACGGCGCCGTCGAGCCGACCGTCGCGAGGAACAGGAGCCGCCGGTCGAGCCGCTCCATCTCACGGCTGATGGTCACGTCCATCACCTTCTCGACGCGGAGCTGGATGCCGCCGAGCGCGCGGATGTTGCCCTCGACGGACCGCTTCCACTCGCGCATCGCGGCAACGAACAGCGCCGCCATGCTGATCGTCGGCCCGCGCGAGAGCGCATTGTAAAGCTCGTCGAGCGACTGGCCGGACCAGAACGTCTGCTCGAAGCGGTCGGCCTCGATGCGCGCGCGGCGGAACGCGATCAGCTTCTCGATGATGATCGCCCAGGACCAGATGGAGGCAAGCCCCAGCCCCCCCATCACGACCTGAACCGTGGGCGACGCCTGCAAGAAGAGTTCGATGAAGGATACGCCATGCGCTTGAGGCGCAAGTGCCGTTTGCGTGACGTCAGCCGGATTCATGGGTTCAACCGTCTCTCGAGACTTGGACCATGATCGCCCCGGACCCAATTCCGTCCGAGGTGCAATCATCGGTCTCAACAAAGATTGGGCGGCCGAGTGCCCCGCGAAGATGTGTGTGCCGAATCGGCAATCGCGCCCCCCTGGCGGACTGCAACGTGCACTGGCGCGCACGGACCATCAAGGTCCTTGTTGCCGCGCAATATGACCAAACCGAGGCCGGGAAAGACGCCCCCAGGCGCGCCTGGTAGCCCTAGACGGAACGGGGCCCGTAAAGGATGAGCAGCGCCCCCAGAACGCACACCGCGCCGCCCGCGACGTCCCAGCGGTCAGGCCGGGTGCCCTCGAACGCCCACAGCCAGCCGAGCGACGCCACGATGTAGATTCCGCCGTAGGCCGCATAGGCACGCCCGGCGAAGTCGCTGTCGATCCGCGTCAGCAGCCACGCAAACGCCATCAGCGACACGATGCCGGGCACGAGCCAGAGCACGGACGCACCCTGCCGCGCCCAGGCCCAGAAGGCGAAGCACCCCGCGATCTCGCAGAGCGCGGTGATTGCGAAGATCGCGATGGTCGTCATGAGCCGGCTGTCTCGAGCAGCCCGCGCCAGGAGCCGGTCTTGGGATCGTAGGCCTGAAGCTCGCCGGTCTCCATGTCGTAGAGCCAGCCGTGAACGCCGACGCGCCCCTCCGCGACCCCCTTGGCGACGACCTCGTAGGTCATGAGGTTGTCGAGCTGGAACTGGACGTGCGCGCGGATCGCGGCAGGGCCCCGCTCGGCTTCCGGCAGT
>CAZDUD010000179.1:0-5575 GCA_964508485.1 uncultured Hyphomicrobium sp. | reverse complement strand
GAGGCCGCCGTCCTGGCCTACCTCGACCGGGAGTGCCTGATCGGTGAGCCCGGCGTGCGGCTCGGGGCTGGCCGCGGCGGATACGCCGCCTGAGCCACGGCACCCAAGGACGGCCTCACGACGGCATGGTTATTTTGACGCGCAGGATGCTCCGCTCGGGGGCTCGCGCGGTGCCGCGCAGTCAAGATCCTGCTGCAATTCCGTCATGAGAGCCCCGGCTGCCGGACCAATATGTCCCGCACAGACCCACCTTTATCGCGGTTTACGGGCTCGCCGGAGTTAGTCTAGAAGAGCCTGACCAACCTATTTCCCCGACATTTGAGACACTCTTCCGAGCAAGAAACAGGGCGCCACGGGATAATGTTCAAGAAAATCCTCATTGCCAATCGCGGCGAGATCGCATGCCGCGTGATCAAGACCGCGCGCAAGATGGGCATCAAGACCGTCGCCGTCTATTCGGACGCGGACCGGGATGCGCTCCATGTCGAGATGGCGGATGAGGCGGTGCACCTCGGGCCACCTCCTGCCGCGCAGTCGTACCTGCTCATCGACAAGATCGTCGAGGCCTGCAAGCAGACCGGCGCCGAGGCCGTGCATCCGGGCTACGGCTTCCTCTCCGAGCGCGAGGCGTTCCCGGTCGCGCTCGAGAAGGCGGGCGTCGTGTTCATTGGGCCGAACCCCAAGGCGATTGCCGCCATGGGCGACAAGATCGAGAGCAAGAAGGCCGCGGCCAAGGCCAAGGTGTCGACCGTGCCCGGTTACATGGGCGAGATCGAGGACGAGAAGCACGCCGTCAAGATCGCCGAGGAGATCGGCTATCCGGTGATGATGAAGGCCTCGGCCGGCGGCGGCGGCAAGGGCATGCGCATCGCGTTCAGCCGCCGCGAGGTCGAGGAAGGCTTCCCGCTCGCCCGCTCCGAGGCCAAGGCCTCGTTCGGCGACGACCGCATGTTCATCGAGAAGTTCATCGTCGATCCGCGCCATATCGAGATCCAGCTCATCGGCGACAAGCACGGCAACGTCGTCTACCTGGGTGAGCGCGAGTGCTCGATCCAGCGGCGCAACCAGAAGGTCATCGAGGAGGCGCCGTCGCCGCTGCTCGACGAGAAGACGCGGCGAGCCATGGGCGAGCAGGCGGTCGCGCTTGCCAAGGCGGTCGGGTACGATTCCGCCGGCACGGTCGAGTTCGTGGCCGGGCAGGACAAGAGCTTCTTCTTCCTCGAGATGAACACGCGCCTCCAGGTCGAGCATCCGGTGACGGAGCTCATTACGGGCGTGGACCTCGTCGAGCTCATGATCCGCAGCGCGGCCGGCGAGAAGCTTCCCCTCAAGCAGTCGGACGTGAAGCTCAGCGGCTGGGCGGTGGAGAGCCGCGTCTATGCCGAGGACCCGTTCCGCAATTTCCTGCCCTCGATCGGGCGTCTCGTGAAGTACCGCCCACCCGAGGAGGGGACAACCGACGGCATCACGGTGCGTAACGACACCGGCGTTTACGAGGGCGGTGAGATCTCGATGTTCTACGACCCGATGATCGCCAAGCTCGTCACGCATGGGCCGACGAGGATCGCGGCCATCGACGCGCAGGCAGAGGCGCTCGATGCCTTCTATATCGACGGCATCCAGCACAACGTCCCGTTCGTGACGTCGCTCATGCACCATCCGCGCTGGCGCGAAGGGCGGCTTTCCACAGGGTTCATCACCGAGGAGTATCCGGAGGGCTTCAAGAGCCGGCGCGCCGAGGGCGAGGAGCTGACCGTACTAGTCGCGGTTGCGGCCGCCATCGACCATCTCCACAACATCCGCCGGCGCCAGATCAGCCATCAGATGGCCAACGGGGCCGTCCAATTCGCCAAGCGGCGCGTTGTGGACGTGGGCGGTGAGCGTCAGACGGTCGAGGTCGGCGGTGGCGACGCCGGTCCGCTGCACGTGAGCTTCATCGGTGCCGATGGCGCGGTCGCGCAGTCCGTGACCGTGGACTCGCCCTGGGCGGCGGGCGATCCGGTGTGGCATGGAGAGGTCGGCGGCAAGACAGTGGCCGTTCAGGTGCGTCCGATTCTCAACGGCGCGACGCTCTCCTACCGTGGGATCCAGGCCCCGGTTTACGTCTATACGCTCAAGGAAGCGGAGCTTGCGGCGCTGATGCCCGTGAAGGCGGCCGCGGACATGAGCAAGTTCCTGCTCTGCCCGATGCCGGGTCTCGTCAAGGCCATCCACACGAGCGAGGGCCAGGACGTGAAGGCAGGCGATGCGCTGGCGGTCGTCGAGGCCATGAAGATGGAAAACATCCTCCGCGCCGAGCGCGACGGCACGGTGAAGAAGGTCAACGCAAAGCCCGGCGACAGCCTGGCCGTGGATGCGGTCATCCTCGAGTTCGCGTGAGGCCGTGAGGGACTGAGCGAGGTTTTTTTAGGGTCGATGTCAGTGCGCCTTCCTTCCCGAGATGGGGAGGGAGGCGTATTTCTTTTGGGCAGCGGGCAAAAGGCATAGGGAAGGATGAGCGAGGCGGTACGGACGGTGCAGGTCAGGATCGAGGGACGGGTCCAAGGCGTCGGCTATCGCATGTGGACGCAGCGGTCTGCGCTCGGCCTCGGTCTCGAAGGCTGGGTCCGCAACCGGCGCGACGGTTCGGTGGAGGCCGTGTTTCAGGGATCGGAGGCGGAGGTGGCGGCGATGATCAAGCGCTGCGAGGGTGGGCCGCCGGGCGCTTCCGTCACCAGTGTCGAGGTTCTGGCCGAAGGCGTCGGCGTGTTCGCGGGCTTCGAGGTTCGCGAGACGGCGTAGCTCCACGCCCCGCCGGCGCACATGTGGAGACTTGCGTGGGTGCCGGCCTTCGCCGGCATGACGTCTTTTTGGACGCCGGTTGCCACACCCTCAACGTCACCCCGGCGAAGGCCAGGGCCTACGCAAGCTTCAGCACGAATGTCGGGTCGCGTCGGGAACGGCTCGCGCGCAGGGTGCCCCTGATGCCCTTTGCTCGTTCAGCCGAGGCGGGCGGCGGCGTGGCGCAGGCCCTGGATGACGAGCTCGTAAGTCTCCTCGTCGCGGGCTTCCGGATAGACCATGTAGACGGGATAGACGAAGCGGCGGGCCCGTTTCGGCTGGCGCAGGCGGCCGCGGGCCACGTGTGGCTTGACGATGCGGGCCGGGAAATAGGCCGAGGCCTCGTTGGCCAGGAGATACTCGATGCTGATCGAGCCGAGGTCGAGATGCAGGCCCGGGTTGGTCAGCTCCGGATAGGCGGCCGCGTGGTCCTGCTGAAAATCCGGTCCCCAATCCACGAAGATATAGTCGCTCACGGCGCGGCGGCCGGTCAGCTTGGCGCTGGTCACGAGCACGAACTCCTCATCGAAGAGATGCTCGACCACGTGGCCGGGCGGCTGGATGGGCCGGTACATGACGGCGAGGTCCAGAGTGCCTTCGATCAGCCGCTGCGTGAGGATCGGAGATGGGGCTGAGAGGGCGGAGACGGCGATATCGGGGCTATCGGCGCGAAGGCGTGCGACCCATTTGAGGAGAAAGCCCTGCCACAATCCCAGCGGCGCGCCGACGGCTAGGTGGTCGCGGTGCTGGTCCGAAAGGCTCACCTCGAGCTGTGCGCGCTGCCAGACTCGCACGAGGGCCAGCGCGTGCTTGCGGAACTGCTCGCCCGCCGCCGTGAGGTCCGCACCCGACTTCGATCGTTCGAAAAGAGGGCGCCCGAGCAGGTCCTCGAGACCTTTGATGCGGGCCGAAACCGTCGATTGCGTGATGTTGAGCTTCACGGCGGCTTCGATGAAGCTGCCAGTCTCTGCGACCATCAAGAACGTTCGCGCGAGATTGATGTCCATGCGCCGCTCGCATCGCGTCAGAGCGTGTGAAAGCTATCTATCGAAATCTTCGATAGCAGTCACCGGAAATTTCCGTTTGAAGAGGAGATTGATTCTGACCACATTGAGGACCGGCTCGACTCGAGTCGGGTCAGATTCGGCTCAGCGCAAAGCTGAGCGTTCAATGGAAGGACTAACGAAGATGGCTAAAGCTGCTAAGAAGCCCGCGAAGAAAGCTGCCAAGAAGCCCGCGGCGAAGAAGAAGAAGTAATCGAGTTTCTGCCTCGAGTTCTCGGAGCTGACCGTGCTTTCCGATCGCGTCGTCCCCGGGTTCCTGATCGCAGTTCTTCTCTTTCCCTCAGCCGTTCATTCGGCTTCGATCACCAATCGGGATGACAGGGACCACAAGGTCACCGTCATCGAGGGAAACTCCCAAAAAGACCATGTTCTCAAGCCGAACGCGGTTCTCGATGGGATTTGTGAGATGGGGTGCTTGATCCGGATCGGCGACAATCAAGACGACCCGTTCGAGCTTGAAAGCTCGGACGTCACGTCGATCGAGGAAGGGCAGCTCTACGACGATGAGGCGGGGGTGCCGTCGGAGTTTGGTTCAGGCGCGTCTGATTCAGGCTCTGGTGCCCAGCCTTCTCAACCCGGCTCACGTCCGTAGCCGAGGCTCGTCGTAGTGATAAATAGACCCGGCCCTGCTTACCGCGGGCCGGGTCTTTCTTTTGGGGTGGACGGTCTCATTTCGGGACAGTTTCGAGGGGCGATATTCCGGCTGCATCCGGTGGCAGGAGCTCGGTTTCGGCGCCGAACGTCGCCT
Source organism: uncultured Hyphomicrobium sp. (assembly GCA_964508485.1). Taxonomy (GTDB): domain Bacteria; phylum Pseudomonadota; class Alphaproteobacteria; order Rhizobiales; family Hyphomicrobiaceae; genus Hyphomicrobium_C. The sequence goes on along the minus strand of CAZDUD010000179.1, from coordinate 943 downwards.
CGAAGGTCCGCCTCAAACACATATCCACATCTTTTATAGAAGCGTGGCATCCGAGGTCGGCGAGGCTCGTCACGCCGCGATCGGCGATTCCGCAGGGGACGATCCCGTCAAAATGCGTGAGGTCGGGGGCGACGTTCAGGCTCAGCCCATGGAAGCTCACGCCGTGGCGAATCCGGATGCCGATGGCGGCAACCTTTCGCTCCGATGCCGCGCCGCCGACCCAGACACCCACCCGGCCGGGGTGTACCTCGCCTTCGATGCCGAGTTGGGCGAGGGTCGCGATGATCCATTGCTCGATGCTTCCGACGAAGGCGCGCACGTCCGATCCGAAGCGGCGCTGCACGTCGAGCATCACGTAGGCGATGCGCTGGCCGGGACCGTGGTAGGTGTACTGCCCGCCTCGGCCGGTGGGGTAGACCGGGAACCGATCGGGGTCCTTGAGGTCGGCCGGCCGGGCGCTGGTGCCTGCCGTGTAAAGGGGCGGGTGCTCGAGAAGCCAGACCAACTCGGGGGCCTCGTGGCGGCGGATCGCCGCGACCCTCTGCTCCATGACCGCGACCGCAAACGGGTGCTCGATGAGGCCGGAACTCGAGGTCCACTGCACGCGGCTTCTATCGAAATCCATCATGGATGACGTCCTACCACCTTTTGGAACCTGTCGGACCATGCGCTTTCGGCAGGCTCATTGCGCGGCGTTTCGGGCTTGCCTTCCCCTAGCCCCTCTGATAGTTCGGCGGCTCCCAGGGTGCGGCCCGCTTCTTCAGAAATCGCTGAAAGTCAGGCCGTCTTTGGTATTTTTGCGCTCGAAAGCCGGTTTCAATGTGCCGGCCCCCGGTGCCCCTTGTTCCGCCCGCGCGGGTTCGTTATATGGGGCGCTTCGAGCCATGATGCGGTCGTGGCGGAATTGGTAGACGCACTACCTTGAGGTGGTAGCGGGGCAACC
>CAZDUD010000178.1:0-5606 GCA_964508485.1 uncultured Hyphomicrobium sp. | reverse complement strand
GGTCGAGCGCGTCCTGGATCTCCTTCTCGGTGCGGCTGTCGAGGGCGCTGGTCGCCTCGTCAAGCATCAGGATCGGCGGCCCCTTGAGCAGGGTCCGTGCGATGGCGACGCGCTGCTTCTCTCCGCCCGAGAGCTTCAATCCCCGCTCGCCCACCATGGTCGCATAGCCCTGCGGCAGGGTGGCGATGAAGCGGTCTATCTGCGCGAGGCGCGCGGCCTCGTGCACCTCCGCATCCGTGGCATCGGGGCGGCCGTAGCGAATGTTGTAGAGGATGGTGTCGTTGAACAGCACTGTGTCTTGCGGCACGACGCCGATGGCGCGGCGCAACGACGTCTGCGTCACGTCGCGGATGTCCTGACCGTCGATGGTCACGTGACCGCTGTCGATATCGTAGAAGCGGAACAGGATGCGCGAAATCGTGCTCTTGCCTGCTCCCGACGGTCCGACGATGGCCACCATCTGCCCGGCCGGCACCTCGAACGAGATGTCGTGCAGGATCTCGCGGTCCTTGTCATAAGAGAACGACACGTGCTCGAAGCGCACGGTGCCCTCGCGCACCTCGAGAGGTTTCGCGCCGGGCTTGTCCTCCACCTCCGGTTTCTCGGCAAGCAGCGCGAACATCGTCTCGAGATCGACGAGGCCCTGCTTGATCTCGCGGTAGACCATGCCCATGAAGTTCAGTGGCTGATAGAGCTGGATCATGACGGCGTTGATCAGCACGAAATCGCCGACCGTGTGCGTGCCAGCCATGACACCGCGGGCAGCAAGCCACATCACGAGCGTCATGCCGGCGGTGAAGATGGCCGCCTGGCCAGAGTTCAAGACGCCGAGCGAGTAGTACGTCTTGACGGCCGCCTTCTCGTAACGGGCCATCGACGCATCGTAGCGGCGCGCCTCGGCCTCCTCGTTGCCGAAGTACTTCACCGTCTCGAAGTTCAAGAGGCTGTCGATGGCCTTGGTGTTGGCGTCGGTATCGCTCTCGTTCATCTCGCGGCGGATGGCGATGCGCCGCTCGGAAGCCGAGAACGTGAACCACATGTAGACCGCAACAGTCGCGAACAGGACCAGGACGTAGGTCCAGTCGAAGTAGTAGACGAGCAGGCCCGCGACCAGCAGCATCTCGATCACGGTCGGCGCGAGCTGCATCACCCCCATGCGCACGATGAGATCGATGCCGCGCGTGCCGCGCTCGATCACGCGCGAGAGGCCGCCGGTGCGCCGCTCGAGATGGAAGCGCAGCGAGAGCTTGTGCAGATGGCGGAACGTGCGGTTGTTGAGCTCGCGGATGGCGTGCTGGCCGACGCGCGTGAAGAGCACGTCGCGGATCTGGTTCAGGACCATCATGAGCACGCGGCCGACGCCGTAGGCGACGATCAGCATGGCGATGCCGAGGCCCAGCGCCTTTGCGGCGGCTACCTCCGGATTGGTGAGGTCTGCAGCGAGCCAGTCAGTTGCCCATTTGAACGTCACCGGCACGGCGACGGTGACGAGCTTCGCAATGAGCAGCACCACAAATGCGCCCGCGACCTCGGCGCGCAAATCAGGGCGGCCCTGGGGCCAGATGAACGGCAGCAGGCTCTTCAGCACCGTCCAGTGGCTGACATCGGCCGACAGACCGAGCAAATGGGGCCGCTCGCTGCGACTTGCCGTGGACGTTGCGATTGTGGTCGGTCTCATGTGTGGTTCAGGAACCCCTGCGCGTGCTCCGCCTCTCGCACTCGATACGCGCGGGACGGGCAATTGGAGCAGGCGGGAGGTTTAGACGGCGCTCACGACAACCGCAACCGCTGACCCGGCCAAATGCGGTGAGGATTGCGGATTTTCCCGCGGTTCGCGCGGTAGATCGTCCTGTAGCGCTTCCCGTCACCGAAGTAGCGGCACGATATATCCCACAGCGTCTCCCCGCGCTTCACGACGTGGACGCGGGCATGGCGTGCGCGCACCAATTTCTTGCGTTTGTAGCGAGCCTTGGCTGCAGAGCGCCGCGATTTGACGACGTGGGCTTTGACGCTGGGACGCGACGCGCGGAGCTGCTTTCTCTGCGGCGCGGCCTCGCTTGGAGGCGCGCCCTGCGTTGCCGCGGCGAGACGGGCCTCCTTGTTCTGGTGTTGCGCCGTTTCGCTGGTCTTTTCCTGCGTTTGCGTTGGCTCGGCGGAAGATTTGGCCTCCAGTCTTTTCGACTCGGCGGCGCGGCGCGCTTCCTCGGCCTTGCGCGCCTCTTCAGTGTCGGCTGCGGCCTGCCGCCGCTCCTCGATCGCTTTGATCTCGGCTTGTCTCAACTCGGCTTCGCGGGCGGCCTTGGCCGCGTCCGCCGCCTTCCGCTCTTCCTCGGCCTTCAGGGCAGCCTCGGCTTCAGCCGTCTTGCGCGCGGCCTCCGCGGCGGCGACCCGTCGTGCGTAATCGGCTTTGGCTTCGGCGAGGCGGCTGTCCTCGGCTATGGCCGGCGTTTCGTCGGCCTTGCGGGTCTCGCTGGCCTTGGGCACGGCTTCGATTGCGGCCATCCGCCGGGCCTCCTCGGCCTTCTGCTCCGCGAGGCGCTTCTCCTCGGCTGCCTTGCGTGCGGCCTCCTCGGCTTTTCGTTCCTGCTCGCTCCGGGCGCGCTCTGCCTCGGCTACCTTGCGCGCCTGCTCGGCCGCTGTGACCTCGCGCGCATACGCGGCCTTGGCGTCGGCTGCCTGTTTTTCGGCGGCGGCCTTTCGCTCTGCGCTCGCGCGGCGCGCTTCCGCGACGGCCTTCAGGCTTTCGGAGGCCCCACGCGCGACATCCGCGACCAGCGCCTTGCGGGTTGCCTCGGTCTTTCTCGTCGGATCGAGCTTCTCAAGCTCCTCAAGCTTCTTCAGGCCTTCCTCGATGCGGCGGTCGAGATCCTCCTTGATCCTCCGCAGCTCCTCCTTGCGCGCTTCCGCACGCCGGCGCTCGGCCTCGGCGGCGTCTTTCTCCGCGGCGCTCTTGCGCGCGGCCTCCTGGCGCGCGGCCTCGGCCGCCGCTTCGTTCGCGCGCTCGACGGCCTCGCTCCAATCCGCCTCTGCCTTCTTGCGCGCTTCGACGAACGCCCTTGCGTCGCGCGCGGTCTGGTCAGCCAGCAGCGCAACGGAGGAATAGGCGAGGTTCGAAGGCGTGTAGCCGGCCACGCGATAAGCCTGCTCCATCCAGAAGGTGATGTAACGAAGGGCCGCGTCGACGGCGGCGCTCAACCGATCGAAGCCTGCGGTCGTCGTCGCGTGCGAGGGAGAGACACCCACCACCAGTCCGGCCTGGCGCGGCACAGAGAGCTTTTTGGCGACGTCCGATTGATAGGTGCTGGCGGCCTGCTCGAGCCATCTCGTGAGCGCGCCGGGAAGGGACGAATCGGCGGCGGCGGTTGGACCGGTCCCGCCGGCCGGCGCGTGGTCCTTGCGCGAGACCGATGCTTCCTTCCCCACCATGACAAGGCTCAACATGAGGAGCACAAGCAGCGGCGCGGACGCGCATACTGCCGCCAATGCCTTCAGCACCCAGTTCCGCATGGACGCCGTCGCTCCCCTACTCACGCCCCACCACCATATCCCGTCGCCCGCAGCATACCGGCCTCAGGTTAAGATACCGACGGCCCCGCGGGCAAACGACTTTGCGATCTTTCTTAAGGCGGCCATATGGTTGGGTCTCACGGTTCACTCAATTTTACGCTGTGGCATTGGCAGATCGCCCCTGCCGCCCCATTTTAAGGGACGGCCCGTGTCATAGTCTTCACTTCGATCTCTATTAAGGATTCTACTTGAACCAAACACCTTCCCATCCGACCTCCCCGACCATGCCAAAAGGCCAAACCCACCAATCCGCACCGCAGCATGTCAACGGCGCGCCGCGCGTCCACGCGGGCCCCGTGCGCAGCATCTGCGTCTATTGCGGCTCCGGCCTCGGGGAAAATCTGGCCTATGCCGCCGCTGCCCGGACTCTCGGGCAGGCGCTGGCCGAGAACGGCATTCGGCTCGTCTACGGCGGCGGCGGCCTCGGCCTCATGGGCGAAGTCGCGCGCGCCACGCTCGAAGCGGGCGGCGCGGTGACCGGCATCATTCCGGAGTTTCTAATCGCGCGCGAGCACATGCTGCGCGAGGTCACGGACCTTCTCGTGACGGCGGACATGCACCAGCGCAAGAAGCTGATGTTCGAGCGCTCGGACGCCTTCGTGGCGCTGCCCGGCGGTATCGGCACGCTCGAGGAGCTTGTCGAGCAGCTCACCTGGGCGCAGCTCGGGCAACACACCAAGCCGATCGTCGTGGCCAACATCGCGCACTTCTGGACCCCGTTCCTGGGGCTCCTCGACCATATGCGCAACGAGGCCTTCATCCGGCGCGGGCTCGAGGTGCCGTTCAGCGTCGTCTCAGACGCTGCCCAGATCGTGCCGCGCGTGACTGCGCATTACGAGGAAGCGACCGTCAAGGTCGCGCCGGGGGCGCTCGCCAAGTTCTGAGCCGCCCCGGAAGGGCCACAAATCGGCCGGCTTGGGTGCGGCGTGTTCTCCCTCTTGCACACCCGCATCTTCCGAAGGCCCCAATCTCGGATCATACTTCTCCAGTCGGGGCCAGTTCAGGAGACCGTCCATGCCTTTTGCCGCCCTTGCTTTCGCCCTAGTCGCTCTCGCAGGCTCGCTCGATCCTGCTGCCGCCGGATCGGCCTCGAAGCCGGTCCTCGCACAGCAGCCGTCCGTGAGCCTCCTGCTCGCGTTCGACGACGAGGTCCATGGCGAGCAGAATAACGAGGACGACGGCACCTACTCGGAAGATCCAGATTTCAACTACGGCTACGATGGCGAGGATGACGACGAAGGCAATTCCGCCCATGGCCCCGGAGACGACGAAGACGACGGGTGGGACATTGACGAAACCGTGCGCAGCGAGCGCGCGTGAGCCGTCCCTCAGACACAGATCGACAACAGATGCGAATTGAGAGGTACACCGTGCCCAGCGCCGTGCGGATGGGATTGCTGACGATCTTCGGCGCGCTGCTGATGGCGCCGCTCACGCCCGCGCACGCGGGACACGCCGTGCAGACCTTCGAGACCTACAAAGGCGCACGGCACTACGCGCAAGCGCGCGCCCGCAAGGTGTGCCGCCAGGAGCGCAACTATCGTGCCCTGGAGACAAAGCGGCTATCCCGCCTCGGCATTCCCAAGCGCGAGCAGCCGCCGCTCGAGACCTATGCGAGCGCGTGGAACTCGTGCACGGCCGGACCGCTCTGAAGCGATTGTCCTGAAAACCTTAAAGCGTCAGTCCTTGGCGCGCTCGACGTAGGAGCCGTCGGCGGTCATGACGACGACGCGCGTGCCGCTCTCGATATGCGGCGGCACCATGATGCGCGCGCCGTTCTCGAGCTTGGCCGGCTTGTAGGATGACGATGCCGTCTGTCCCTTCACGACGGGGTCGGCCTCGACGATCTGGAACGTGACGCGGGCCGGCAACTCGATGGCGATCGGGTTACCCTCGAACAGCGAGACGTTGCAGGTCATCCCCTCCTGAAGCCAGACAGCCTGATCGCCAATGACATCCTTCGAGATCAGGATCTGATCGTAAGTCTCGGGCTGCATGAAGTTGAAGCCCATGTCGTCCTCGTAGAGATAGTTGTAGTC